>PMBT01000004.1 GCA_003153035.1 Opitutia bacterium
CCGCCGCAATTTCTTCTCGCCGCATGTTTTGGCGGCACGGAACGTCATCGATGGCATCAGGCGAAAGGGGCGGCACTCGAATGATCGCCCACGAAGGAAACGTCGTGAAGATCAGTCCACTTGCGGGCAAGCCGGCGCCAGCTGATATCCTGGTGAATGTGCCTCGGCTCGTCACCGCTTACTATTCCGATGCGCCCGACCCAGCGATCCCGACGCAACGCGTCGCTTTCGGAACTTCCGGGCACCGCGGCTCGTCGTTCAACTTGTCCTTCAACGAAGCCCACGTCCTCGCGATCACCCAGGCGATCTGTCTCTATCGCAAACGACAAGGAATCGCCGGCCCGCTGTATATGGGCATCGACACCCACGCGCTTTCTATTCCGGCCTGCGCCACTGCGCTGGAGGTGCTGGCGGCAAACGGCGTCGAGGTGATGCTCGCCGAAGGAGACGAATATACCCCAACCCCGGTGATTTCTCATGCGATCCTGACTTACAATCACAAGCGACGACGCGGACTGGCCGACGGGATTGTGATCACGCCTTCGCACAATCCACCGCATGACGGTGGATTCAAATACAACCCGCCGACCGGCGGGCCGGCGGACGAGGCCGCAACCGGTTGGATCGAGGCAAAGGCGAACGCGTTGCTCGAAGTTCAACTCCAGGGGGTAAAACGAATCTCCCACGAGCGAGCTCTGCGCGCCTTAACGACGCACCGGCACGACTATCTCTCCGCCTACGTGAACGATCTCGGCCACGTCATCGATCTGGACCTCATTCGCCGCGCGAGGATCCGTCTCGGCGTCGACCCGCTGGGCGGGGCAGGTGTTCATTACTGGGCGCGAATCGCCGAACGGCATGGTTTGAACCTGACCGTGGTGGACCAGACGGTTGACCCGACCTTTCGGTTCATGACGGTGGACTGGGATGGGCAGATTCGCATGGACCCATCTTCGCGTTATGCGATGCGGCGGCTGATCAAGATGAAGGATCGCTTTGATCTCTCGTTCGCATGCGACACCGATCACGACCGGCACGGGATTGTCACCAGCAGCGAGGGATTGCTGCCGCCGAATCACGACCTCTGCGCAGCGATCTTCTATCTGTTTCAGAACCGGCCGAAGTGGTCAAAATCGGCGGCTGTCGGGAAGACCATCGTGAGCAGCCAGATGATAGACCGGATCACCGCCAAACTGGGCCGGCGGCTCTTCGAAGTGCCGGTTGGTTTCAAGTGGTTCGTGGCTGGTTTGCTCGATGGTTCGCTGGGATTCAGCGGCGAGGAAAGCGCTGGTTCGGTTTTCCTGCGTCTGAACGGCACCGTCTGGACAACCGACAAAGATGGATTCATCCCCTGTTTGCTCGCCGCGGAGAGCACCGCGCGGACGGGTCGCGATCCTGGCGAGCTTTACCGCGGGCTCACGCAGGAATTCGGCGAGCCGTTCTTTGATCGCGTTGATGCCCCCGCCACATCGGAGCAGAAGGCCATCCTGGCGAAGCTCTCCTGCAGGCAGATCACACACACTGAATTGGCGGGCGATAAGATCCAGGCCATCCTCACGCGTGCCCCGGGCAACGATGCATCCATCGGCGGGCTGAAGGCAGTGACCGAAAATGGCTGGTTCGCCGCGCGCCCGTCCGGCACCGAGAGTATCTACAAGATCTACGCTGAGAGCTTCCGCGGGAAAGCCCATTTGCGCCGAATTCTGGATGAGGCCCAGACCATCGTCAGTGCGTCGTTCGCAGCGGCGGCGATGCCGAAAGTGGGCAATCGTAACCAAGCCTGAACGAGGCAGACGAACCATCTTCGCCCGCTCTGCCTTGGGGGAGTGCCGGGTTCCCCCGTCTGGGGCAGGGTTATGCCCCATATTAAGGGACCGGCCCAGATTGTAGCTTTATTCGCCATCCCATGAAAGACCCTGCCGATAAACTCGTCGAATTCACGGGTAGCTCCACCACTTCCATTGAGGACGCCATCATCAGTACTGTCTACCGGGCGTACAAAACCATCAGAGACTCCTGTTGGTTCCAGGTGATAGAGACCCACGGCGGCGCCGGCGAGGGCAGAGAAGATCAGTGGCAGGTGACTATCAGAGTCGGCCTTACAAAGGAAGGCTGAGCTCAGGCGGGTGGGTGGATCGCCGCGAGGCGGTCTCGCTATCGGTACCATGAAACATCCCCTGTGCCGCAAGACCGCAAATCGATCATGAATCCCGACGCCATTTCAGCTGCACCGACCGCCCCGCCGCCCCTTCCAACTGTCGCACCAGCGACTGCGCCCGCGCTTTCGATTGCCGCAGCCCTCAAGCAAAGGCTAAGTCCACTGCGGAAGAGAAGAACGGTCGTCGCAGCCGGTGTGATCGTCGCCACCGGATTCGCGATCGTTGCCTGGTTTATGTTGAAACCCTCCGGGCCGGGTCCCGGTTTTGTCAGTGGCAACGGTCGCATCGAGGCGACCGAAATCGATGTTGCCACCAAGCTCGGCGGCCGCGTGCAGGAGATCATGGTAAATGAAGGCGATTTCGTCCGGGTCGGCCAGCCGTTGGCGCAGATGCAAATCGACGTGCTCGACGCGCAACGCAATGAGGCGCGCGCCCAGTCCCGACAGGCGGTCACCGCGGTCGCCAGTGCGGAGGCCCAGTTGGCGGCGCGCCAGAGCGACACGGTCGCGGCCGCCGCAATCGTGGGACAGCGCGAGAGCGACCTGGACGCCGCCCAGCGCCGGCTCGCGCGCACCGAGAAACTGACCCATGAGGGTGCATCACCAATCCAGGAACTCGACGACGACCGCGCCCACGTGCAGGGCGCCGCGGCCGCGGTGAGTGCGGCGAAGGCCCAGGTCTCCGCCTCCGAATCCGCGATCAAGGCGGCGCAAGCTGAAGTCGTCGGCGCGGGCTCCGGCGTGACCGCAAGCGAAGCCACCATCGCCCGCGTTGAGGCCGACATCCAGGACAGCCTGCTCAAGTCACCGCGCGACGGGCGTGTGCAATACCGGATCGCCCAGCCAGGCGAGGTCTTGGCAGGCGGCGGCAAGGTGCTCAACCTGGT
>PMBT01000086.1 GCA_003153035.1 Opitutia bacterium
CCGCCGCTTTCGGTTTCCAATCCATCAGATCGGCGCGTTAAGGATAACGCGCCCTACCCGGCGGACGCCACGCTGCTGGCCTTCACAGTTGCTCTGCTTTGGACCCTGCATCCGCTCCAGACTGAGGCGGTGACCTACATCATCCAGCGCACCGAGTCATTGATGGGACTGTTCTTCCTGCTCACGTTCTATTGTTTCAGCCGCGCGGCTTCGTCGCCGCGACCGTGGCCGTGGCGCGTGCTGACGGTGCTGGCCTGTCTGGGCGGCGTCGGCGCCAAGGAGGTGGGCACCACCGCGCCGCTGCTGGTGTTCCTGTATGACCGGACGTTTGTGGCCGGCACTTTCCGCGAGGCGTGGCGCCGCCGGCGCTGGCGGCATTTGAGTCTTGCCGCCACTTGGGTGCCGCTGGCGCTGCTGGTGGCCAGCACGGGATGGAATCGCGGCGGCGCCGCCGGCTTCAACGTGGGCGTTTCGCCGAGCCAGTCTAGAGGGTCATGTGTGAAATATCAATACACGCTTGACTTCCTAGCAATAGAAAATCAAGAAAGTGCAATGTCCCGGCGGGTGCGCCTTGAGTATGCGGGAGCCTGTTACCACGTGATAAATCGCGGTAACTACCGGCGAGACCTCTTTGCCGGTAAGGGGGCGGCGCGCTTCAATCGTTTTCGAGGCGAAGCGGGGCGACCGTTTCAGGGCCGATATCGGGCGTTGCACGTCGAGCCGGGAGAAGCGTTGGGAGAAGTCGCCCACTACATTCACCTCAACCCGGTGCGGGCCAAGGTGCTCCCGGTCGAGCGACTTTTGGAGTATCGCTGGAGCAGTTTACCGTGGCTGGTCCGGAAGCCGCGCCCGGCGTGGCTGGTGTCGGGAACGGTGCTCGCCGGGAGCGGGGGATTGGCAGATACTCCGGCGGGCTGGCGTAGCTATCTCGGCTATCTCGCGGTGCGCGCGGAGGAGAGTGCGGATGCCCGAGAGGCGAAATTTGGCCGGCTAAGTCAAGGGTGGGCGCTGGGATCGGCAGACTTTCAGGCGGATCTGCTCGAACAACTCTCCACAACCACAGGGAGGGAAACCGGCTTCGACCTGCTCGGGGCGGACCGCCAGGCGCATCAACAAGTGCGCTCAGCGCAATGGGAGCGGGCACTGCGCAGCGCCGCCAAGGCGCTGGGAATTCAACTCGATCATCTGCCGGCGAAGAAATCGGCCGCGGAGAAGGTGCGCCTGGCTGCGCTCATGACCCAAAGGACTTCGGTGTGCAATGCCTGGCTGGCGGACCGGCTGCAGATGGGAGTTCCCGGCGCTGTGACCCAGTACGTGCGCCGCTTCCGCTTGCAGGGAGAGACCCAGACGCAATCCTTCCAAACCGCTCTGTTGAAAATTCACACATGACCCCGTCGGATTGGACCGAAAACGAAAGGACATCCCGTATGCAGTAGAGACCTTGACCGGGATCTGGCGGAGACCTACAGGTGCTTGATGAAAGCGAAGGAACTCCAGGAGGCAGTGCGGTGCATTCCAAGGGAGATACGCCGCCAGCTGACGACGTGGAGAGCGATGCGGGATCCCGCGCTCTCCCTCGAAGGCCTCGTCGGGAAGGCGACGCGGCGCGCCGCGGCCGCAGTCGGAAATCCGGCTCTGCTGGCGCACGCGAAACGGACGGCAACGCAGCTTTCCTGCCGGCTGGCCGCCGCAACGCTGCTTTGGACTGGACCGGTCGCACACGCCGTCGATCCGGTGCCGGCGCCCCGCGTGATCGTGGCCGACGTCCGCCAGGTCAAGGGCCCGCTCAACACCATGTTCAATGTCTGCTTGGGAGCGGGCCGCGCGAACGAAGGCCTGCGCGCCGACTGGCAGCGCCAGCTGGCCTATGTGCGCCGCGAGTGCGGCTTTCGCTACCTGCGTTTTCACGGATTGCTCTGCGACGACATGGGCGTGTACCGCGAGGACAAAGAGGGCCGCCCAATCTACAACTGGCAGTACATCGACGAATTGTACGACTCCCTGCTGGCCATCGGCGTGAAGCCCTTCGTCGAGCTCGGCTTCATGCCGGCCGCGCTGGCGAGCGGAACCCACACGGTCTTTTGGTGGAAGGGCAACGTGACGCCGCCAAAGGACTATCAAAAATGGGCGGACTTCATCCGCGCCCTCGTAACGCATTGGACCGGGCGCTATGGCGAGGCAGAAATCGCAACGTGGTATTTCGAGGTGTGGAACGAGCCGAACCTCGCCGGCTTCTGGATCGGCGACAAGCAGGGCAAGACCGACGCCGAGTTCGAGCGGATCGCCCGAGTGGAGTATTTCAAGCTCTACGCCGTAACCGCGCGGGCGGTGAAGGCGGTGTCTCCGCGGTACCGGGTGGGCGGCCCGGCGACGGCCGGCAACGCCTGGATTCCAGAGATGATCGAATTCTGCACCGGAAACGCCGCGCCGCTCGATTTCATTTCCACTCATCACTACGCGGTGATGGCGGGCTATCTCGACGAGACCGGCTCAGCCGGCACCGTGCTCTCGCCCGATCGCGAGGCGGTCTACCGCGAAATCCGGCGGTCCCGCGCCCAGATCGCGGCATCGGCGCGGCCGGACCTCGAGTTACACTACACCGAGTGGAGCACCTCCTACACGCCGTCCGATCCGATCCACGATAGCTATCACAGTGCTGCGTTCATCCTCGACAAGATCAAGGGTACGGGAAGTGCCGCGCAGTCGATGTCCTACTGGACGTTTACCGACATTTTCGAGGAAGCGGGGCCGCGCGCGACGCCGTTTCACGGCGGGTTCGGCCTGATCAACTACCAAGGAATCAACAAACCCGCATTCTTCGCCTACCAGTTCCTCCACCGGTTGGGGGAGACCGAGTTGGATTGCAGCGATCCGGCCGCGTGGGTTTGCACCAACCGTGAGGGAGGCGTGGAGGCGTTGTTTTGGGACTTCACGATCACCCACCCAGGACCGTCGGTAATCAACCAGGAATTCTACCGGCGTGATCTGCCGGCGGCAACCAGGGGCACAACCACACTGCGCCTAAGCGGCCTGCCCGCGGGGGATTACGCGCTTGAAGTGTTTCAGGTCGGGTATCGCGTCAACGACGCCTATGCGGTCTACCGGGACCTCGGCGCTCCCGCGCAACTCACGCGCGAGCAGGTCGCCTTGCTGAAAGCCCGAAGCGACGGCGCGCCGGTCGAACAGACCACCGTGACAATCGGGGCCGACGGGCGATTCCAGCACGAGTTTCCCTTGCGGGAGAACGACGTTTTCCTCGCGCGACTGCGACGCCGATAGACGATCCGCTCTGGGGTAAACGCGTTTTCTGATCGCCCATCTTTTTTGTCACGACCTGCGCGATCGCCCAGAGGATGTTTCACGTCCGGACCGTTTAG
>PMBT01000049.1 GCA_003153035.1 Opitutia bacterium
CCGTTACCTCGCCAACTAGCTGATAGGCCGCGAACTCCTCTGCGGACGCCAGGCCTTACGGTCCCCGGCTTTAGTATGGCAACCATGAGGTCACCAACCACATGCGGTATTAATTCGCCTTTCGGCGAGCTATTCCCCATTCGCAGGTAAATTGTTCACGTGTTACGCACCCGTTCGCCACTAGCTTTCGATCCGGTTGCCCTTCACGAAAGCCCGTTCGACTTGCATGTCTTAACCACGCCGCCAGCGTTCATTCTGAGCCAGGATCAAACTCTCCGAAAAGAGAGTTCAGAACCTAGTGATTCATGAACTACGCTGCGCGTGAGATTGCTCTCACACGCTTATTCTAAATATTTAAGGTTGATTGGGGGTCCCAATCAATCGCACAAAGTAAATCTCAAAGAACCCCTTCCCTCCGAGGGAAAGATATCCACTAAGGCAACCCGCCTTTTTTCCGTCAACACTTTTCCCGTCGAAACGGAAAGCGCGTTGAAAAGGAACGGCTGCTTCGGTGGTGTTCGCTTCTTGCGTCCCAGCTGTTACTCACGGGACGTTGGAAGAAGGAAAGTGGACAATGGAAACCTGAGCCCCTGAATCAAGTACTTTCTTTTTGCGGGCTCACTGACATTCCTTGTCATTTGTCATCAACATCTTCCGCAGATTATTTCTGGCGGAAAACCGCCGCCGCGCCCGGCTTTTTGCAGCCTGCTTCGCTCCCTGCCGCCGACGCCGGAGACGGCCCGCCAGCCCGCCCGCAGTCCGTATCAAATCATCAGATACAGAATCGCGCCCGCGCGACGGGCGAGCGGCCCCCGCGCCGGCGGGAACGCCGACCCCACCCTCCGCCACCGGAGCACCGGGCCCATTACGGTCACTTCTTATACCAGCGTCCGCTCTCGTCCTGTAGCCAGACCCCCGGACTGCTGGTCTCCGCAATCTTCTTGGCCCGCGCTCGGCCCACCTGGTCGGACGACGTGCCGGTCTGCTGCGCCAGCGCGCTGTAGACCTCCGCCCGATCGGCGTTCTCGGCCGAAACCGTCTGATTCTCGGCGCCAGAAAGCGCCGCCCGGGCCTCCAGGAAACCGCGATTGTTCTCCCCCACTGTTCCGCGGTCCTTCAGCGCGTCGACTTGGGGCAGCCGCTGCGCCATGCGTTGTTTCACCGCGCCCAGATTCTGCGCCTGCAGGCCGGGCATGGCGACCGGCAGCGAGATTACGGCGAGGGTGAAGAGCAGACGGATCCAGAGAGTTCTCATGGCAGTCATTTTTGAACCGGGGTTTCGGTGATGGTGACGGATTTCTTGTCGAGGTCGCCGAAGAAGTCATCAAGCGCCTTGTCGACCTTCACATTCACGTCGACGATGATGTGGGCTTTCACATTGATGCAACCGGTCGCCGCGACCATCGGCAGCAACAGCGCGAGGAGCCAGGGACTTTTCATTGAGGTAATATGGGTTATTCGACCGGCACATACAATTCCTGTTTCACTTAAAATCAAAGCTCATGTTCTGCTTCATGCCGAGGTTGATGAAGCCTTCCAACGAAGCATTGATGTTGAAATCGAAGGTGTAGGGCCCCTGCCGCGGGTGTTCGGCCGGCACACCCACCAGACGGACCACTGCCGCATGCCCGTCGGGTGCGCCGGGAGCATGCAGCATGATGCTCAGTTCGCTGACCAGCAGATCCTCCTTGCCGACCTCGATCTGGCCCAGCAGCTTCCGCCCCGGCAGCCACGCAGCCCAAGCCTGGGTGAAGAGTCCCGGATTGTGAAACCGGACGCGCCCAGTCGTTCCCGCTTTGAGCTCGAGCCGGCCCTCGCCAAACCCGAGGCGTCCGTCCGTCCAGCTCAACGGCACGTGCCCCACGAGCGTGCCCGTCCCCTGCGGCACCGCGGGAAACATCGCCAGAACCGGCTGCGCTTCGATTTCGTCCATCCGCACGTTCACGCTGTACCGGATCTCGGTCGGATTGAACTCAAAGGGATCCACCGCCAGCCTCCCGCCCAAACCCTGCCCATCGATCCGCGCCGTCATCCGATCGGCGGCAAGCAGGGTCGTCTCCGCCACGAGGTTGGTCATGCGCACCTGCCCGGCGGTGAACGCCCGGGCCGTGAAGCGCTGGGCGGGCGCCGAAGCCAGCTTGGTGAGGCTTACCAGATGGAGCGCGCCCTCGATGCCCTCGATCGCAATCCCGCCATCGGCGCTGCCCGTCCGCCCGTCTTGGACCGCCAGCACCATCGTTCCGTCCAAACCGCCAGGGGTCCACGCCAGCGCGCCCTCCAGTGTGGCGAACCCTCCGCAGGTCCACTCCATGCCTTTCGGCAGGAACATCGGAAGAACCAGCGCGCTCCAGGCGGACAGGTCCAGCCGCACCGCCAGCGCCGACACCCGCCAGGTCCGCTCCGTCGTCCGATAACTGACGTTCGCGGCGAGTTCAGTTCCCGGGCCGGTTGCCGTCAGCTTGCCTCCCCAACTGCCCGGGCTGGTCTGTGCAAACTCGCCCTGCCAGGACAGCGTCCGCGTCTCGCTGCCGCGCTTGAGCACCAGCTCCCCGCCTTCCACGCGCAGCGATCTTACGATCGGCGGAAAATCGATCGCGGGGATTGTGCCCCCGCCGGAGGCCCTGGTCTGGCCCGCGGTGGAGTCGGCGGCGGCGGAGAGCGGCAGCGGATGGTCAAAGTTCAGGGTGATGCGCAGCTTGGCGACGACCACGCTCAGGGCGGTCTCCAATCCGTCAACCCTGCCTTCGATCCGCGCGTCCCAGGGACCCACGACGAGCCAGGCCGGCCGGTCCTCCGCCCGACCGGAAACCGCCAGGCAGAGCGAGCAGAACGAGATTCGGACGAAAGTGCGGAGGCACACGGCTGGAAAAGTCGAAGCTTGGCGCGAAGACTGATGGGATCGCAGCAATGTCATCCGACATTCTCCGCCTCGCCGCCACGAAAAAAGCATGCCCGGCCGCGTGCGCTGATCGCCCCGAAGTCGGTACTGGTCGCGCCGATCGCTCTATTTCTGGAATCGCCGCGCGAGTTCCCCATGACCCAATTCGATATAGGTCGGCCTCCCCGCGGGATTGGTCAGTGGCTGCCGGCAGGAAAACAGCTGCGAGACGAGCGTGCGCATGTCCGGCTCGCTGGTGCCATCGGGCAGGCGCACCGCCCTGACGGCGGCGAGCCGGGCCAGCTCGTCCCGCGCCAGATCGATGTCCTTCGCCATCAAGAGCCCTTCCCGCAGCGCGCCCAGCAGATCGCGCAGGAACGCCTCGGCGTCAGCCGGATCCATCCACTCCGGCACACCCTCCACCCGGAAGAAATTGCGGCCAAACTCGACGATCTCGAAACCGTGACCGTTCAGGAAGCCCAGCCGGTCGAACAGCAGCGCCGTCGTGATGGCATCGAGCTCGACCGGCACCGGCAGCAGCAGACGCTGGGTGGCCACGCGCGCCGTGGCAAACTGCGTGCGAAGGCGCTCATACCAGACCCGCTCGTGCGCCGCGCGCCGGTCCAGCAGCACCAGACCCGCATCGGTCTCGAACAGTGCATAGACGCCGTGGGCCAAGCCGACATAACGCCAGTTGATTCTCAACCGGGCCGCTTCCCCGCCGGACACCGTCGCGGCCGGCAACGGCATCCTTTCCCCCGGAACCGGCGGAGCCGACAGCGGAGCCAGCGGCCGGAAAGCCGGGAACGGCGCGGCCAGGCGGGATTCCGCCGGCGGATTCGCGCCGGCGGGAAACGTCGCCGCCGCCAGTCGGCCAGCCTCTCCGGTGGCCAGCGACAGCCCCGCGACAACTCCGGACCCACCGCCAAGCTCCCGCAGTCGCTCGAGCACCGCCCGGATGACAAAGGCACGCACCTGCACCTCGTTGCGAAACCGCACCTCCCGCTTGGCCGGGTGCACGTTCACGTCGACCTCCGCGGGATCAATCTCCAGGAAAAGAAAAGCCAGCGGATAGCGTCCCTTCGGCAGCGAATCATGATAACTTTCGATAAGCGCGTAGCTGAGCGTGCGGCTGTCGACCGGCCGCTGGTTCACGTAGGTGATCATTTCGTGCCGGGTGGCGCGGCCCACCCCGGGCCGGCCAATCAGCCCCCGCAGCCGCATTCCGCCGTCCGCCACCTCGATCGCCAGGAGCGACTCCGCGATCTGCCGCCCGAAAATCTCCGCCACCCGCTCGCCCGTTGTCGCGCATTCCGGCGAACGGAAGATCGCGCGCCCGTCCTCGATCAAGGTGAACGCCGCCTGCGGGCAGGCGAGCGCATACAGCCGCACGCAGTGGATGATGTGGGCGCTCTCGGTGGCGTCGCTCTTGAGGAACTTGCGCCGCGCCGGCACGGAATTGAAGAGCTGCGACACCACGATGCGGGTGCCCACCGGCCGGCCGCAGTCGCGCACGTGCACGAACTTGCCGCCGTTGATAAAGACCTCCGTGCCGGCCTCGTCGCCCGCGGCGCGGGTCTGGATCTCGAAGCGGGACACGCTGGCAATCGAAGGCAGCGCCTCACCCCGGAATCCGAAGGTCGCCAGCCGGTCCAGATCCGTCGCCTCGGCGATCTTGCTCGTGGCGTGGCGCTCCAGCGAAAGCAGCGCGTCGTCGCGCGTCATTCCGCCGCCATTGTCCTCGACGCGGATGGAGGCGCGCCCGCCGCTGCGGAACTCCACCTCGATGCGCGTGGCGCCGGCATCGAGGCTGTTCTCGACCAGTTCCTTGACCACGGCAGCCGGCCGCTCGATGACTTCGCCGGCGGCGATCTGGTTGGCGACCCGGTCAGACAGGATGCGAATCGTGGCCATTCCGGGAATCACGCGTCCAGCACCCGGTGCCAGCGCGCAATCTGGCGTCGGAGCTGCGCCGGGCCTGGCATGCCCGTGGCCGCACGCGCCGCCATCGCCCGGGACAGATCGAACACCTCGATCCAATCGGCGCCGAACGCGGGGTGCACCGACTGCACCTGCGCCAGCGTCAGGTTATTGAGGCGGACGGAGCTCTTTTCGGCCAGACGGACAACGGCGCCGACAGCGTGGTGCGCCTCGCGAAACGGCACGCCCTTGCCCACCAGATAATCGGCGAGGTCGGTGGCCAGCAGCGCGGGGTCCCCCACCACGGCGGCGCAGCGCGCGGCGTTCACCTTCAGTCCGGCCATCACGCCGGCGAGCACGTCGAGGCAGAGGGCAGTCTGGTCGAAACTGTCGAAAACCGGCGGCTTGTCCTCCTGCAGGTCGCGGTTGTAGGTGAGCGGGAGGCCCTTCACAAGGGTGAGCAGCGTCTGCAGGTTCCCCTGCAATCGCGCCGCCTTGCCGCGCAGCAGCTCGCACGAGTCAGGGTTCTTCTTCTGCGGCATCAGGGACGAACCGGTGGAAAACGCGTCGGATACCGTCACGAAGCCAAATTCCGCGCTCGACCAGAGCACGAGGTCCTCGGCGATGCGGGAAAGGTGCACGCCCATGAGCGCGCAGGCGCCGGCAAACTCGATGAACCCGTCGCGGTCCGCCACGGCGTCCATCGAGTTCTGCGTCACCCGCGGACGCCCCCGCACATCGACGAAGCCGAGCGCCTTGGCCGTGAACTCGCGGTCGATGGGGAGCGTGGTGCCGGCGACGGCCCCGGAACCGAGCGGGCACCAGTTGGCGTGGTCGGCGACTTCGGCGAGACGCTGGTAGTCGCGCTCGAGCATCTCCAGCCAAGCCAGCAAATGGTGGGCCAGCGGCACCGGCTGGGCGCGCTGGAGGTGGGTGTACCCGGGGATGAGCACGTCGCGGTTCGCCTCGGCCACGGCGAGAAGGGCGCGACCGGCCCCGCGGATCTTCGCCTGCAGCACGGCACAGGCCTGCTTGAAGAAAAGCCGCATGTCCACCGCCACCTGGTCGTTGCGGCTGCGCGCGGTGTGGAGCTTGGCCGCCGCCGGCACTCGCTTGGCGAGCGCCTGCTCGATATTCATGTGCACGTCCTCGAGACTGGCATCCCAACGGAACTTGCCGGCCTCGATCTCGCGCCGGATCTCGTCGAGCCCCGTGCAAATGGCGTCGCGCTCCTCCGGGGAAATGATCGTCACGTGCGCCAGCATGGCCGCGTGGGCCCGGCTGCCCTGAATATCAAACAAGGCGAGTCGTTGGTCGAAGGAGACCGACTCGCTGAATCTCAGCATCAGCGCGGCGGGAGCCTCGGAAAACCGTCCGCCCCACGTGACATGAGCTTTGGTGGCCATATGCATCCGCGATCATTTGCCGGGCGGCTCCTGGGGCAATGAGAAATTGGGCAACGCCGCACCTGCCTCCCCTGAGGCGGAATCGTGCATCTGTAGGAAGCGCGCTCGCGCGCGACCTAACCTTCGCTCGGCTTGGCGAAGGAGGATGGCAGAGGAAGAATCACCCGCAAGCGGGCTTCCTACATCATTCACCGAACGGTTCGAGTTCCTCTCAGGACGACCACGATTCCATTGCATGAGTCCGGCTGAGGCGTGCGGCCTCCCCCGACCCACCGGGAGCGCGCAAAGATGGATTGCCCGGCGGAGTCCAGCGCGCCCAGTGGGCGCGTGCTGCGCCTAGTCGTCCACGCCGTCGCCCTCTTCGCACTGACCGCCGCCATGGCCGGGGAGGAGATCCTGGCGACGACGACCCCCGCCGGCGCGCCGCACGGTAACCGTAATGCGGAGGTCACGATTGAGCCGGCGAAAACCTCAATTTACGTCGGCACCGTCAGCCTGGCGATGACGCCCCTGACGCGGCATGACGGCATCTACAATTCCGATTACACCGCCAAGGTATTCCCCTCCTTCTTCTACAGTGAGAAGGGCAGCATTTTCATTGAGTTCTCCGATGACCAGCTGCGCCAGCTCCGGAGCGGCGAGACGGTTGAGTTCAAGGGTCACGCCCGCAAGTCCTCGGGGACCCCGCGCCGCATCGAGGGCCGCGCCGTGCCCGACAGCTCCGATCCGACCCGCGGAAAGATCAAAGTCCGGGTGGGAGTGAGCAAGCGGATCGAGCTGGTCTTCAACACCGTCTGCCAGTTCAGCGGGCCGCACTAGCCGTGTCGTCTCGCATCCAGAACGTCATTCCGTCCAATGCAGCACGACCGGCCCGTCGATTGACGGATGCAGGCTCTTGTGCACCGGACAGGTGCGCGCGGCGCGTTCCAGCGCGTCATCCCGGTCAACGCTGTGTGACACCGGCAGCCAGATGTAGGTGGCCAGCCGCACGATCCGCCGCGGAATGTCCGTCGACATCTCCTTGGTCACCTCGAACCGCGCGCCCTTGAGGTCGATGCCAAGCCGCCGGGCCGCGATTGCCATGGTGGTGAGAATGCAGGTTCCGAGCGCCGTCGCCATCAGGTCCGTTGGTGAAAACGCTTCGCCTTTCCCCTGGTTGTCCACCGGCGCATCGGTCTCGAGCGTGCGGCCCGACGGGCCGTGCGTGGCCTGACAATGCAGATCGCCCTGGTACTCGCCGGTGATTTTGACCATGGGACGAGTGTCGCTGAAAATCGCGACGCCGCAAGGTCCAAGGCGAGCGCGGGCCGGCTACTTTCGTCCATGACTTCGGCGCGGGACCTTACCGCCGTTTCGCCAGACAGATCGTGTCGGCTGGCCGAGCCGAGCCGTCCTGGGTTGGCGGAGGGCTGCCCGCCTTCGCTCTGGGCTCTGCTGCGCGGCATCTCGCCGCAGTTTCGCCAAGCGAAACGCAGGCGGCTGGCCGTGCCATCCATAGCTCCGAAGGAGCGGCGGATGGCGCGGTGGGCGGGACTCGAA
>PMBT01000019.1 GCA_003153035.1 Opitutia bacterium
GTCCGACAGGCTGCGTGAGAGTTTGGGTTTTGACCCAAAACCTCACGCTTCGGCCACGGTTTCAGATCAAATCCAGTTCCCGCGCCCGCAGCGCCGCCTGGGTGCGGTCAAGCACGCCGAGTTTGCCAAGCACATTGCTCATGTGGTTCTTCACCGTGCCCTCGGCGATGCCGAGCTCTCCGGCGATCTCCTTGTTGCTGCGGCCCTCGGCCAGCAGACGCAACACATCGCGCTCGCGGATCGAAAGCGGCTCCGCGAGCGGCGGAAACGACCGGCGCGGTTCCCGGTCGCCGATCCGGGCGAATTCCGCCACCACCTTGGCCGCCACCGAAGGCTCGAGCAGCGACTCGCCCCGGGCGGCCAGCCGGATGGCTTCGCACAGCTTGGCCGACGGCGAGGCTTTGAGCAGATAGCCCGCGGCGCCGGCCCGCAGCGCCGCAAACACCTCCTCATCTTCGTCGAAGGTCGTGAGCACGATCACCCGCGCAGCCGGCGCCTCCGCCGTGATCCGCCGCGTCGCCTCGACCCCGCCGAGGACTGGCATACGCAAATCCATCAGCACCACATCCGGGACCAGCTTTCGCGCCAGCGCGACGGCTTCCTCCCCGTTAGCCGCCTCGCCCGCGATCTCAAAGTCCGTCTGCAGGGCCAGGAGCGTCCGCAGGCCCTCGCGGAAAAGCGCCTGATCGTCCACCAGAAGCAGCCGGAGCTTTTTCATCCGGGCATCTCCACCACGAGCGCAAATCCGCCCTGCGAACGCGGCGCCGCCTGCATGCGTCCGCCGAATTGCTCAACGCGCTCGCGCACACCGTTGAGGCCAAATCCCGCGACCGCCGCCCCGCCGCGTTCGCCGCGCCCATCGTCCTCCACGGCCAGCTTCACGAGCACCGGATCGCCGAAATCAAGCGCGAGCTGGGCCCGACCGGTGCCGGCATGCTTGCGCACATTGGTGAGGCCCTCCTGGGCGACGCGGTAAAAGGCATGCTCGACGGCCGGAGCCAGCTCGCGGGCCATTCCCCGCACGGCCACCGCAACCATCAACTGCGGGTCGGCCAGCGCCAGCTGCTCCAGCTGATGCACCAGCGTTGCCCGCGGCGCGTCGACGCGCAGCGCGCCCACCGAACGCCGCACGTCGGCCAGCGCCTCCTGGCTAAGTTTGCTGGCTTTATCGACCGCATCCGCCGCCGGCGATGGCGACCCACCCAGCAACGCCTGGGCGGCTTCCAATTGCACGGCAATGGTCGTGAGATAGTGGCCAAGTCCGTCGTGAATCTCTCGGGCAAGGCGGTTGCGTTCGCGCGCCACTGCCAGCTCCTCGGCCTGCGCCGCGGCATCACGAAGCTTCTGGTTGGCCTCCTCCAGCTGCGCCGAGAGCGCCTGGGCCTTGGCCCGCTCCACCGCCTCCCGCTGGGCCACATAGCTGAACGCAATCGTGAACACGAACGCCGCCAGCAATCCCAGGCTGTCGAGGAAGGCGCTCCTCCACCCGTAGGCCGCCGCAATCTGCGCCAGCGTCACGGCGTACAGCAGCGCCGAGAACAGCCCGACCAGCACGGTCGGAAACATGAACACCGCCTGGCTGACCAGCGGCAGCACCAGCAGGGCGATGCCACCCTGCACCGGACTGGCAAAGACGATCAGGGTCACCAGCGGCATCTGGATCGCAAAGTAGATCAGGCGCCCCGCCAGTGACTCGGCGCTCTTCGCCCCGGGCATCCCGAACGCGACCGCGACCCCGAGATACACCACGCCGAGCCCCACGAAAGCCGCGTTGCTCCACGTCAGCAGGGGCTGGCCCATCACCGCGAACACCCCGGCATAGGACACGACCACGACGACCAGAAACGCCCAGAAGCCCGCGAACCTGGTAAATCTCTTCGAGACGAACATCACCGGGCACCCTAGCAGACTGCTCTGCAAAAGGGAATAGGCCGGAAGTCATGGTGCCGCTGCCGCCGGCGGCGGAAACGGCGATCATTGACGCCGGGGCGCCGCCTTCGCCACCATCGGCGCGTGCCGGCCCGACCATCGCCTCCTGTTCTCGACGTCTCGCATCTTCGCATCGAGCGGGGATCCAGCGTCATTTTGCACGACGTGTCGTGGCGTGTGGAACGCGGCCAGCATTGGGCAATTCTGGGCCCCAACGGCTGCGGCAAGACCTCGCTGCTCAAGGCGCTCACCGCGTACATGACGCCAACCCGCGGCACGATCGATTTGCTCGGCCACCGCTTCGGCGAATCCGACTGGCGGGACCTGCGCACCCACATCGGGCTCGTGACTTCCGCGGTCCATCACCTGATTCCGCCGGGTGAACCCGCCATCGAGACCGTGATCAGCGGCAAGTACGCGCAGCTCGATCTCTGGGGACGGGTGAGTCTGGCGGACCGCCGCCGCGCAAGAAACATTCTGCGCGCAGTCGCCGCGGCCCATCTGGCCGAACGCGAATGGCTCCTGCTGTCCCAGGGCGAGCGCCAGCGGATCCTCGTCGGCCGCGCCCTCATGGCGCGACCGCGGCTGCTGATCCTCGATGAACCCTGCGCCGGACTCGATCCGGTGGCACGCGAGCATTTTCTGCAGTTCCTGGACGGACTCGCGCGACGCCCCGGCGCGGCCACGCTGGTTCTGGTCACGCATCACCTCGAGGAGCTCATGCCGGCCTTCTCACATGTCCTCGTGATGAAGGCGGGTCGCGTCGTCGCCGCCGGCCCGCGGAAGGACGTGCTGACCGCCCGCTTGCTCGGCGCCGTTTTCGGCGCCCGGGCGCGGCTTGCCAGGCGCGGCGGCCGCTGGCAGGCGTCGTTCACCGCGCACCAGCGCCACCTGTTCTGACCATGGATTTTCTCCCCACTTTTCTTGATGCGCTCGGGCTGACGAGTTCGTGGACTTATCTCGGCCTTTTCCTCGGAGCCTCCCTGCTCATGATGTGGCGGCTCGAGGCCATGCTGGACCACGGCCTCGAAGGCACCGCGCTGGGCACGCTCGTGATGCCTTACTGTTCGGGCCTCGGCAACCTGTTCTTCGTCTACATCATGGTGGCGCACCGCGGACCGGCGCGCGAGGTGTTGATCAACTGCCTCGTCAATAACGTTACCAATTTGACCCTCCTGCTCGGCCTGCCCGCGCTGTTCTGGGGGCTCGCAGTGGTCCGCGGCGCGCCCGCCGCCCGCGGCCGGGGTGGGAAGGCCGCCCGCGACATTGCCCCGCGCGTCAACCGTCTCTCGCTGCTGCTCACCTTCGCCGCGGTCCTCTTCTTCACGGGCGCGGTGTGGGTGCTCGCCGACGACGGCCGCCTCGACCGCCGGGACGGTCTCATCCTGATTGGTCTGTTCCTCTTCTGGCAGTGCTTCCAGATGTTCGACGTGCTCAAACACAACGTTCGGCAGCGCACGTCCTTCCGTCTGCTCTTCTACTTCGACCTGTTGGTTGTGCTCGCCTGCGCCTACGGGCTCTACGTGAGCATCGACTGGCTGGTGGCCTGGCTTTCCCACCAACACGGCGCTTTCGTGAACGCGAATCACCTCGGCTGGCTCAGCGGTTGGCTGATGGTTCTGCCCAACGCCTTGCTCGCGCTTTACTGGGGATGGAAACGCCGTCCCGACATCGTTTACAGTTCGCAGGTGGGCGACGGCCACATCTGCATCCCACTTTGCCTCGGCCTCTGCGCGTGTTTCCTGCCAGTGCCGGTGCCGGGCTTCTTCCAAACCGGCCTGTTGCTGCTGCTCGGGGCCACCATGCTGCACGCGTTCTTCCTGTTCGCGTTCGGCGGGCTGCCCCGCTGGGCCGGCTGGATCTTCACTGCCGCCTATGCCTGGTTTCTCTACGCGGGCCTGCTGGCCTGAGGTTCCGCGCGCCACCTACCCCTCCTTTTTCCCATGTGCTTCCGTACCATTTTTCGTGTCGCGGCGTTCTTGCTGGCCGGCCTCGGGCTGTGCGCAACGGAGGCCGCTCCCCCCGCCGCTGCACCCTCGGCCGCCGCGTCCGGCGCCTACGCCCTGGTCCATGGCCGGCGGATGTATTACGAAGTCTACGGCAGCGGCGCCCCGCTCGTCCTGCTTCACGGCGGCGGCAGCACGATCCTCGGATCGTTCGCCAGACAGATCCCCGTCTTCGCCCTGACCCGCCGTGTCATCGGCGTGGAACAGTTCGGGCACGGTCACAGTGATGACGTCGACGGGGAACTCAGCTACAGCCGCATGGCGGAAGACACCGCCGAACTGCTCCGCCAGCTTCACGTGACCCAGGCGGACATCGTCGGCTGGAGCGACGGCGGCATCATCGGTCTCATCCTGGCGGTGCGGCACCCCGCGTTGGTGCGGCGCCTCGTGGTTTCGGGGGCCAACCTCCGGCCCGACGGACTCAAACCTGAATTTTTGGATCCGCCGCCAGCACGGCCGCCTCCGGTGACCGCGCCGGGCCCGGCCGCCGCACCGGATCATGCCGCGATCATGCAGCGAAAACTCAAGACGCTGTGGGGCACGGCGCCAACCGCCGCCGACATCGACGAACCGCAGCTGGCCCGGATTCAGGCGCCAACCTTGGTCATGGCAGGCGACAACGATGTCATCCGACCCGAGCACACGCGGGAGATTGCCCGGCTGATTCCGCACGCCCGGCTCTGCATCGTCCCCGGCACGCCGCACGCCACGTTCTCGAGCCAGCCCGACCTGGTCAACCCGATCATCCTCTCCTTTCTCTCCGAACCGGCTGGCGGGACAGACTGACGTGCAGGCAAAGCGCTGGGGACGGCCTCACCACTTGGCGCACCCTCCGGCCGCCGGCGGCGGCGGAGTTGGGAATGACGGCGTCGAGCGCCGCGATCTGTTCGCTCACTCGAGTGAATCGGTGCGAAACTTTCCGCTCAATTCCACGAACGGCCTCTGCGCGTGCAGCCAGCGCGGATCCTGGCGGATCTCCGTCATCGACTTGCCCGTGTGATTGCAGATGAGGTAGCTGGCCTGCCCGATGCGCAGGCACGCATCGAAGCGCGTGCCCGCCGCCGCCGGGGCGAATTCGAAATCACCCACCGCCAGGTGTTTCCCCTCCATTTCAGCGCGCAGCGGCTCCACATCGGCGGCCAACCGTCGCTGGAAACTTTCCGCCCGCGGGCCGTGGTAGGCGAGGATCCCGCCCCGGCCGGTCTGCAGCGACAGCACCACCCACTCGTCGAACACGGTCTGGCTGTAGAGCGCATTCATGCGCCCGAGCGCGGTGGTGATGAGGGATTCGGCGGTGACGAGATTCATTCGCAGGATGGACACGAGAATGCAGCCGTGGTTCTCAGCGAACGCCCGGACCGACGCCAGATCTTTGTGACGGCCGCCTCGGCGCACGCGCACCGGCTGGTGCCGCCCCTCCGTCAGGGCGGATAGCCGCCGGCGATGTACTGCTTCAGTTGTTCGGCTTCGTGCCGGTGCGTTTCCACCATCCGTCGCAAGATGTCGCCGATCGAAATCAGGCCCACGAGGCGGCCATCGTCCATCACCGGCAAATGGCGGAAACGCTTGGCGGTGAACAAAGCCATCACGTCCTCGATCGTCGTGGTGGAGGCCACCGTGATCGGATTGCGGGTCATGACCCGCTCCATCGGCGTCGTGGCCGGATCGAGGCCGGCGGCCACCACGCGCGAAAGGACATCGCGCTCGGTGAAAATCCCGACCAGCCGGCCGCCGTCCATCACGAGCGTCGCGCCGACCTTGTGGCTGTTCATAACCTTCACCGCCGCGGCCACGGTGATATCATGGGGCACGGAAAAGACAACCGAGCCCTTGTGTTCCAGCAAGACGGCGACCGAGGTATTCATGGGGGTATTGGTTCCGGGGATCCAACTGTCATCTTAACCTTTCAAGCGCGCGCGACAACTGGAAAGGCGATTTTTTTCCGGTCGCACCGATCAGGTCCGGGGGAACAGCCGATCGAGCGCGCCGAGGTTCTTGAGCGGCCCGGTCGTGGTTGGGATGACGACGGGGGCCGGCGGCCGGTCGCTGGACTTCGGAACGGCTTCCGCCGGCGCGCCGGTGTTTCCGGAAGATCGCCGGAGCACCTTCAGCTCGCGGTCGAGTTTCACCGGGGAAACCGGCTCGACCGTGCCCAGTTCCTGCGCAAACAGGCTGACGCGAAACTCCTCCACCAACCAGCGGAAGCGGCCAGACTTCTCCGCGGAAATTGTTCCGGTCGAGAACGCCGCCAGCGCCTTCGCATATGGTGCCAGCTGTTTCGCCCGCTGCGTATCGCGTGCCTGATTTTGTTTCCAGCGCTCCGCGCGCAGGTGCATCGCCCGCAGGTACCGCGGCAGGTGGACCAGCTGGGCGAATGGCGTCGCGGCGATGAAATCGGCCGGCAGCAGCCCCGCCAGATCCCCCGCGAGACCGGGATAGGGCTGCGGATGCGTCAACAGTGCTTGGCGCAGCGTGAGAATCTCGCGCAACAAATCCCCCAGGCGCGGCACCACCCCGCGCAGGTCCGCCCGGATGCGCTCCAGCTCGCGCGCAAAGACCTCGCCGGTCAGCGGTACCACCGGCCGGGCGCAGGCCCAGCGGCGCAACGTGGCGTGGGCCTGCTCCTGCAGGGACTCGACGGATAGAAACGCCGCCGCGAGCACCCCCAGGACGCGGAGATCGCGCAGGTCTCGCTGGAGCCAGGCGAGTTCATACCGCAACTGCAGCTCGAACAGATGAAACAGTCCCCGCCGCAGCGCCGCCTGGGCTTCCTCGGGCGTTTTCAACAGGCGCAGCGCGACCCCGGCGTCGACCGGCACCAGCGCCGGATAGGCGTGGACCGGCACGCCCGCCTGGTCGCACACGTGCACCCGCGCAGGGATCTCGCCAAAAGTCCACCCGGTCTGCCCGTCCTGCTCCCACCGGGCCCGGGCGCGGCGCCACGCGGCGGGGTCCTCCCGGGCGATTTCCGCGCTGAGCTGTCGCTGATGTTCCTGCAGCCGGCGTTGCAGGTCGGCTAGATCGCGACTGGCGGCCAGCGGCTGGCCCCGCTCGTCGACCACTTGCACGCGGACCCGCAGGTGGTCGGGCAAGGGTTTGGCGGTCCAGACGCGAAGATCCACCGCCAGCTTGTGCGCCTCGCGCAGGTAGCCAGCGAGGCTGTCCGCCAGGGTTTCCTGCCGGCCACGGAGCCGGGCCTGCTGCGCGACCGCGCGCGCCGCTGCTTTCGCCGTTTCCGCCAACGGAATCAGCCTCCGGCGCTGGCCGGTGGGCAGCGCCTTCAGCAAATGCTGCACTTTTTCCTCAAGGTGGCCGGGCACGGCCCAGTCGAGCGCGGCTGGCGTGAGCTCGGCCGCGTCGCGCACGGAAACGGTGATGGTGACGCCATCATCGTCCTGCCCGGGCCGGTAGGCGTAATCGAGCGCCAGCACGCGGTTCTCCACCGGCAGCGCGGCGGGAAACGCCGCCGCATCATGCGCCGCCTCTTCGGATCCACGCAGTTCCTCGGCCTCGAAACAGAGGAACTTCGGCTCGGTCAGGCGCCGTTCACGGACCAAATCAATGAGCTCGGGAACGGAGGCCACCGCGGGCCCGGGTGGCGCCACGTTCCCGGCGCGTTTCGTCGGCGGCGAGCGTCCCGCGGCTTCCGTCGGCAGCAGTCGCGCGGCGTAAAACCGGTAGATCGCCTCATCGAGGTTCAGGTAGCCGCTGCTGCGGGTGCGGGTCAGGATGATCTCGACCCTGTCGCGCACCTTCCGGTTATGGGCCAGGAAATCAAAGGGCCACGTGATCGTGTCGTTCACCAGTCCTTCGCGAATGAAGATCTCCGTGGCGTGAACCGGATCGATCTTCCCGTAGCCGACGGCGCATGTCTCGACCTCCAGCCCGTAGAGCTGCGCGCGGCGTTTCACCAGCACCCGGCCGGCCTCGGCGCTCCAGAACGGCTCCGTGTGGCTGACCTTGAGCAGGTGGGCGCCGAGCTCGAGCACCCACGCGGGATCGAGCCGGGCTGCGGTGCGTGCAAACAAGCGCGTCGTCTCGACAATCTCGGCAGCCATGATCCAGCAGACTGCGCGCTGGGCGCGCAGTCTGCTGTCCGCCGCAGGCTTTGCGGAGGCGGACATTCCCCTCCTCCTCGCCTCCGGTTTGACGGCCAGCACCGAACCGGGAAACAGATTCACCTTGCGGTCGTGGGCGGCTTTGTACTGACCGTTCTGCACGTCCCACCTGGCGATGTTTCCAAGCAAGCCGGCCAGGATGCTTCGGTGGATGGCCCGGTAGGCCGGCGTGCCGAAGCCCAGCGGGAGAGATTTTTGCTTTCCGATCTGCGATTCTCGATTTGGCGTTCCGGGTTCGGAGTTTGGAATCCGGAGTTTGTCTGCTGGGGTTTGGAGTTTGGGATTCGGACCTTGGAATTCGAGATTTGCCGAGAGTCCATCCCGGATCGAGGTCAGCTTGAAATCATCCCGCTCCGCCAGCACCTCGACGAGCTGGTCGTGGATGTCCCGCCATTCGCGCAAGCGGGTGTAGGAGAGAAAGTGCTCGTGGCAAAAACGACGCAACCGGCCCTGTGACATCATCTCAAAGTCGTCATGAAACGCCTCCCAGATGTTGAGCAGCGTGAGGAAGTCGGAATCGGCGCCCGCAAAGCGGCGGTGCGCCGCATCGGCCTGGGTCTGTTTGTCGAGCGGCCGCTCGCGCGGATCCTGGATGCTGAGGCCGGCGGCGATCACCAGCACCTCCCGCAGGCATCGTTCGGTCCGCGCCTGCAGGATCATGCGGCCCACGGTGGGGTCCACCGGCAGCCGGGCGAGTTCGTGTCCGATCGGCGTGAGGTTGTGGCCGGGGTCGCCGGCCTCGGCCCCGGCAATCGCCCCCAGTTCCTCCAGCAGTTGGTAGCCCGCGCGCACCGCCTTGGCCGGCGGGGCGTTGATGAAGGGGAATCGCTCGATGTCGCCAAAGCCAAAGACCTTCATGCGCAGGATGACGTCGGCGAGATTGGCGCGCTGGATTTCGGGTTGGGTGAAACGCGGGCGCTCCAGGTAGTCCTTCTCGGAATAGAGGCGGATGCAAACGCCCTCGGCCACGCGGCCGCAACGGCCCTTGCGCT
>PMBT01000114.1 GCA_003153035.1 Opitutia bacterium
TCTACTCGCTCGGCGTCCTGCTCTACGAGCTGCTCACAGGCCGGCCGCCGTTCGACCCCAAATCGCTCCTCAAGGCGGGCCTTGACGAGATCCGCCGGGTCATTCGCGAAGTCGAGCCGCCGAAGCCTTCGACGAATCTCTCAACCCTCACCGACTCGGATCGCCTCATGGTGGCCAAGCTTCACGGCACCGATCCAGCCCGGCTTTCTGTGCTGCTGCGCGGCGACCTCGACTGGATCGTGATGAAGGCAATGGAGAAGAACCGCGTCCGCCGTTATGAGACCCCGACGGCGCTGGCCGCCGACATTGAGCGGCACCTTCATGACGAACCCGTGGTCGCCCGCCCGCCGAGCCGGGCCTACCGGCTCGGCAAGCTCATCCGGCGTAACCGCCTGGTGTTCGCGGCGGGGGCCGCGGTCGCTCTCGCCCTGCTGGCCGGCTCGGTCATCAGCACCTGGCAGGCGGTGCGGGCCACCCGCGCCGAGCGCATCGCCGGCCGGGAACGCGCCCGCGCGGAGGATCTGCTCTCATTCATGGTCGGCGACCTCCGCGACCTGCTCGCCAAGGTCGGCCGGCTCGAGGTGCTCGAGTCGGTCGGCGACAAAGCGATGGCCTATTTCGCCTCGCGGGAGCCCCGCGACCTCGACGACCGTGTGCTCGCCCGGCACGCGAAGGCCCTCAGGCAAATCGGCGAAATCCGGATGGACCAGGCCCGCTATGCCGAGGCGGCCGCGGCGTTCGCGGAAGCCTATCGCCGCGCGGCGGCCCTGGCGACGCGGCATCCGCGGGACGGCGACATCCTCTTCGAGCGCGGCCAGACGGAATTCTGGATTGGATTGGTCCATTGGAAGCGCGGCGAGTTTGCCGACGCCACCGAATGGCTTAAGCGTTATTACGACACCGGCCTGGCCCTCGTGACCCTCGACCCGGCGCGGCAGGCCTGGCGCGGCGAGGTCGCCTATGGGCAACAGACTCTCGCCGTCCTTCGGCAGGAGCGCGGGGAATTCGCGGCGGCTCGCGCCGATTTTCAGGCGCTGCTGGCAACGTTGCAGAAGATGCTCGAGTCGAACCCGGGAGATCTGGAACTGCGCTTTCGGATCGCCAATGCGCACTCCTGGCTCGGGGGCCTGGCTGAGCAGCAGAGTGATTTCACCGAAGCGCTGGATCAATATGGATCGCAGACGAAACTCCTCGAACAACTTGTGGCCGAGGAACCGCGCACCGCGCGTTGGCGATTCCTGCTCGCCGATGCCAATGTGCTCCAGAGCAACATCCAACTGGCCACCGGCC
The DNA here is from genome assembly GCA_003153035.1 of Opitutia bacterium. Taxonomy (GTDB): domain Bacteria; phylum Verrucomicrobiota; class Verrucomicrobiia; order Opitutales; family Opitutaceae; genus Fen-1467. Next base: position 1,291 of record PMBT01000114.1, read on the forward strand.
AGCTCTCCGATGCCGAGAAGCGGTTGAAGAAAGCCCGCCGGCTGATCGATGAACTAACAACGTTTGATCCAGCCAACCGGCACTGGTCATCTGCCTCGCTCCACTATCGCCTGCAGGAGGCCCTGCTCGCTCGGAAACAGGGTGATCTGGCCACGGCGGCCCGCCTGGTAGGCGAAGTCCGGCCCGAACTTGAGAGCTTGTCGGCAGCGGAGCCGTCCGATCGCAAGTTCATCCTGTGGCTGGTGACGGCCTGGCGGCTGGAAGCGCAACTGCGTGCGTCCGGCGGCCGGGCGGATGCGGCGGCCGCGGCGGCACGCGCCGTCGACTTGGGCGAGAAGTTGATCCGCCAAGGCCGGGCCACCAATACTGATGTGGGCGAGCGCGCTCTGGCGGGCGTGCTGGCGGGCGAAATCGCCGCCCTAAGCAATGATCTCGCATTGGCACGACGCCATTGGCAGCAGGTCTCGGATCTGCTCGCACCCCGACTGCCCAACACCCGTGACTGGCGGTTGCTCGATCCGGCTGCGCGCGCTGCGGCGTGGATGGGGCGCTCCGAGGAAGCGCATGCCGTCGTGGCGCAGCTCAATTTACTTGGCTACGTCCCGCTCGACCCGTGGCCCGAGGCGGATCGGCGCGGAGCCGCCAGGAGTTCAGTCCCCCCAGATCAATCCAAATAGGAGAATCGAGCAATGAAGAAGACCCCTGCCCAAAGGAGAATCGACGCGGCGATAGTGAAGGCCATGAAACCAGCCGAGGTCACCCTCACAGTGCGCAAGAATTCCTTCGTGGATGTCCTCGCGCCCACCTCCTGCAAGTTAGGCCCCACCGGCGGAAACCTCAGCACGGTCGCCGCAATGAGAATGGACGATCGTCCTCGTCATCCTCGTGTCTTTATTGACAAGAAGGAACCCAATAAGCTGAAGATCAGATCCAAGGGGGCGACCATTCGTTTCACAATCAAACCGGATGGATACTACCCCATTGGGATCGCGTTTAAGTTGATTAAAGGTGAACCCAATCCCGATCAGCTGGAAAGGCTCGGTATCTTGAATTTCGAGACGGCTCAAATGCTCCGGACGATGCACACCCTGACCATCACCGACAGTTTCAAGGACGAGGGCCACGACAATCAGTATAAGTTCTCCGTGGTCATTCAGCGTGCGCGTGATTGCGCAATCGGAATCATCGACCCTGACATCGTGCATGAGAGCTAGCCAGCCCAGAGCCTCTGCGCCTGGCGACAAATAGGCTCAACTCGACCCCAGACGACACTTCGAGAGACCGCTGCTGATCGAATTGACGGCGGCGACCCGCTTGGTGGGTGGGTCCGGCCCGATCGGGACAATTTTTGACGGCATAGCCCTCTGACCACGGATTTGTCCTGTGGCGAATGGCCGAAGGAGGTATAGCCGCGCGTTCCCGCCGGTCGGCCAGCTGCGGCTGGACGGCACCGCTGCGGTCGGTCATTGCGCACTCCCGCCGCTCCAGCCGCCGCCCGGATGGGCCCGCCGAGGATCGGCCTGCAATGATTGCGCACTTCAATTTACTCGGTACGGTTCAGCTAGACTCCTGACCCGATTCGGACCGGATCGGCACCGCCAGGAACTTACTCCCCCTCAACCACGCAAATAGAAAAATCATAGCCATGCTTAAGTCTTCAGAGATCGCCGCGTTAAGGAAGCTGGATGCGCAAATGCGAAAAGACCTCGGACCGGCTGAGGTCAGCCTCGATGTGATCGAATTCAAAGATGTCCTCGCGGCCGGCGGACCCGCCGCGCAACGGGGATCCTCGTTGAGGAAATCGCGGGCCAATTGCCATGGTTCGAGGGCCAGGATGACGTTGACCAATCGGCATCCCCTGGTCCGGATTGAACCAGCCGAGCCCAACACGCTGAAGATCGGTTCCCCGGGGGCCACTCTGCGGTTTACGGTAAGCCCGGATGCCTATTACCCGGTCGGAATTTCGTTTCTCTTGCTGGAAGGTGTGGCTAAACCCGATGATCAGGCGAGGCTCGGTCTGTTGAATTTCGACCAGTCCCAAATTCGCCGGCTGGACCACGTCCTGTATGTCACCGACACTTTTAACGACGAAATACCGTACGACCGGTACAAATTCTCCGTCATCATTCAGAGAGCGCGGGATGGCGCGCTCGGCATCATCGATCCTGATATCGTGCACGAGAGCTAGCCCGGACTAGTCACGCGGGTGGCTTACGGCCGGTGCATCTGCTGCAGCAATTCCAGGTTCTTCCGGGGATCCTCGTAATCGGGCTTCAACTTCAGGGCCGTCTCCCAATGCTGCCGCGCTGGTTCCAGCTGGCCGGCCCGGGCTAAGAGGACACCCAGGTTGTTGTGCGCCTCGGCGTAGTCCGGATTGAGGCGCAAGGCTTCCCGATAGTGGGCGAGGACTTCGGCCTCGCGGCCCGGTACCATCTCCAGGGCCACGGCGAAATTATAGTGCGTCTTGGCCAGGTCCGGATTGAGGCGGAGCGCCTCCTCGTAGTGCGCCAACGCCTCGGGCCGGCGGCCCGGCAGCTTGGCCAGCAAGCCGGCCAGATTATCGTGCGCCTCGGCGTAGTCCGGCCGGAGGCGGAGCGTCTGCGCATACTCGGCCAGCGCCTCGGTCGTGCGACCGGGCAGGGCTGCCAGCGTGTTGGCGAGGCAGTAATGAGTCTCGGCGCTGCCGGGGCTGAGGCGCAGCGCCTGGCCATAGTGCGCGAGCGCTTCAGGCAGGCGACCCGGCAGCTTGGCGAGCGCGTTGGCCAGATTCACGTGGGCTTCGACAAACGCGGGGTTGAGTTGCAGCGCGCGCTCGAAGTGGCCCAGCGCCTCCGGCGTGCGGCCGGGCAGCTTCACCAGCTCATTCGCCAGATTATTGTGCGCTTCGGCGTTGTCGGGCCGGATGCGCAGCGCCTGCTCGTAGTGGATCAGCGCCTCGGGCACGCCAGCCGGCGACTTCACGAGTTCGGCTGCGAGATTGATATGCGCCATCCAGCAGGCCGGATTCCGTTCAAGCGTTGTGCGATAGAGGGTTTCGCTGTCGCGGTACACGCGGCTCTGGAGATTGGACATCACAGCCAGTCCGGCAACAAACAGGGCGCACGACATCCGACCGCTGGCGCGTGCCCTTGGTGATGCCCGGGCCAGCGCCAAAGCAATGCCGGCGGCGGCGGTGGCGATGATGCCTAGGCTCGCCAGGTATTGGAAATGGTCGGCCACGTACGAGAACTGGAAGGGATAGACATTGAGAAACCCCAGGGCCGGAAAGAGCGTACCCACGAAGAACAGCCATCCGGCCAGCGGACCGCGAAATCGCTGACGGATCAGCCAAAGACCAGCCGTCACCGCCAGCACTCCCCCGCCCCATCCGTACCAGCCGGCGGCGGCGGCCGGCACATCCCAGCGGGGATAAATGAACATGAGATCGGCCGGCCAGCCGAGTTTGCCCAAATAGAACCAGACTATCCGTCCCGCCAGGAGGAAGCGCTGCCCGGTTGACAGATCGAAGGCTCCGCCCTCCGCGCCGATCAGCCGGCGCTCGACCCATATTGTAAGCAGTCCGGCGCCCGCTGCCGCGACCAACCATGGGACCAGCGGGACACCGTCGCGCCGCCAGTCGAGCCGCCCGTTCTTCCACCAAAGAACGACGAGCAGGGCGGCCGGCAGGGTGGCCGTCACACTCTTGGTCCCGAGCGCCAGCAGGAAGAACGCCAGCGCCCACCCATAGGCCGTCCGGCTGCGCCGGTCGGCGAACTCGAGATACGCCAGCGCGGCCAGCAGATAAAACACCAAGGAAAGGGTGTTCTTCTGTTCCGAGATCCAGGCAACGGATTCGACGCAAACCGGGTGGACGGCGAGGAGCAACGCCGCCAGCCAGGCGGCGCTGGTGGGCATCCTGGGGGCTGTGGTGTCCGAACGCCACAGCCGGCGCAGAACCAGAGCCAGCAGGTAGCAAGAAGTCGCGTGGAACAGGACATTCACCAGATGGTAGCCGAGCGTCGCGTCGCCCCACAGCCGGTGTTCAATCCAGAATGCGCTGTGCAGGACTGGATAATACTGCTGGGTCGCGCGCAGGTCAGACCAGATCCGGCCCAGCCCCGACCAGGAGCGCAAATCCGGCCGAGTGACATGGGCCTGATCGTCCCACACCAGCCCGCCGCGCAGCGCGGGCCAATAGCAAGCCAACACCAGACCGAACACCAGCACGGCCATGCACCAACATCTGGGCCGGTCAGCCGCCCATGAGGTTCGCACCTGCATCGGCCAAGCCTATGAATCGCTCCGCTGGGAAATCAATCCCGGCTTGGCCGGGATTTGCGCGGAAGGATTTGACGGCGGATTGCGCGGATCGACATGGGGCAGTCGGCAGACAAGAATGGCGACATCCGGATGGAAGCGCGCCGGTCACCTGATCTCGAATCCGGGTGCGTGATCGACCACGAACTTCCCCTCGGCCGCCGTGCGTATCAGACGGCCCTGGTACTGCAGACCCTCGATCACCACGTTCTCGACCGTATGCTCTCCGTCGAAACCTGCCACGATGCTGTAGGGGAGCGCCCCTGCAACCACGTTCAGGTTTGTAACCCGGATATTGCGGATGTGACCGCGAAACCTGGCCCGTTCCGGCCGTTCCTCGGCTGTGAAACGCTGGGCGCCATCCCAAACGCCTCCGCGATCCATCCGCTGTTCGCGTTCCTCCTGGGTTGGCGGCCGGTCAACGCCGTACTGGGCGTAAAGCACCGTGAAATCGACCAGCTTGCGGCGCGCGTCTTCCACCCGGATGCCATCGAACACCACGTCCTCCACCGTCGCGGCATCGCCGTTGTGAATGCTGATGGCGGCGCCGCGCTCCACGTGAATAATATCGATGTCTTCGAACCGGATGTTCGAGGTCGTCCGGCTCCGCATCTCGAAGCCGATTTCGAGGGCATTGCCCCCGGTGGGCATGTTCCACAACACCGCCCGGCGCACGAGGATGTTCTTGGTCTCCACGTCATCCAGATTCTTGACGACCACGCAATCGTCGTTCGTCCGGACGAAGACGTTTTCCACCAGCACGTCGCTCGATGAGACCAGATCGATCCCGTCATTGCCATAATTCACGCTGGAATTCAGGATGCGGACCCCGTCGATATGCGTGCCGCGGGTGCTGCGGGCGTACAGAGTCCAGTGGGAGCTGTTGAAGATCGTAATCCCCTCAACGGTGGCTCCTGCAGTGCCCTGGAGATAGATCATGTTGTCATTGCCGGCCGCATAGGCCGGCACCGCGGCCGTCCCGCTCGCGGAGGAGGCCTGCCTGGCCGTTTTCCGCCCAACCTCGGAACCGTCGAGAATCCCACGCCCGCGGATCACGACATTCCTCGTGCCGATGGAACGCACATTTCCTTTTACCCAGGAATCCGGCGCCAGATAAAGCGTTTCACCATCTTTCAGTTCGATCAGACCGGCCTCGTGAATGCCCGGTCCGAAATAGCGCACATTCGGCGCACCCGGTTGCGGCGGATCCTTCTCCGGCGGGTAGGCAAACAGATGGAGCACCTGGGCCAGATCGTCATTGAACTCCACCGTGACCGGGCGGGCGCTTCTGAGCTGGAAGCGGATGGTCTGATGGTCGCTTCCAATCACAGGCGTGATCCCGGCAGATTTCGGGCGGACCTCCACCCAGCGAACATCAAACGCCGCCTGAATCTCGACCTCAACGGGCTGGGCCAGCTCGAATTGCCCGAACGCCCCCTGCAAGAACTCATGCAGGTCGAGTGGCTGTCCGTTCACCCTGACCTGGAATAGAGGCTCGCTCGTGCCCGCGCGCGCGGAAAGAGCGAAGCACCAGAAGCAAAGCAGCAGCAAGGCGGTCGGGATTGTTTTCATAAATACTTCGGCCGGCTCATTCGACCGGGAAAGTGAACGCATCCGAATCGAAGTGGTGAACCGATCCTGTGATTTGCGACGCTTCGGCCAGAGGTACACACCAGGCGACCATTTGAGGATCCGGTACGGCGACATGCACATGAGCGATTATTCGATACATCCCTCTTCTTGCGACGGCGTAATTGGTCGCCTCATTCTGACTCCATGTAATAGACTCCCCCGGTTTCAGGAGACTCACGCACACCCGAGTTCCAGCAAGAACCGAACGCAGCGACACCGTTCCGATCGCTCGCATTTTGCTCCCGGCTGGAGCAAAAAGCTCATAGTCGATGGCAACATTGTCTAGGCCCCAACGTCCATGATCTAATCCTAGGGTGTCGCTGCTTGTGTTCTTGAGCTCAAGCGTTGGATTAAGCGTTATGGATTGGTGCACCTGGTCTATGACCGCTGGTACCGGAAACGAGATCTTTACCGCGTGGTGCGCAACAAACCCAGGTGGGTGAGCACAGTTGCCGACAAGCACTGAAAGCGCCACCAATATGTAAAGAGACTTCATGATTCTTAAGGACTGGGGTTCGCGGTTGATCGCGAGGTCGGAAGGAGAGCGATCCTAGCACCAAGGCAAATCCGGATCAGTCCGAATCACAGAGCTTAACTGCGTACTTTATGCCCTTCCGAGCTACTATGAGCGCCAGCGCATTTGCCAAACGCCGGGCAGGCTCACACCCGCAGCGGGAAGGCGCCCGAGGGCTCCTCCCACTGGTAGGTGACTTTCTCGTCGCCAAAGCGCCAGACGCGCGGGGCCGTGCTGTGCAGCCAGTCGAGCGGTTCGCAGCCGCCCGGGGTTCCGCCGGACAGCGCGGTCTGCATAGCGCTGCGGAACGCAGCCTTCTGGTCGGGCTGGACAGTCCGCGGGTCGGCGGAAACGAACAGGGCGGTGCCGCTGCGGGCGACGAGGTCGAGATACTGCCGGTCGAATTCCCACGGCGTTCTGTCGGTATGAGCGGCACAGTCGGGATCGCTGGCGAAAAACGTGCCGTGCTGCGGCAGGCGGAAGGCGAGCGTGTTGACGCCCATGCGCCGCGTGCGTTCCCAGATCAGGCCGGAGGTGTCGTCGCCGGTCCGCTGGATTTCGAAAAGCCCGGCGCCGAGATGGCCGATGGAATTGCATCCGAGCAGCACGGCATCACCGGCGCCTTCGCGGAGGGTGCGGTAGAGCCGAAGGATGATCTCCGCGTTCGTGAGCGACTGGTCGGCGAAGTGCCAGCCGGCGTCGGTCAGCTCGGCGCCCATCTCGAATCCCCACTTTGCAAACACGTCGAAGGTGGAGAAATCATGCTTGATGAGCTCGTAGCCCCACGAGCGGATGCGGGCGACATCGTCGCGAATCAGGGCGAGGTTCTCGGGAAGCGTGAGGTCAAGCGGCTTCTCCTGCGCGGTGCAGGGGCCGGCGCGGAGCCGGCGCGGATCGTCGACGGTCATGAGCGCGGTCGGGCGCATCCAAATGCCGGGCCGCACCCCGAGCTTCTTCATGTCGGCGGCTAGCCCCGGCATGTCGGGAAATCGGACCGCATCGCCCGCGGTCCACGGGCCGCCGGGGCAGGAGGTGCCGGGAGTCCAGCCGGCGTCGATGACGCAGTAGGGGCGATTGGTGTGGCCGGACGCGAGTTCCGCGAGGAACGTGGCGTCGCGGCGCATCGCATCGGTGTCGAAGTTGTGCCCGTAGGCGTAGTACCAGTTGTTGTTGCCGCAGATCGGGGCGGCGGCGAGGCGCGGGGCCGGACAGAGCAGGCGACAAAAACGTGTGAGCGCCGCCATCGGTGTCTCTTCCGGCGCGCTCGCAAGTGACACGATTGTCGCGGCGGCAATCTCGCGATCGCCGGGGAGCGACGGGCTGCCGCCATTGCGGAAGTCGAGCCAGAGGGAAATGCCGGCGCCGTCAACCGTCCAGAAACAGAGCGCCGCCGGCTGGGTCATGACCCCGGCCATGAACGTGCGGTCACTCGACGCTTGATGCGCCGCGAAATACCACGGCATGACGCGCTCCGGCTGGAGGTATCGCCATTGCAGGTCGCCATAGCCGCGTTCCCAATGATCGCCGAGAAAGAGCGTGTCGGCAGGAAACGCGGTTTCCCACCGGAGCACCACGCGGGTCAGCGGCCCGGCCGGGCAGGTCACGCGAACCGCCAAGCCGGCGGACGTGGCGGTGAGCGTCACGGCCGCCCGGTCGGAAGTGAAGCGCCGGCCCTGACGGTCCGTAGGCGCGAGGCGCGTGCCGTCGTGGTCGACGAAGACCCTGGCGAGGAGCTCCGGCAGTTCGGTGATCATGGATGAACCCGGGGTTGCGGCCGGGGTCGCGCCCGCGGCGCGGCCGGGCAATGTGGCGCCAACCAGCAACGAGCCCGCCCCGAATTTGAGGGTGTCGCCAAGGAAGGCACGGCGGGTGGATTGGTCAGCGGAGTGCGGCATGGCGGTTTTCGAGTGATCTGCGAATGTCTACGGAGCCTTGGGTGCAGCGGGTCCGGGGAGCGGGGGCACCAGGGGCTTCGCCCCCTCGCGCGTCATCGGCACGGGCTTGATGGTACCATCGGGATTGTAGCTGAGGTCGTTTCGTCTTCGATCGGACATCGCCCGGTCAGGTCGTCAATGGGGGATTCGGGGAGACGGGCATCGCGATCTCCAAGGTAGGCGTGCCAATAGCGGGCAGGCCAGCGGGAAATAACCCACCGGGTAGCAGCGATCTGGCTCCGATCCGAGTTGCCGGCCCGATCGCCGCATTCCCTCCAGCCCGCACCAGTCGCAGTTTCTCACTGACAAACCGCGCGCTGAGGTCTTCATGCAGGCAATGGCATCACTCGCAGAAACGGCCCGTGCTTCTGAAGTGCGCAGCCGAAAGATCCTCGTGGTCGACGACGACCGTCTCAACCGTCGGATTCTGTCGGCGATTCTTAAGCCCGAGGGCTTTGAGGTGGTCGAGGCGGAATCGGGGGAGCAGGCGCTGGAGCTTTATGCCCAGACTCCGCCCGATCTCGTGCTGCTCGACGTGGTGTTGCCGGGAATCAACGGATTCGAAGCCTGCCGCAAGCTGCGCAGTGCCTACGGCGATTCGGCCGCACCCGTTATCTTCATCACGGCCAAAAGCGAATCGGACGACGTCGTGGAGGGACTGGCGGCCGGCGGGGTCGATTATCTGCCGAAACCGATCCGCGCGAAGGAGGCCTTGGCGCGCATTCGGACCCACCTGCAGATCCGGGGGTTGCTGGCGGAGCAACGGTTGCTGGTGGGCCAGCTCAGCAAGGCAAACTCGGCCAAGAACCGGTTTCTAGGGATGGCGGCGCACGATCTGCGCAACCCCCTGGCGTCCATCCGGGGTCTGGCCGAGTTCATGCGCGATGGGGTGGTCGGGCCGCTCACGCCGGACCAGCTTGACCTCGTGAAGACCATCCATTCGGCCAGCCAGGAAATGCTGCTGCTGGTGAACGAGCTCCTCGACGTGGCGACCATTGAGGCGGGCGAACTCAAGATTGCGCCCGAAACCGCCGACTTGGGTGAGATCGTCGCGAAAGCAGTTCATCTCGCGAATATTGAGGCCACGAAGAAGCGGACGAAAATACTCTTGCTGCCCGGCGAGCGGCCGCCCCCCTGGCGCCTCGACCCGAACAAGATCCGTCAGGTGGTGGACAATCTGCTCACCAACGCCATCAAGTTCTCGCCTCCGGGCTCGACCATCAATGTGGAGGTCGCCGCCCTGACCGGCGCGGTCGCGTTTGCCGTCCAGGATCAGGGTCCTGGGATCCCCGAGAGCGAACATCACAAGCTGTTCAAGGATTTCGGCCGCACGTCGGTGCTGCCAACCGGCGGTGAGAAAAGCACCGGTTTGGGTCTCGCAATCTGCCGCAAGATTGTGGAGGCTCACCGCGGCACGATCACCGCGGAGAATCTGCCCAAACGCGGCTGCGTGTTTCGCGTCACCCTACCCTCCTGACGATGCCATTCACCGGAAAAATCCTGCTCATCGATGATGAGCCGCACATCAGAAAATACCTGGCGCTGATTGCCCGTGGGCTCGGCGCACCCGTGATCATTGAGGCCGGCGACGGCCTGGACGCTCTCGCCAAGTACCACCAAGAGTCGCCGCAACTGGTGCTCCTGGATGTGAACATGCCCGGAATGGACGGCCTGGAGATTCTGGCCGCCATCCTCGCGCAGGACCCGAAAGCCCTTGTGGTCATGATGACTTCTCTCGTCAACCGCCAGACCGTCGAGGAATGCCTCAAGCTCGGCGCCACCAGCTACATCCGCAAGGACACGCCCAAGGAGGCCATCCTCGCGGAATTGTCTGAAGTCATCCGCACTAACCTGACCGAAAGCTGAAATCCCATGGCCAAGAACCCTCCCGTGCCGCCTCCGGAATCCGTCCCGCTCCCGGTGGTCGGTGAAGTCCGGTATTCGCTTCCGGAGCTGCTCCGGGAGATTGAGGTGGAACGCCGCGAATCATCCTTTGCCATGGAGACGATCGAGCAGGTCGAGATTCAGAAAATGTTCGCCAACCGCCGTCACCATGCCCGAGGCAAGAAATAAGCGGTTCATTGAGTTCGTCCGCAAGGTTCCGGGCTTCGGCTTCGCCGCCGAACTGGAGGAGCTGGTTGGGCGGCATGGCCCCGATACGCCCGAGCTGTTGCAGGCGATCATCGACGCCAAGTTGCTGGGCAAAGATGAGGCCTGCCGGCAGTGGGCCAACGCCCTCGGTTTCGCCTACGTCGATCCGTTTGCCTCGATTGTCACGGAGGAGGCGGTGGCCAAGCTGCCCCAGGAAGTTGCGCAGAAGACCCAGTCGCTCGGACTCTACCTCATCGAGGGAATCCTCACCGTCGCCATGGCGACGCCCGAGGACGAGGTCCTGGTGCGGCGGCTCTCCCAGATCGCCCAGCTGCCGATCAGTCCGGTCTTCGCCTCCGGGCGCGAGATCACCGACGCGATCGGGATCCATTATTCAAACGACAAGGACATCGAGGAGAGCCTCGCCGCGCTTGAACGCCTGGATCTCTTCAACAAGCCTGATTATTCCCAGGAGCAGCTCACCGCGCTCGCCGAGACGGCCTCGCTGATCCAGGTGCTCGACGCGATCATCTTCTTCGCTATTCGCGAGCGGGCGACTGACATCCATATTGAGCCGCAGGAGCTCAATTCGCGCATCCGCTTCCGGGTCGACGGGATGCTGCGGGAGATGCTGACCTTTTCGCGCAAGCTGCACCGGGCGCTGATCTCCCGTTTGAAGGTTCTGTGTAGCATCAACATCACGGAATCGCGGTTTCCGCAGGACGGCCGTTTCTCGATGCCCGTGGGCGGCGCAGCGACCTACTTCCGGGTCTCAATGATCCCCTCCATCCACGGCGAGAAGGCGGTGGTGCGCATCCTCGCTTCGTCGGGCCGGAAATCGATGGTCACCCTCGACAAGATGATGATGTCGCAGACCATCCTGCACCCGTTCCGCCGCCTAGTTCAGAACCCCAACGGCATCATCTTCGTCACGGGCCCGACCGGTTCGGGCAAGACGACCACGCTCTACGCCGCCCTCCACGAGATCAACAAGCCCGATCTGAACATCTCCACGATCGAAGATCCCATCGAGATCCAGCTGGCCGGCCTCACGCAGAGCCAGGTCAACGCCCATATCGACCTGAAATTCTCCACGATCCTGCGCGCCCTGCTGCGCCAGGACCCGGATGTGATCCTCATCGGCGAGATCCGCGATCTGGAAACAGCCAAGATCGCCACCGAGGCGGCCCTGACCGGCCACCTTGTCCTGGCCACGCTACACACCAACACCGCGGCGCAGGCCATCGTCCGCCTGCTGGAGATCGGCGTGGAGCCGTTCATGGTGGCCCCATCGGTTATCGGCGTGCTGGCCCAGCGGCTCGCGGCGCGCATCTGCGAGCATTGCAAGGAAGCCTATTACCCAACGCCGGAGACCCTCCGCCGGTACTTCCTGGATGAAGGCCTGGTGGAAACCCCGTTTTATCGCGGCCGCGGCTGCGCTAAGTGTCGCGGCACCGGGTACAAGGGACGCATCGCCTTCCACGAACTCGTGCTCATCACCGAGGAGATCCGTTCCCTGATCTCCGACGGCCGCAGCGCCCAGGAAATCACCCGGGCGGCCGCGAAAGTCGGCTACCGCCCGCTGCGCTATGACGGGCTGAAGAAGGTCCTGCTCGGCCTCACCACCATCGAGGAAATCGAGCAGAACACCTCGTTTGAGTGGGCACAATGAGTCCCGCTTACGGGTTGCGAGCCAATCCGGACCAGCCTAGAAGCAAGCTCAGACCAAATCCGCCTTCCCCCGCCAGATTCCCGCCCGCGAGAACATAATCACCGTGTCTCCGCTTGATCCACAGGCCATCGCGGATTTGCGCGCGCTCAACCCTGACGACGTCTCCTTTCTGCGCGAGCTCATCCAGATCTACCTCGACGACTCGCCCAAGCAGATTGCCGAGATTGAGCAGTCGCTGGCCCAGGGCGACGCCCCGCGGCTGACCCGCGCCGCCCACAGCCTCAAGGGCAGCTCCGCCAACTTCGGCGCCGGCCAGCTCCGCGCCCTCTGCGAAAAGATCGAGTACCTGGGCCGCTCGGCGGCACTCGGCGAGATTCCCGCCCGGCTGCCCGAGCTCAAGGCGGAGTACGACCGGGTCAAAGCGGCCCTCGAAGCCCAGCTGCCTGCCGCCTGACGCGGCGCGGAAGACCCGCCGCGCCCCCATCCNNGCCTCGTCGAGGATGTCGCCAAGGTTCATCATGTCGGTGCCGCTGCTCTGACGGTTGAGCATGTCGTAGGTCGCCGTCTCCGCGGCCAGTTGCTCCGCGGAGTAGTTGGCGGCCTTGATCGACAGGCCGAGCCGGCGCTCGTCGCGATCGATCTTGATGACCCGGGCAGTGACCGCCTGGGCCGGCTTCAACACATCTTTCACCTTGTCCACCCGATCCTCGCTGATCTGCGAGATGTGGACGAGGCCGTCGATGCCGTTGGCCAGTTCCACGAACGCGCCGAAGGACGTGATCTTGGTCACCGTGCCCTGGACCACGTCGCCAATCCGGAAGAAGCTGTCGATATCCGTCCACGGGTCGGTGGCGAGCTGCTTCATGCCAAGTGAAATGCGCTGCTGCTGGGGATCGACGTCGAGCACGATCGCGTCCACCTCGTCCCCCTTCTTCAGAAGTTCGCTCGGATGGTTGATCTTGCGCGTCCACGACATGTCNNGAGACATGCACCATGCCGTCGATGCCCTCCTCGAGCTCGATGAACGCACCGTACGTGGTCATGTTGCGCACCTTGCCGCGCACGCGCGCGCCGATGGGATAATTGTGGCGGACCATGTCCCACGGATTGGGCTCAAGCTGGCGGATGCCGAGGGAGATCTTCTGCTCATCCTTCTGGATACCCAGCACGACCGCGTCCAAATCCTGCCCGACCTTGAGAATCTCGGACGGCTTGGTGATGCGCTTCGTCCAGGACATTTCCGTGATATGCACGAGCCCCTCGACACCGGGCTCGATCTCCACGAAGGCCCCGTAGGGCACGAGGTTGACGACCTTGCCCCGGACCTTGGCGCCGACGGGGAACTTGTGCTCGATGTCGTCCCACGGATTCTTGGTGGTCTGTTTCAGCCCGAGGGAAACCCGTTCCTTCTCGCGGTTGACCTCGATGATCATGACCTGGACCTCCTCGCCCTGTTTGAGCATTTCGCTCGGGTGGGAAATGCGGCCCCAGCTCATGTCGGTGATATGGAGCAGGCCATCCATGCCATCCAGATCGATGAACGCTCCGAAATCGGTGATGTTCTTGACGACGCCTTTGCGGATCTGCCCCGGCTGGATGCTCTCCAGCAGGTCGCGGCGCTTCTGGTGCCGCTGTTCCTCGATGAGCTCCCGGCGCGACAGGACGATGTTCTTGCGGTCCAGATTGATCTTGAGGACCTTGAAATCGTAGGTTTGGCCCAGATACTGGTCGAGGTTCTTGGGCGGCTGGATGTCGATGTGCGATGCCGGGAGGAAGGAGTCGACCCCGATGCTGACGATGAGACCCCCCTTGACCTTGGCCTTGACGCGGCCGGAAACGACCGAGCCCTCCGAACATTTCTGGAGAATGTTATCCCAGTTCTTCTTCTGCTGCGCCAAATCGTAGGAGATGATGGGATTGCCGTTCTTGTCTTCGAGCTTCTCGAGGATCACCTCCACGGGTGAACCGATCTGGAGCTCGCCCAGATCGCCGAATTCCCCGGCCGGAATGATGCCCTCCGCTTTCCCGCCGATGTCGACGACAACCTCGTTCTGACGGATTTCGGTGATGACGCCCGGGACAATCGCGCCTTCCTTCAACTTGTCGAAGGAGCTCTGCGCGAGCAATTCTTGCATGACTGAACTCATGAGGATAAGCGAGGCGCCTCCGCCTGCTCCGAGGCGGCTGCCCCCCGCGCCGGCCCTGTGGCCGTTGGTTGGAAGTTAAACTGACAAAATCCGTCCCGCGGGAGCATTGCGGCGATGCGCGGGCGGAGCCTGTAAATGCCGCAAACCGTCAAATTCCCAGCCGGCTGCGTGCGCGGCAAGCCCAAAATTTTCCCGTTCCCGGGGTTTCGTCGGCGATCCCCGTGGCCGCGGAGTCAAGCGCCGGGGACGGAACTCATTTACCCTTGCCGCCTTGCAGCTGTCTCTCCAGTTCCGCGAAGAATATGTCGTAGCCCGACGATTCGCGCAAGGGTGTCTCTGTCGGGCCGCCCGCCGCCCGCTCCGAGCCCTCATCAACGATCTCGGTCAGCAGAACCTGAACCTCGATCTTGCCGCCATCCAGCGGCTCCAGATGAATCGAGATGGACCGTTGCCGCGACGATCCAAAATCACGGCCCCCGTCGATTCGGGTGAGTCCCTCCAGCCGCCCCTGGGCCAGTCCCCCGCTCGCAAAACGATAACCAAGCTTTTCCATCGCCAAGCGCGCCGCTTCGTAGGTCCCGCGGGATTCCCCGTCAACCACCCGGACCTTGGGTGGCACGCCCGCCACCCGGTCCTTGACCGTGTCCCGCATGGATTCAAGCGAATCGCAACCGCTGAGGAATCCCCAGGCCGCGGCAAGCAGGATGAAGGATCGAAGGGTCTTGAGGTTCATTCGGGTTGGTGCCGTTCAGTCTGCGCGCGCTGGACGGAAGGTCAAAGTTGATTTCTCCCCGGCCGGCCCGGGGCCGGCTGCTGCTGCGAGACACAATGCAGCGCACCCAGCCCCCAGACCAGTTCGAGGCAGTCGACGGAGATCACCTCCCGGCCCGGAAAACAGGCAGCCAGCACGTCGGCGGCCTCGGCGTCCTTTCGGGGCTGCCGGAACGCGGGCACCAGTACTGCGCCGTTAATGATCAGGAAATTCGCGTAGCTTGCCGGCAGTTGTTGGGCGCGGTGGAAACACGGCGCGGGCATCGGCAGGGCAACGATGGCGAACTTGCGGCCGCCGGGCGTGCGCAGACGGTGCAGCCGCTCTAGATTTTCCCGCAGGGGCCGGCAGTTCGGATCGCGCCGGTCGTTCTCCACGACGGTGACAATCCCGTCCGTCCGGAAGAACCGGCTCAGGTCGTCGACATGCCCGTCGGTGTCATCGCCGGCAATACCCGCGCCGAGCCAGACGATTCGGCTGACGCCGAGGTTCTCCCTGAGCGCCTGCTCGATCTGCCCGCGGGTGAGCTGCGGATTCCGGTTGGGGTTGAGCAGGCACGATTCGGTCGTGAGTAAAAGTCCGGCCCCATTCACATCAATCGAACCACCTTCCAGTACCATCTCGACCGCGAATCGCCGCAGGTCCAGTGCCCGGCTGATCTGGGAGGGGATCCGGTTGTCGCGCGCGAACGACGGATATTTCCCTCCCCAGGCGTTGTAGCGCCAGTCGGTCACTGCCACCTCGCCGGTCCGGCGATGCCTGACGAAAATCGGCCCGTGGTCGCGGCACCAACAATCATCGGTGGCATGGTGGAAGAGCTCGACGTTGCCCAGCTCGGCTTTCGCCCGGTTAATCAGGGAAAGGGCGCGGCGCTGCAACGGTCGCGCGAGATTGATGCGCACCTTTTCAAACCGGCTGATGACTGCGACCAGTTCGGCAAACCGGGCGGGGATCGCGCGAAACCGGCCAGGCCAGGTTTTTCGGTTGTGCGGCCACGACAGCCACACTGCCTCCTGCGGTTCCCACTCGGCCGGCATGCGGAACCCCAGCGCCGCCGGGGTCCGGTGTTCGGATGCGGATTGCGGAGATGGGGATTGGGAAATCATCGCTTGGCGACCGACCGGTTGTCCAACAGCGCAAACGAGACGCGCGAGAACCGTCCGTCTCCATGAGCCGCATTCACGGATGCATCGCAAGCGTTGAATCAGCACCGGCGCCGCGCACCCTTCCGGGCCGCCCGACCAGCAGGCGCCTTGGCGATGAACTTCCCACCGGCCGTT
This sequence comes from Opitutia bacterium, assembly GCA_003153035.1. GTDB lineage: Bacteria > Verrucomicrobiota > Verrucomicrobiia > Opitutales > Opitutaceae > Fen-1467. Next base: position 17,626 of record PMBT01000114.1, read on the forward strand.
CGCAAATCTTGTTGAAGCTCTGATCCCGGCAAGCCATGTTGAGGTCTGTGATGACAGCATCGGCCGGTTTACTCCGAGCAGTCTCTGGCTGCTTGGGGACCTGGTGAAAGTTCCGGCCGCTTGACCGTCCGCCCCGCCCCGCATTCTCCCGCCGCATCCAACCGCCGAACCATTTTCCGGAAATCTTCTTTCCGGAGAGTTGAAACGTCAAATCAGCCAACCCCGAATACCCTGCGCAATATGCACCTCGCGATCCTGCCCCTGTTGTTCCTGGCCGCGCTCTACCTCGGTCTAGCGCTCTTCTACATCGTAGCTGCCTGGAAAATCTTCACCAAAGCCGGGCACCCGGGCTGGGGCATTTTCATCCCCATCTACAACGTTTATCTGTGGGTGAAGATCGCGGGAAAATCGGGCTGGTGGGTCCTTCTGTATTTCATCCCGCTCGTCAATCTGGTCATTGCAATCATCGTGGCGATCGACGTGGCCAAGGCCTTCGGCAAGACCACGGCGTGGGGAGTGTGTCTGTTGTTCCTGTTTTCTTTCATCGGGATTCCGATTCTGGGCTACGGCAAAGCCACCTACACCCAGCCAGCCCCCGTCGCCTGATCCCGGTTGCCGCAGACGTCAGGCCTTGCCCGGACTGCCGGCCGGCCTTGCCTGCCCGGCGTCGGGTCCGTCGACAAAACGCTTCGTCAGATCGCCGTAGGCGTCAATGCGGCGGTCGCGCAGGAACGGCCAATGCGTGCGGGTGAGGTCGACCTCGGCGAGGTCGACCGGCACCAGCAAGGTTGTCTCCTGGTCGGCCCTGGCCCGGGCGAGGATCTGCCCGCCGGGCCCAGCCACAAAACTCTGGCCCCAGAACTCAATGCCGTCTCCGCCGGCCGGCTTCTCCAAGCCGGTACGATTGGCGACCGCAACGTAGCAGCCGTTGGCGATGGCATGGGATCGCTGGACGATCTCCCAGGCCGCCTGCTGGTCGGCGCCCTGCCGCGCCTTTTCCTGCGGATGCCAGCCGATCGCCGTGGGATAGAAAATGATCTCTGCTCCCTGGAGCGCGGTGAGCCGCGCAGCTTCGGGATACCACTGGTCCCAGCAGACTAGCACGCCGATCCGGCCGTACCGCGTCGGCCAGGCCCGGAATCCCGTGTCGCCCGGCGCGAAATAGAACTTCTCGTAGTAAAGCGGGTCATCCGGAATGTGCATCTTGCGATAGATGCCCAGCAGCGCACCATCAGCGTCGATGACAACCGCGGTGTTGTGGTAAAGCCCCGCGGCCCGCTTCTCGAAGAGCGAGGCAACCACGACCACCCCGTGCCGGCGGGCCAGCGCCTGCCATGCCTCCGTGCTCGGGCCGGGGATCGGCTCAGCCAGCTGGAAGTTCGCGTGATCCTCGCACTGGCAGAAGTACTGTGAGCGAAACAACTCCTGCGTGCAGATGATCTGCGCACCCTGGTTCGCCGCCCGTTCGGCCTGCGCCAATGTCTTCCTGAAGTTGGCCGCCGGATCCGCGGTGCAGGCATGCTGGAGGAGGCCAAGTGTCAGCGAGGGCATTTTCGACTCCCGATTTCCGGTTTTCGTTTTCCGTTTCCCATTTTCCCTGTCGTGCACCCGTCCGGCGGTCTTCCGCTTTCCCACTTTCGCGCTTTGCAGTTCCCGCTTTCCCGATTTCTCACTTTCCCGATTTGCTGCTGTTCCGCTTTCACGCCTTCGACTCGAATTGGGATCAGTACACCACCTTGTTGAGCGGATATTCGATGATGCCCTCGGCGCCCAGCGCCTTGAGCTGGGGAATGATTTCGCGCACCACGCTTTCGTCGATGATGGTCTCGAGCGCCACCCAATCGGGCGAAGCCAGCGGTGACACCGTGGGATTGCGCAACGCCGGCAGCGCCTTCAGAAGCCTGTCCAGGTTCGCCTTGGGCGCATTGAGCTTCAGGCCGACCTTGTTCTCCGCTTCAAGGGCGCCGGTGAGCAGCATGGCAATGATCTCGATCTTGCGGCGCTTGGCCGGGTTCTCCCAACTGGCCTTGTTCGCGATGAACTTGGTGTTGGTGTACATCAGCGTGTCGACAATGCGCAGCTTGTTCGCGCGAAGTGAACTGCCGGTCTCCGTGATATCCACGATGGCGTCCACCAGATCGGGCACTTTCACCTCGGTGGCGCCCCAGGAAAATTCCACCTCCACCTTTACCTGCTTGGCGGCAAAGTAGCGCCGCACCGTGCCCACCAGCTCGGTCGCCACCCGCTTGCCGGCCAGGTCCTCGGCCTTCTTGACCGGCGAGTCCTCCGGCACCGCCAGCACCCAGCGCGACTTCTGGGTCGAGGCCTTGCTGTAGATGAGATCGCACACCTCCACGACCTGCGACTCATTCTCCTGAATCCAGTCGTAGCCGGTGAGGCCGCAGTCGAAGAACCCGTGCTCGACGTAGCGGCTCATTTCCTGCGCCCGCACCATCCGGCAATCCAGCTCGGGATCGTCGATCACCGGGCGATAGGAACGCGAGTTCACGGTGATCTTGAACCCCGCCTTCGCGAACAGATTCCGGGTTGATTCCTCGAGGCTGCCCTTCGGCAGACCAACCATCAGCAATGGAGTTTTTTCTGGCACGCGGCCAAGGGACACACAGCGCCAAGGACACTCAAGCACAATCTCGCCCGGGCACGCTGCGGTCCCGCTCAGTGCCTGCGGCCCGTCCCGCCGGGCCGCGTTTTGGAACCAACCGAGGTTTCCTTTGACAAATGGTCAGTAATTTGTAAAAACCTGTCGTCGGGTTTTTTGCCACAATTATCTCGTGCACCCCAATCCCATGACGGACCGACCTTTAACCACCACCCCGTTCCCCCGCCCTGCGCGCTCGGAGCCAAAGCCGCTGGTCCTAGTCGTCGAGGACGAGGAAGAACTTGCCAAACTGATTGCCCAGCACCTTGAGGACGCGGGCATGCAGGCCCAGGTCCACAATCGCTGCGCGCATGCCTTCCGTTTCCTTAAGCGCAACTTCGCCAACCTCATGCTGCTCGACCTCACGCTGCCCGATCAGTCCGGCTTCGCGTTGATGGATGACCTCAAAAAGAGCGACATTTCAGTGCCGACAATTTTCCTCACCGGCAACACGCTTGAGGTGAACAAGGTCAAGGCCCTGGAGATGGGTGGCGACGATTATATCACCAAGCCCTTCGGCTATGCGGAGCTCATCGCGCGCATTCATGCGGTACTTCGCCGCGCCGAGTCGCGCACCGACTTCAACATCACCAAGAACGTCAAGATCCTTGACGAGCCGTTCACGTTCCTCGGAGTCAAGATCTCGCCGGTGCGGCTCTCGGCGGAATTTCCGGACGGCATTATCGAGACGATTGGCCGCAAGGAGCTCGGAATCCTCACCTATTTGCAGAACAACCAGGCGGTGGTCATCACTCGCAAGGCGTTGATTCACGCGGTGTGGGGTCTGCACGCCGACGTCCGCAGCCGATCGCTCGACCAATACGTCGTGAAGGTCCGCGACTTGTTCAAGAAGCACAACGTCGGCCTTGCCGCCTTCCGCACCGTCCACGGGGTCGGTTACATCTTCGATCCACAAGGCGTCTCGCCGGAGGGAGTCTAGGCCGGAGACATGCAGATGAGGTGGAGCGCGTTATCCGAGGATACTAGATCATTCGGTGAATGATGTAGGAAGCCCGCTCACGGGCGATTTCTACTCTGCCATCCTCCTCCTCCGGGCCTACGGAGGACAGGTCGTGAGCACCTGTCGGCCGTAGCTTCATGCGAAGGCCGAAGCGCGCTTCCTACAAATGAACAGTCCGGCCAGACTGTCCGCCCTTTTCCTCCCGCCCGCCGCCTTGCTTCAAAAAAGCTCCGCCTGCGCGTAGCGCTGGCGGGCCTCGGTCAGGCCGGTTCTCATCTCCAGCTCATTCAGCAGCCGGAACAGTTCCGCGGGATTGGCCGAGGGTCTTTCCGCCGTGATGGTCGCCAGGCCGAGGTTGAGAGTCGTGAGTTTCAGGTTCCGGCGGACCAGGTCGGACAGCGCGCAGACCGACTCCCGGAAACGCTCCGGTTTCAGCTCGCGGGCATGGGCAATCACGCCCTCGAGGCTGCCAAAGTGCTGCAGCCACCGCGCCGCGGTCTTCGGCCCGACGCCTTCGATGCCGGGAATATTGTCCGACGCGTCCCCCACCAGCGCGAGGAAGTCGGGGATCTGCGCGGCCGACACGCCAAACTTCTCCATGACCCCAGCGGCATCGAGCCGGCGCCAGCCGATCTTCGGATTGGCGGAGGGCGGCGGCAGCATGATCGTGATGCGCTCCCCGATGATCTGGGCAAAATCCTTGTCGGAGCTTACGATCAACACCTCGTGGCCCTGGGCGGCGAGATGCACCGCCTGCGAGGCCAGCAGATCGTCGGACTCCACCCCCGCCTTTTCCACGCCGACCAGACCCATCGCGCGCGTCAGCGCCTTGATATAAGGCAGCTGTTTCACCAGCGCCTCGGGCATTTCCTCCCGCTGGGCCTTGTATTCCGGCAGCAGGGCCAGCCGGTCCTGGGCGCCCCCGAGGTCAAAGAACACCAGCGTCGCCGCCGGTTTCTCCTGATCGGCCAGACGCCAGAGCGATTTCACCCAACCGTGGACGGCGTTTGTAGGCAAACCGTCCGCCCGGGTGAGTTCCGGCACCGCGAAATAGCAGCGGTAGGCGAGATTGAAACCGTCAACAAGCAGCCATTTGGCCATAAGCGCAGCCAAACGGGTACTCGCGCCTTCGTAAATTGCAATCCTTTGTGAATTTCACTGCGCCCTTTGCCCCACCGGCGCCGCGATCGGCGCGGCCGGCAGCGGCTTCACCACCAGCCGGACCGCGGGCGCCGCCCGCGGCGCCCCGCCGGGATTCACCAGGTTTGCAGTGACAAAAATCAGGAGATTCCGTTTTTGCGCACTCTTGCCCTTGGACCTGAAAACTCGCCCGAGCAGCGGGATATCGCCGAGGATCGGCACCTTGTCCTCGACTTTCTTCACCTCCTCGCGAGTCAGCCCGCCCATGATGATCGTGGCGCCGTCCCAGATGGTCACGCGGGTGCTCACTTCCCGCACCGAGAAGATCGGCTGGTAGAATCCCGGAGGCACGGTGACCGTGCGCCCTCCTGAGATCGCGATGCTCGGTCCGCCATATTCGAGGAACCCTTCGAACTCGGTGACCTTGGGATGGAGTTCCAGGCTGATGCTGTGATCATCCTCCTCCACGGAGGGAATGACGCGCAGTTCCATCCCCACGTTGCGCGTGGTGAAATCCTTTGGGGTGCCCGCCGTGATCGCCACGCCAGCCGCGCCGCTGGTGCCGTCGCCGACAGTCCGACCGCTGCCCACCTGGCTCTGAATCTCCCCAAAGGACTGCGGATAACGCATCTCCTGCGCGACAGTGATAAGCGCCTCACTGCCGGAGAGCACCGTCACCCGCGGCGCGCTCAGCAGGTCCGTGCCGCTCTTCTGGGCCAGCGCCCGCACGACTGCGTTGACGTCGAACTCCCCGATCGATCCGGTGATGGCGGCGAGGTTTCCGGCGGCCTGGCCGAGATTGTTCGCCCCGGGCAGGGTCGGCGGCGCGAGCGTGCCGACTGTTTTGTCATCAATGATGATGCTGCTTGACCGCTGGCTGTTCCGGAAGGTGTCGGCGAGTGTCCGGTTGACCGCCGTGCCGTTGGTTGGGTCGGCGGTGCGATAGAGCTCCTGAGACCGCAGCTGCGGCGAACCATCGGCGTTGAGCAGTGGTGCGCCCGACTGCGGGTCGAGCAGCGGCACCGGGCGCCTCGCCACGTTCCATTGAATCCCCAGTTCGTCGAGCGCGCCTTCCTGCACCTCCATGAATTTCGCCTCGATCTCAACCTGCCGCACCTCGCGGTAGCGGCGCAGGATCGCGCGGATACGGTCCAGGTTGCGCGCCGTCTGGGTGACGATGATCGCCGACCCGTCAAAAGCCATGCTGCTGCCGGCCACCCCTTCGAAGCTCACGCCCGCCCGCTGGAGAAACTGGCGCAACGCCTGGGCCTCGTCAGGCGCCGGCCGGTGCTCATTGCCGTCCGGCGCCGCTTCGAGTGACCGGTTCCCGCGGGTGTCCGCGCCGCCTCCCTGCCCCGTCATGCGAATGACGGTGGCGCGCGAGACGGGAAACACCTCCGTGCCCAGCGGGAAGCGCTCGCCGCCCGGACGCAGGACCACAGCGTCAGCCTCGATTTCATACTGGAAACCGACGGCATCGGTCACGAAGTCGAGAATGCGTTTCAAAGTCAGGTTCCGGAGTGTGATCGTCACGATCGGGTTGGCATTGGCCGGATCGAGGAGGACCAGGTTCACCCCCTTCGGCTTGCCCTCGCTGGGGTCGAACTCCTCGGCCAGCGCACCCAGAGCGCTGACGACCCGGTTCAGTTCAACGCTCGTGAAGCTCACGACCGGAATGGAGATGGCATTCAGTTTTTCACGCAGCGGAAGCGCGGCCGGCGCGGCCGCCTCTTCGGGGCCGCCCATCGGAAAACCTTTCGGCCGCTGCCACGATTTCGCCACCCCCTCGAGCAGATCAGCGCGGGCTCTCAGATAATCTGCTTCGGCGGGGGTTGCGGCCGCAGGACCGGCTTCGCAGGCCGTGGTCAGGGCGGCGAGCAGAACGGCCGCCGCCTGGGCGACCGCGCGACGGGACAGGGGCGTATTCATGGGGTGCTGGAGAGATTCTCGATGCTCGGCCCGGCCGCCGTGAGCGCGGGCGCCACCGCGGCTGGGGCATGCGGCGGGCCAAGCACATGGATGGCTGAAACGGCCCCGGCGTTTGCCAGGTCCGCGATCACCACCAGCGGAGGATCTGCGTCGATGCGTTTGACGTAGTAGCTCGCTCCATCGAGCGCGAATAACCCGCCCTCCCGGAGTTCCTGGCGGAAACCCGGAGTCCGGCGGCTTGCGACCAGCGCCAGCAGCGTTCCTGACTAGCATCGCCCGCGGCTCGTGAGCACAACCTCGTTGCCCGTGGCCTCATCTGCCACCGTCGCCTCCGCCATCGGTTCCCCCGTCTCCGCACCGCTCTGGAACCCGCCGCCGCCCGTCACGGCCAGTCGCTTAACCGAAAGCCCACTCCCGGCAAGATGGTCGCCTGCCCGACCAATCGCGGTTTCTCCCCTGCGCATATCCAGAAAAATCCCGCGCAGTTCCCCGGGTCCACCTGCATAGCCGACCAGTTGCAGGCGAAAAGGCTCGCGGCGCACTTCCAGTAGTTCCAAGTCGGGCGGATTTTCGTCGGTGTCGGCCGGCACGAGCTCCGGAGCTGGCGTTGCGGTCAGCGTCCGGCTGAGCTGATCGTAATGCACCGCCGGCGGGGTAAAGAGGTCGTAGATCCAGCCGGGGCCGCGCCGCTGCGCTGCGGGCTCGACCCAGCACCGGGGCGCCCCCTGCGGGCCGGGCTGACCGGATGCCGCGTGGCAGGCGCGGCCCGCGGGAGCCGGCGGCCCCACCAGCTTGCAGGATTCCACTGTGACGGCAAAGCGCGACAACGCCGGTCCCACAGTCTCCACCAATGGCTCCGGGCCGCCGGGCGACGCCTTGCGGGGAGGCGGGTGTGACACCACCGGCTCCACGGCGACACTGCGCACCACCACGAAAAGGTCGCCGGTGGCAAGCCGGTTAAGAAACCGGCGAAGCGTCGCCGAATATCCGGTGAAGGTCAGCCGGAAGGCTGTCGCATCCTCCACGTCCAGGGTCCGGATGGAGAGCCGCGGATCGATTTCAAACACATCGGCGTCGCTGGTCGCGGCCGCTCCGCCAGGTGGGCGGGCCGGAGACGGGTCGGGGGTGATTCCCGCCGCAGGCGCACGTCGCACCGACAGCAGCTGCCGGGGGCGCGCTGCAAACAGGGCCTCCAAAAGCCAGGCGGCTGCCCGGCGCTGGCGCTGAACCGCGGCGATGAGCCCGGGATCTGGACCTTCGTGGGCGTAAGCGGCAAAACCAAACTGCTCCTCAGCGCGAAGGTTCACGCCGGCGCGCTCCGCCTGCGCGCGCATGTCTTTGACAAAGCCCGTGAGATCGAAAAACGCGTCCGTTCGCGATGCTGGCGCGCCGGCGGCTCCGGTCCGGAAAGCGCCGGGTGTCGCGTTTTTCAACTCCTCCTGCAACACGGCCAAAGATTTTTCCGCTCGGGCCAGGTCGGCCTCGATGGCAGCCACCTGGGCGGCAGTCGCAGGCGGATCCAACGTGGTCAGCCGCCGGCATTCCCGGTTCTTTTGCGCCAGGGCCAGGTTCGCCGCCTGCGCCGTCCGCCAGCTCCCGTGCAGGCACCAGCCGGCCGCCAGCACCGCCGCGGTGAAGAGAACCGCGAGCCGGGTTAAGAACCGGTTTGGTTGCATCCGGACCATGAGAACGGGTCAAAACAAGGTGTGTGGCGCCAGCACGATGGTGATTTCGAATCGCAACACGCCGGCCTGGCTGCCATCGAAACGCTCGCTCTCGATCCCCGCCACAAAAGGAGATTCCCGCAGGCTCGCCAGCAGCAACTTGGCCCGTTGATGGGACCCCTCGCCGTTTTTCCCTGCCGGGTTGCCAGCATCAAACACGCTGCCAGCCAGATCGAGTCGGATATCAGCAGCCGGAGCACTTAACCCGGCAGATGCACCGGGCCCAGCACCCTCGGGCCGGCCACCGCCGGCAGTGGGGTGGCCGGGTGCGGCCGTTGGGACCGCCGGGAGCACCTGCAGGTGTTCAAGCCAGACGTCCTCGGTCTTCGCCAGCCGCTCCTGCAGGTCACCGAGAAAACCGGCCCAGTTCGACCGGGCCGCCGCGAGCCTTTGCAGCGTGGAAATCCGTCGGTTGGTTTCTGTCAGGCGCCCGAGGTTGGCCCGATTGCGAGCCTCAAGGCGGCGGAGGCCTGCAAGGTTTGAGTCGACTTCGCCGGCTTGCGCCCGGGCGGTCTTCGCCGCGCTTCGATAACGCGAAGCAGCCAGGAGCAATCCCAGCAGGGCAGCCAGCGCCAGGCCCGCGAGCCAGGGCCAGCGGCGATAGCAGGACATTTCGCGGCGGAACGCACGTGGCAGCAAATTGACCCTGGCCGGCTCATGATGCATGGCCCAAGCAGCCAGGCCGACCAAGTCCGCGGCCTGGGTGGCCTCGGGTCCTCCCGGAAGATCCGCCACAGAGCGGCCCAGGTCCACTTGTGGCCATGGCGCCCAATGCTCAACCCGCACCGGCAGCTTTTCCGCGAGCAAGGCGGGCAGGCCCATGGGCAGGGACCCTCCCCCGGCCAGCAGGAGAATCGGCGGACGGTGCCCGCCGCCCCCCGCGGACAACCCCACGGGCGACCGGGCGATCTCTCCGCAAAGCCGGCGCCCAAACTGTTCGACCGCCAGCTGCACCGCCGTGCGCTCAGGCGTGTCGGCCGGGATTCCTGCGGTAGCGCCAAGCACCTGGCGTTTGACGGCTTCGGCCTGCGCAAAATCCGTCCCCAGTTCCTCGGCGATCTTCTGCGTGACTGTGTTCCCTCCCACCGCCAGGGTGCGGACAAAACAGCGGGACGCTCCGCGCGAATAAAGTTGAGCGGAACGCGCACCGATCGAGAGCGCCAGCACTTCGGCTGGCTCCGGATGCGTGTGGCGCAGCGCCTGCCGAAGCACCGCCCAAGCAGGGACGGCGGCTGCGGGATAGAAACCGGCCGCCCGCATCCGCGCACCCAGCGCCGTCATCACGCTCATCTTGGCAGCCGCCAGAACCACTTCCTCGCCCCCCGCACTCGCGGAAACCGCCGCGTGACTCCAGACCATCTCGTCGAGCGCAGCCGGCAGACCCTGACCTTCCTCGAAGCGGAGGATCTGCCGGCGTTGGTGCGCGGAAACCGCCGGAACACGGATCAGCCGGTTGAAGGTGAGGTGCCCGGGCAATCCGAGCACACACGCGCCATGGAAGCCCTGCCGGCCGCCCAACTCCCGCAAGGCCGCGCCGACTGCCGCCACCCAATCTTCGTCCTTTAGCTCGCTCGGGACTACCGGCCGCGTGCAGAAACGCTCCAAGACCAGCCGCCCATCGGCGGCCGAAAACAGGCCGCAGGCAACATGCGCGGCCCCGCAGTCCAGGGTCAGCACCCGGGTGGTTCGCATAGGGGAATGTTCTGATATATGAAAATTCCCCCTTTATTCAAGCTCAATCGCGCGATGGCGGGAAAAACATTGCCCGGTTCCGCCGGACTGCCACGCTCCGCAGACCCTGCCGCCTGCGGCGCCTCCGCATGTCCCCGGTTCTCCCTTATAAGATCAGCGTCCTCGTCTTCCTTCAAAACCAGGCTGGCGAGCAACTGCTCATTCTCCGGCGCAAGGCGCCCAACCTCGGCAACTGGAGCCCGATCGGCGGCAAACTGGAGATGGCCACGGGGGAGTCGCCCTTCGAGTGCGCCGCGCGCGAGACCTTCGAGGAGACCGGCCTGCGCATCAGCGCCGACGACCTCCACCTCTTCGCGATGATCGCCGAGAAGGCCTATGAGGGCCAGTCGCACTGGCTCATGTTTCTCTTCTGCTGCCGGCGCCGGCTCGAGGCGCTGCCGGCCGACATCGCCGAGGGCCGCTTTGCATTCTACAGCCGCGCCGCCATCGACCAGTTGCCGATCCCCGAGACCGACCGGGCGGCGCTCTGGCCGATCTATGATCGCTACCGCGACCGTTTTGTAGCCCTGCGCGCCGATTGCGCCCCGGGCCGGCCGGTGCAGGTGATCGTGGAGGAAGTGACCCCGGCCCTCGCACGGCCGGTCTGAATCGCTGCCGGCGCGGCTGGGACGGACACCATCCCCGCCCCTCCTCCCCGGTTCTCTGAATTGGCGGTGCCCCGTAACGCCGCCACGTCGGGGGACCCGCGCGCCAAAAGGGATCTGGCGCTTGATTAATTGCCGCTTATATCGACCATTACCTGCAGACAACTGCCGTTCTCCCCGTGAGCAAACCAACCTCAGCCACCCTCAACCCGAAGGCAGCGCCGCCCGCCGCGGCGCCCTCGCGGGCCGGCCTGGCGCCCGTCAACGCCCGGCTGACGAACGCCGAGCGCCTCGGGCTCTTCCGCCTGATGATGCGGATCCGGCGCTTTGAGGAGCGCTGTCTGCGGGCCTACCAGCAGGGGCGCATCGCCGGGTTTCTCCATTTGTACATCGGTCAGGAAGCCGTCGCCGTCGGCTGCTGCTCGGTCATGCAGCCGGACGACCATGTCATCACGGCCTACCGCGACCATGGCCACGCCATCGCGGTCGGCATGAACCCCAACGAGCTGATGGCCGAGCTTTACGGCAAGGCCAGCGGTTGCTCCAAGGGCAAGGGCGGTTCCATGCATTTCTTCGACCCGGCGCGGCATTTTTGGGGCGGACACGGCATCGTCGGTGGCCAGGTCCCGCTCGGGGCGGGCATTGCCTTCGCCCTGAAGTACAAGGGCGTCAAGGGGGCCTGCCTCACGTTCATGGGCGACGGGGCGGTCAACCAGGGTGCGGTGCACGAAACCTACAACCTCGCGGCGCTGTGGAGCTTGCCCGTGGTGTTTGTCATCGAGAACAACGGCTATTCAATGGGCACCAGCCTGCGGCGGTCGTCCGCGGGACCGGGCCTTGCCAAACGCGCCGAGGGCTACGGCATGGCGTGGGATCTCTGCGACGGCCATAACCTCTACGAAGTGCGCGAGAAGACGGACAAGATGCTCCAGCTCGCGCGCGAGAAGTCGCAACCCGCGGTTCTTGAAGTCATGACCTACCGGTACCGGGGCCACTCGGTGGCCGATCCCGACTCCACATACCGCACCAAGGAGGAGATCGAGAATTACCGGCGCACGAAGGATCCCCTCACCCTGGTCCACGAGGCATTGGTGGCGGAAGGCGTGCTCACCGAGGATCTCGCAAAAGAAATTGACATGGCCGCCCGCGCTGAGGCCGAGCGGGCCGCTCAGTTCGCCGAAGCGAGCCCGTTCCCCGCCTCCGAGGACGTCCTCAAGGATATTTACTGGGAGGAGGACAATCCGACCCAAAAGCAATCGCGGGGGCGGATCTTCTTCCACTGATTCCCTCCCTCACTTTCACCTTCACTTTCACTCTCACTTTCACTCTCCGATGCCTCTGATCACCTACCGCGAAGCCCTCAACCAGGCACTCGCCGAGGAACTGGAGCGGGATCCTAACGTCATCCTCATGGGCGAGGAAGTCGGCCAGTTTCACGGCGCGTACAAGATCAGCGAGGGCCTGCTGGACCGCTTCGGGCCAAAGCGCGTCATCGACACACCGATCAGCGAGGCCGGCTTTGTCGGCTTGGGCGTCGGTGCCGCCATGCTGGGGATCCGCCCGGTGATCGAGCTGATGTTCTGGAGCTTCTATTCCGTCGCGTTCGATCAGATTCTCAACAACGCGGCCAACCTCCGCTACATGTCGGGCGGCCTGGTGAATGTCCCTATCGTCATCCGGGGCCCGGCCAACGGAGGCACCGGCGTCGGCGCGACCCACAGCCATACGCCTGAAAACATCCTCGCCAGTCATCCCGGCGTGAAGGTCGTGTGCCCCGCCACCGCCTATGACGCGAAGGGCCTCCTTAAATCCGCCATTCGCGACAACGATCCGGTGATGTTCCTGGAGAATACCATTCTTTACAACGACAAGGGCGAGGTGCCCGCCGGGGACTATCTGGTCCCGCTGGGCTTGGCCGATGTGAAGCGCGCGGGGACCGACCTCACCATCATCGCCCACGGTCGCGCGGTCATCAATTCACTCAAGGCCGCGCAGTTCCTCGAAGCCGAACATGATGTCAGTGTCGAGGTGGTTGACCTGCGCTCGATCCGGCCACTGGACGAGGAGACCATCCTCGCCTCGGTGCGGAAAACCAACCGCGCGCTGCTGGTCGAGGAGAACAAGCCATTCTGCGGAGTCGGCGCGCAGGTGGCGTACCTGATCCAGGACCAGGCATTCGATCACCTCGACGCCCCTGTCAAACGACTCTCGGCCATCGACGCCCCGGCTATTTACTCGCCTCCGCTGGAGAAGGAGCAGCTTCCCAGTCCCCAGCGGATTGTCGAAGCGGTGCTGAAGATGCTCTAGCCAATCCCATGGAAGAGCTTGCCTCCCGGCAATGAAATCTCTTTCGCGAGAAAGCTCGTTCCTGCGGAAGAATTCCTCTCGCCTCAGCTCAGTGGACCTCTGATACCTGTACTCCGCCCATCTCCCATGGCCCAGATCATCGAGATGCCCAAACTCAGCGACACCATGACGGTCGGTACGCTGGTCAAATGGCTCAAGAACGACGGCGACGCCGTCAAATCCGGCGACATGCTCGCCGAGGTCGAAACCGACAAGGCGACGATGGAACTCGAGTCGTTCTTTGACGGC
>PMBT01000045.1:0-3486 GCA_003153035.1 Opitutia bacterium
GGATTCACGACGGGCAGCAGAGCCCCGACGATGAGCAGGACGGTCCCGCTGAGCTTGCTCAAATCGGACAGGATCATCGGGTCATCCGGCTTTCGCGGGCTTGCATTCGAGTGCCGCCACTTTCGCCAGACGTCGGCGATGGCGCTCCGCACCGCTGAAGCGGGCCGCGAGGAACGTCTGAACGAGCTCCGACGCAGTGGCCGTGCCGACGACGAGGCCGCCCAGGCAGATCAGATTCAGGTCGTCGTCCTCGACGCCTTGATGCGCCGAAAAGTTCTCGTGAATCAAGCAAGCCCGAACCCCTGCAACTTTGTTCGCGGCGACTGATGCCCCGACACCGCTGCCGCAGATGGCCACGCCACGCTCCACCTTGCCGTCGGCAACTGCACGAGCCAGCGGCACGACGAAATCGGGGTAATCATCGTCCAATTTGGGTTGTTGGTCACCGAAATCGATCACGTCATGGCCCGCCTCGCGCAACATCCTGACCAGATGTTCCTTTAACTCGTATCCTCCGTGATCGGCAGCGACCCCGATGCGTCTCGGCGTCCGCGGCAGTATCGGCATGGAATCAGACATCTGTATAGGTTCCTCAATTGGACAGGAAAGGATGCCAAGCGTGACCCGCCCGAGGCGCGATGGTGTCCGGATGCACGCCGGCAAGGTCGGCGGCAACTCCGAGCGAGAAAAGCGCGGGCGTTCCGACCGGCACACAAACGAGTGTCAGTGTGGGGTTCACACGGAAGGTGAACGTTGTCACGACCGTCTCCGGCTGGATGCCGGGCTCGGGTCCGGGTCTCCGCGGGTGAGGGGTCTCTGTTTTTCGGCGCGGCGGGGGAACTGGAGTTGTACGACCGTGAGACGATCGCCGCGGCTTCGTTTTTTGCCCGACGGGTTCTTTCCGCGCACACTCAGTCGTTTCGGAGTTTTTGGCCATGGAGAAGTCCTCTCGTTGTTTTCCACGTCCTTAGATTACCCGCAGGACGATTTTGCCGCGGGTATGACCGCGCTCACTGAGTTCCTGCCCGCGAGTCGCGTCGGAGAGGGGCAGGACCGTTTCTACGATCGCTTTGAGCTTTTCGGCATCGACCAGTTTCGCGATCTCGGCCAGCTGCGCAGCGTTGGGTTGGGTGAACACAAACGCCTGCCGCACGCCGTTTGCTGCGGCGCTTTCCGCTGAAGGCGGACTGGCGATTGAAACCAGGATGCCGCCGCGCTTGAGGACCTTCCATGAGCGCGCCTGCACCTCCCCTCCCATCGTGTCGAACACCACATCCACCGGCTGCACCGCCTCTTCGAAACGCACAGTCTCATAGTCGACCGGCTGATCAACCCCGAGCTTGCGCAGAAAGTCGTGATTGCGCCCGGACGCCGTGCCAATGACCCACGCCCCCTTCCATTTCGCCAGTTGCACGGCCAGACTTCCGACGCCTCCGGCGGCCGCGTGAATCAGCACCCGCTGGCCGGCCGCCAGCCCGCCCGCGTCGAAGAGTGATTGCCACGCCGTCAGCCCGGCGAGTGGCATCGCGGCCGCGTGGATATGGTCGATGGAATGCGGCTTTAGGGCCAATTCTGATTCCACGATGATGATGAACTCGGCATAAGCACCATCGCGGGAAATATCGGGCCGGCTGAAAACCTCATCGCCCACCTTGAACCGGGTGACGGCAGAGCCGAGAGACTCGACGACGCCGGAGACGTCCCACCCGAGCACCAGCGGCAGGGTGTGATGGAGCATCTCCTTGAGGTGACCTTCGCGGATTTTCCAATCCACCGGATTGATCCCGGCGGCGTGGACCCGGACCAGCACCTCCTTGTCCACTGGATATGGACGGGGCGCGTTTTCGTACGTGAGAACTTCCGGTCCACCGTAGCCATAGATGCACACCGTCTTCATGGTTTTCATGCTCAGGCCATCCGGGTGCTCGCGTAAAACTCCCGCGCTTTCGCGAGCAGCTGGTCCGGACTCAGATGGTGCTCATCCACGACCAGCCATCCGATGATCCGCTTGGCCAATGCCGGATGATGGAGTTTCACCCACGCCATGAATTGCTCCATTTCACTGCTCGTGCCCGTGCCGGTGCCGAAGATGAGGATTTGACCGGGGGCCTGGAGCACCCTGGCCACCGGTTCGAAGAAGCTGTTCGGGTCCGGTTTTTCCTGGCCGCGCGAAAAATCCCGCGAATTATGCGCATGGCGAAAGAAATCGTCCGGCTCGTGCGGCAGGATTTGCTGCGGGATCGCGCCATGCATCTCCGAACGGAAGATGCGGGCTTCATGGTGATCGATCACCACCAGCCAGTGCGTCTCACTTGCGTTCGTTTCGGGCGGCGTCGACTCCGATTGCTCCAAAAAGTGACGCAACGCCATGAGCTCGTCCGTCTCGGCGACATCCTTGGTGCGGGGAGGATGAAGCACGAGGACGTGTCCATTGCGTGTCGCCTTCAAGTTACCGTTTGGCTCCTCCGTGACCTCGCCGAGCGTCGCCAACAGCGTGCGAACGTGGCGCCACTCCAGATTGTGTGAGGCCGGATGTTGGAAGATGGTCTTGTAAGTGCGCAGCTGCGAACCGGTAAGTGACGCGGGCGAAGTCATGTTTTGGGACAGTTTTGGGAACTGGTCCGGGCAGCCTGCATCCGCTGACAAGCGCCGTGTTCCGCCATTCGATGATGCGCTCAAAGGTCGGCGCAGGCCATGGGGTGTAACCCTAATTGGACGCCGACCGGCAGGAGGATTCTTGCCGCGGGAAAGAGAATCTTGCCGCATCCGAGAGAAGCGATTGACGGGGCAGAAGTGATACGGTGGATCGGCCGCGCGTTGGGGCGCGCTCTTGGGGGACGGTTGCAGCAACGGTCATCTCTCAAGCCCACGTCGGGCGATCAAGGGCCCGGGCCGCCTACCTCCACGGTAGGGTTGCGCCCTATATCGAAGAACCCGCTCGATCGGATATCATCCGTTCACGAATTCGGCCAAACCCGGCGACGAATTCAAAACGCATAACCCAATTAAGGTTCTTATGGCCAAAGTACTCGGTATCGATTTAGGCACGACGAATTCCTGCATGGCGGTCATTGAAGGCGGCGAGCCATCAGTCCTCGAAAATTCCGAAGGCAAACGCACGACACCGTCCGTGGTTGCCTTCACCAAGAGCGGCGAACGCCTCGTGGGTGAGCCCGCCAAGCGGCAGGCCGTTACCAATTCCCGCAACACGATCTACTCGATCAAGCGATTCATGGGACGGAAATTTGACGAGGTGCAGGAGGAGATTAAGCGCGTCCCGTACAAGGTGGTCCGGGCAGCCAACGGCGACGCAGCGGTCGAAGTGGAAGTGAACGGCAAGCCCAAGCGGTTCAGTCCGCCGGAAATCTCGGCCATGATTCTCGCCAAGCTCAAGATGGATGCCGAGACGCGACTCGGCGAAACGATCACCCAGGCCGTCATTACGACCCCTGCGTATTTTAATGACTCGCAACGCCAGGCCACGAA
>PMBT01000045.1:3533-3901 GCA_003153035.1 Opitutia bacterium
GGCGGCGACGACTGGGACAACCGCCTCATGGATTGGATGCTGGACGAATTCAAACAGGCGAACGGAATGGACCTGCGCAAGCAGCCGGAAGCCTTGCAGCGCATCAAGGAAGAGGCGGAAAAGGCCAAGATTGCCCTGTCCAGCGCCCTGCTCTACGAGATCAATCTGCCCTTCATCACCGCGGATGCCGGCGGGCCCAAGCATCTCAGCCTGAAACTCACCCGGGCAAAAATGGAGCAGCTCTGCGATGCCTTGTTCGAACGCACGATTGCCCCAGTCAAGGCCTGTCTCAAGGACGCCGACGTCGCCGCCACTAGCATCGACGAGCTGGTGCTGGTCGGGGGCATGACGCGGATGCCGCGCGTGGT
>PMBT01000044.1 GCA_003153035.1 Opitutia bacterium
AAGAGCGTGCCCTCGACGCGGTCGGCGCCGGCGAGCAGGCCGAGCTCGGTCGCGGCGACCCCGGTGCCGCGGTCGTTGTGAGTGTGCAGCGATACCAGGGTGAGCGGGCGCCGGGTGAGGTGGGAACACATCCATTCGATCTGGTCGGCGTGAATGTTGGGGGTCGCGTACTCGACCGTTGCCGGGAGGTTCAGGATGATCCGGTCGTCCGGCGTGGGCTGCCAGGCGTCAGTGACGGCCTCGCAAATCTCCAGCGCGAATTCGAGCTCAGTGCTGGTGAAGCTCTCGGGCGAATACTCCAGCCGCACGCGGGTTCCGGCCGCGACCAGCGGACGCGTGAGCCGCTTCATTAGGGTGACGGCGTCGGTGGCGATCTTCACGATCGCGGGCTTCTCAGCGCCAAAGACATAGCGGCGCTGGGCGGGCGACGTGGAATTGTAGAGATGGAAAATGACATTCCGGGCGCCCTGAATCGACTCAACCGTGCGCGTGATCAGATCCTCGCGGCACTGGCAGAGCACCTGGATGGCGACGCCGTCCGGGATGCGGTTTTCCTCGACCAACCGGCGGACAAAATCGAACTCGATCTGGGAAGCCGACGGGAAGCCGACCTCGATCTCCTTGAAGCCGACGCGCACCAGCAGGTCGAAGAACTCGAGTTTTTCCTCGACATCCATGGGGATGGCGAGCGCCTGGTTGCCATCGCGCAGGTCGACACTGCACCAGATCGGAGGCGCGGTGAGGGTGCGGCTGGGCCACTGGCGGTTGGGCAGGGCGACGGGCGGAAACGGCCGATATTTCGTAACGGGAGCTGATTGCATGGCAGGAAGAGTCGAGTATTAGCGGAAAAACGGGAGAGAGGGAAGAAAGAGTGCAGACAGGTAATCGCGGCACAACACCTTGGAGCTGGCGCGGATGGGGGCGAACCGGCGGACGCACGATCAACTGCTACGCAGTTCCCGGGAATCGTGCGTCTAGATAAGTCGAAGCGCCTGCCGGAGTAGGTTCATTCGAGAAAGGCGGAGTAAGGCGCGCCCCAATAGGGGTGTCAAGCGGGGGAAGAAACCGGGGGTGAGCGATTTGCCTTGGGCGCCGTACCGGGCTGTGCAAAGAAGGAGCCGTGTTCCAGCAGCCGCGAGTAACCAGGTTCCTCCGGGCAGCGTCTCTATTGGCATGCATGACGCTGGCCTTCAACATACATGGCTGACGAGACATTTGACATCGCTGCCTGTCTCGAACGGGTCCGCCAACGCGACCAGATTGCGGCGCGGGAGCTCGTCGATCACCTCTATCCGCTCGTCATCCGCATTGTGCGCTCGCACCTGCCGCGCCGGGTCGCGGAAGAGGACCTGGCGCAGGAAGTTTTTCTGAAGATGTTCACCCGGCTCGATCAATACAAAGGGGCGGTGGCCTTCACCCACTGGGTGTCGCGGATCGCGGTGACGACCTGCATCGACCAGCTGCGGGCGCAGAAGCGCCGGCCGGAGTTCCGGTGGGCCGATCTCTCGGAAAAGGAAACGGACGTGCTCGACTCGGTCCTGACCAGCGACAGTGAGGTGCCGGCCAATGATGCGCTGGCCGCGCACGAACTGGTGACCAAGCTGCTGGGGCAGCTCAAGCCCGCGGACCGGCTCGTGGTGCAGCTGCTCGATCTGGACCAGCGCAGCGTGGCGGAAATCAGCGAGCTCACCGGCTGGAATCCGTCGCTTGTCAAGGTGCGGGCTTTTCGGGCCAGAGGGAAGTTGAAGAAACTGTTTGAGGAGCTAGAACGAAAGGAACGGTCATGAACGGATTTGAATCAAAATGGCAGCGGCTGACCACGGCAGCCCGGCAGGCGCCGGAGACGAGGGACGCGGTGGCTCCGTACGGTTTTGCCACGCGGATCGCCGCGCGCGCCCTGGGCGACGAGCGGCCGGCGCGCACGGCGATGTTCGCACGGATCTCGGTCCGGGCGCTCTGGGTGGCGTGCCTGCTCACGCTGGTCAGCGTGGCGACCAATTATCTTGCGTTCGCCAGCAGTGAAGATGATGAGCAGAATCTGATCGACCCCGTCTCCGACGTGCTCAACGCCTCCTGATCATCATGAACAAACCCTGGCAGGTCTGCCTTGTGTTGGTGGCTATCTTTGCGGCTGGCGGCATCAGCGGCGGGCTGGTGGCTTTTCAGATTGCCCGGAGGCATGCCCCGCCACCGCCCGGAGTCTGGATCGCCCGGCGGATTGAGAATGTCGCCCGGGAACTCCAGCTCACTCCGGCGCAGATGGAGCGCGTCCAGCCCATCGTGAAGCGAAACGTCGAGGAATTGACCAAGCTGAGCCGCCAGTCGATGCACACGGTGCATGAGATGTTGGAGCGCATGGAAACGGAGATCGGGGCGGAACTGACGCCGGAACAGCGGACCAGGTACGAGCAGATTCTGAAAGAACGCCGGGAAGTGCGGCGGCGAATGCAAGAACGGCACGGCATGCGGGGCGAATGGGAACGGCGTTCGGATGACCGGCCCCCGCTCCCGCCGCCCAAGCCCGCCCAGCCGCCGGTCGGGACTTGACGGATTGCAGGCTTGCTGGCGGAGGGAGTGGCTGGTTTCCTGCGCGGCATGGATCTACCGCTGGCGGGCAAGAAGATCATCCTGGGAGTGACCGGCTCGATTGCCGCTTACAAGGCGGCCGACCTGACGAGCAGATTGGTCAAACTGGGCGCGGAGGTGACTTCGGTGATGACGGCCGCAGCGCAGAAGTTCATCACGCCCCTGACCTTGCAGACGCTTGCGCGGCAGCCGGTGGTGGCAGATCTTTGGGACGAAGGCAATGGCTGGCGGCCCGGACACATTGAACTGGCCGAGAAGGCCGACCTGCTGCTGGTGGCTCCCGCCACCGCGGATATCATCGCCCAGTTCGCCAGCGGTCTTGCGCCCGATTTCCTGAGTTCACTTTATCTCATGGCGCGCTGTCCGGTGCTGATCGCCCCGGCGATGAATGGCAAAATGTGGACGCACCCCGCCACCGCCGCGAATGTCGCCACGCTGAAGGCGCGCGGGGTCGAGGTCATCGGCCCGGAAGAAGGCGTGCTTGCCTGCGGTTACGAGGGCATTGGTCGCCTCTGGGCGGTCGATGGCATTGTCGAGCGCGTGACCGGACTGCTGGCCCGGTGAATAGGATGCGGGGGCTGGGGAGTTGATCCCCGAGCGGCGATCGGCGGACTTTTCTCCCGCATCAATTGCGGTGCAGCTCGAAATCAATGCTCGTGGTGGTTTCCTCTTCCGATACTGGATCAACCTTCGTTTCGGTTGTTTTTCCCCGCAGAACCTTGTCTAGCGGCGACCCGGCAAATGGTCCCAACCGGTCCTCCAGAGCCACGTCGACCTTACCCTCGGCCGTTTTTGGCCGGCCAGTCTTGATATCGCAGGTGCCCTCGGCTTTCTCCTCAATGCGCTCCTCCCGGGTTCCATCCCTTGACGCTACCTTGATATAAACTGTGAAAGTATCGTCTTCGTTGAATCTGAGCGTGATCCGGGCGTCCTTTTGCTTTTTCCCATCCCGGAGGCTGTCCTCCGAAAGGCCATCGATGGCCTCGGTCGCAGTGGTGATCCGTGTGGACGTGCGGCCGCCTTGCCGGCCGGAAGGGCACTTGTAGCAGCCGTTTTCTTCGACGATCTCAGTTCGTCCGCGATTTCGGAAGTGGACGGTCCCAGCCGCGGATTCCCGGCCGGTTTTCTGCAGGTCCCAACCGGTGGTCGCCTCCTTGGCGATCTTGGTGCTTTTCTTGTACATCTGGTCGGACTGATTGCAGTAGACGGGATACTCCTCCTTCTCTTCCTTGTTCCTCCTGCTTCGGACCGTCACGTGCACGGGCCCCTTGTACGCACAGGGTTCAAGATAGGCCAGTTTCTGGACAAACTTCCGGGCGAAATCCGGAACGCTGTCCAATGCGACTTCGCCTCCAGTCCCGCTCAAAACAGTGTCCATGGCCACGGGTTTACTTGTCTTCAGGCTGACGCAGGAGGCATGGAGCGCCGTGCGCTCCGCCGATGGGGTGACCTGGAGCGAAATCAGGTAGTCATCGAGACCGAGGGCGGACGCCAGGGCCTTCAGGTCTTCGTCCACGTCGCCTCCGAGCAAGGCGTGCTCTCTCTGGTGGTTCAATGTCACGGCGATGTCGGCCAAACCGGTACTTTCTGCACATGGGAATTCCTGCTTGAGCATCTGTTTCACCTGGCCTTCGAGGAAATCGCCTGTGAGGACTGTCTCGCCGCGGGTTGCGGCCGCATCGTTGGCCTTGGTTACGATCATAAAGGACGAATTCTGATTGCTGGCCAGGGCCAGACAGCCCGACAAAAGAAGGAGAAGAAGAAGCGTGGCCGTTTTCATGGTTACAGCAATTTGCAGTGGGGCAGGAGTTGGTGAATCTGCTCCCGCTCCTCCAGACTGACAGCGGTCTTGCTGATCCCCAGTTCCGCAAGACCCGGGAGTGTTCTCACCGCCCCAACGACTGACGCAACGGGATTGATATCGAGGTAGAGCGATTGCAGGTGGGTGAGTGCGCCGACGGACGGCGGCACGGAATGCAGGTCGTTGCCGTACAGCGCGAGCACCTTGAGTTCCCTAAACCGGCTCAGATCGGGAATCGTCGCCACATTTTTCCCGAAATTCGTGATATATAGCCGCTCCAATGGATAGCCGCGGGCCTTCCCCATGATCTCCGCCAGATTGACGGGCGCGCCGGATGAGTTGCAGGTTACGATCAGGGTCCGGATTGATTTGAACTGGTCCATTTGCCGGATGAGGACCGGGGCGATCGGCAGCGAGAGATTGAGCACGAGCACGTCGAGTGCCTCCCCGTATTGCGGATTCTTGACGGTAGGATCCTCGTCGTCCCGGAAGGCCTCAACAATCTCACTCCGGATGGTGGTCGCCAGGAGGATGTCGGCGCCGTTGCTCGCGTTGACCGAGGCGAGTCCGGACTTAAGGATCTTCATCCGCGGATCTTCTTCGTCTGCGGGGGCGGCCGTTGAGGCGGAACCAGGCTCCGTGCCGCTCGCCTGCTTCTGGGCTTGCAGGAGCTTCTCAGCGAGTTCCTGAATCTTGAGATTCGTGAGCTCACGTTCGACGGGATCGTCCCAATTGGTCGACCGGCGGATCCGGGCCATCTCTTTCCGGATCTGCACCGGGTCGGAGGCGGGCTTGTCATCTGCCCGCAGGACCGCGAACAGCCCCAGGGCCAGCAATAGAATCAAGAGTCCTTTCATGATGTTCATTCTCTCTTTCCCCTCAGCCAACGGTGCGGGCAATCAACAACCCGGCGGCTTTCTCCATGGTAGTGGAGTCTAGCGAGACGACGAACTCCCGGCGGCGCGTCGTTCCTGCCACAACAGAAAAGCGATTACTGCAACGAGCAACCCGTCGCGCAACAGATAACCGGAATAGGCGGATCCGCTCACAGCGGCCGCGCTGCCGAAGCACCCACAGTTGATGTCGAGACCGCGGAGCCAGGCCTGGCCGAGCGCCGCGAGGAACACGAACGTCAGGGCGAGCAGCAGCCATGAGGCGCCTGATCGGTGCCGCCGCGGGAAGATGGCAAGCGCGGCGCACAACTCCAGCCATGGCAGCCAGACCGCGAAAATTGCCGCCGCCCCGTCGGGAATCAGACGATACGTCCGAATCGAGGTGACAAACGCGTCCGGGTCGACGATCTTCGTGGTCGCAGCGGTAATGAAGACCGCGGCCACGGCGACGCGCAAAATCCACGCGAAAGGTTTCATCGGACCACCGCTTTCTCCCACGCGGCCCAGCCACCGCGCAACACCCAGACGTCGGGCAGCCGGTAGTCCCGCCGCAACCGGTCGGCGGCATTACGACTCGCCCCGCAGCCCGACTGGCTGCAATAGACGATGATCCGACAGCCCGGCTGCCAGCTTCGCAACACCTGGGCGACTTGTGCGTCCCAATGATCGGCATTCAGCGGAAGGGCTTCGGGGATGTGGTCACGGGAGAATTCGGCGTCGGTCCGCGCATCGATCCAGAGCAGCGGCCCGCGATGGGTGCGCGCCGCGAGCAGGGTGATTTCATCCGGCGGGCCGCCGGCAAGAACCACGGTCCGGGCGCGGGGATTCAACGCGGTGTCTGCCACCGCCAGCGCCGTGGCGAGCCCGACGATCAACAGCCAGGAGCGGAAAATAGACATTAAAGTGTGCGCGCGAGCAGGGTGTAGGCGCGCTCGAGCTTCGCGTCCCCCAGCCGCGCGCGCAAGACGATGGACGTGAAGGCCGACACGTCTCCGGCCGGCGGCGTCACGACGAGTTCAAACTCCCGCCCGCCCGGACCATGAGGCTCGAGCTTTGCGGAGAATGCGGGGTTCTCGACCTCGATTCCGCCGAATGCCACCGGGAGACTGTCCACCGCCTTGATCCGCACGCGGCGCGGTCCGCGCGGCTCGGCTTTCTGCCAGTAGATGAACCGGTTGTCGAAGGTGATCGCATCCTCGATGGTGGCGATGAGCAGCAGGGTGGCCGCCCCGGCCGGCTCGCTGGTTTGGACGGCGATCGGGATCCGGAAGGAGCCGGCGCGGTTCCCGGCCTTGAACTCCACGGTGACTTCGCCTCTCTCGCCGGCCGCGAAGGTCGTCTTGCTCGGCAGCGCGGCGGTGCATCCGCAGCCGGGGGTGAGATCGGTGATTTTCACCTGGCCAGGTCCCTCGTTGACGAAGGTAAAGCGGGCGATTCCTGAATCCGCGTTCCAGCGCAAGGCCAGCGTGACCTCCGTGGCGTCCCACTTCAGTCCGGTCGCCGCGGCCGGCCATTGGCCCGCCAGCAATCCGAGGGCGATGCAGGCCGCCCTTTTCCGCCAGATAGCGGTGGTCCGGCGCATGACCTTACTCTGACTGATCCCGGCCCTTCGAGATGCTGTCCTTGATCCGTTTGATGTGGCCGCGCCCCATGCCTTTGACTTCGCAGCCCAGCTCGAGGTAACGGCGGATCCGGGCGTCATCCAGGATGCAAAAACAGTCCACAATCGCAAAGGGCTTTCCGACGCTCTTGAACACTTTGTCGGGATCGAGCTTGAGGTACGCCTCGTGGCGCACGGCGAGGACGATCGCATCGGCGCCCTTCTTTATTGCCGCCCATAGATCCTGCTCAACGCGGAGGTCCTTGAGCGCTTCCTGTCGGTGGAAGAACCGGGAGGCGCTGTAACCCGGAGTGGGGAAGGTATCCTGCGCTTCGAACTCCCACCAGTGATCCAGGTAGGGATCGTGCACCCGGACGTTGGCGCCCATTTCCGTCAGCTTGCGCACCATGATCTCCGATCCGCTGTACCGCGTGTCGCCGACATCCTCCCGGTAGGCGGCGCCGAGGAGCAGGATCTCCGAGGCCGCGAGCGGCTTGCTCATGTTGCGAAGGGCGTCGCGCACCAGCTGGGGCGCGTGGAGCGAGCGCGTGTCGTTAATGTCGATCGCCAGCGGCGTGATCTTGAAGATCTGGTCCTCCCATCCGAAAATGTGCTTGTAGGCCCAGAGTCCGAGCCCGCCGTCCTTGGGCAGGCAATACCCGCCGATGCCCGGGCCGGGAAAGAGCATGTTCGAGTGGGTGGGACGCACCTTGATCGCCTCGATGACTTTCTTCAGGTCGACGCCATTGCGCTCGGCGAAGAGCGACCACTCGTCCATGAACGCCAGGATTGTCGCGCGGTAACTGTTTTCCACGATCTTCGCCGTTTCCGACTCGATCGGGCGATCCAGCACCGTCAGGGGGAATTTCTCCGTGTTCAGGACATCGGTCAGGAACCTGGTCACCCGCTTCCGGGCGGTGGGGTTGACGCCGCTGCAGACGCGCCAAAAATCGCGGATCGAGGCGACATAGTTCCGGCCCGGCATGACGCGCTCATAACTGTGCGCGAGCAGCGGCTCGGACTTGATGCCGCGCTTCTCGAAGAGCTTCTTGATGATCGGATAGGCGACCTGCTCCGTGGTTCCGGGGGCGACCGTCGTTTCGATCAGCACCAGCGCCCGGGACGGAATGTTCTCGCCAATTCTGGTCAGGGAGCCTTCGAACGCCACCATGTCGGCCGAGCCGGTGCGGACATCGCCAAGGGATTCCTTCAGATAATCGCATTGCACATCGACCACCACCACGTCGGCCAGCTTGAGCACGGCATCGGTGAAGGTCGCCACCATCGTCCGTTTCTCGTTCACGCAGCGGGTGATCAGCCGCGCCACCTCGGGGTCCTCGGCCTTCACGGGCGAAACCCCGCGGTTGAACAGGGCAATCTTCCAATAACTCCGGGTACTGGGGCGCTGCATGCCGATGACGAACTTTCCCGGGCGTCCCTGCTTGTCGGTGGAGTCCGCGATGACGGCCGCCATGACCGCCCCGACAAAGCCAAGGCCCACCACGACGACGATTTCCCGACCGGCCTTGCGGTGCTCGGCCGCGAGCTGCTTCAGGTGGACGAATTCAGCCTCGTATTCCTCCGGCGTGGGCAGGACGAATTGTTCACCGGTGGGACTGATGGAAACGGAATCTTTCTTCATGGTTTGGAGGGGCGGCTGATCAATGATCGGATTTCTGGAAACGGGTTCAAACAAGGGGGCGCCACTGCGGGAGGGTCCGGCTCGACGGGGAGGACCCCGGCGACAGCCGTAGGGTATCCACCCGGCCTGCGACCAGCCCGTGCTCGCGATAGTGTGGGAATGCCGACCCGCGCATTTTGAGGTCGGTCATACCTGCCGCTGACGGAAGCTCAAATAAAATCACGAATTTACGGCCGCCGGCGCGCTGGACGGGCCGCGGCGGTTTGTCCGCGACAAGATTGGTGTTGCAGTCGTTTTCCGACCGCCCACCTTGCGCCTTGGCCAGGTCCCATGCATGGACAGGCGCGTGAACCCCGCCAGGACCGGAAGGTAGCAACGGTAGCGACGTTCTGCCAGTGCCGTGGGGTGCCTGGCCACTTTTTGTCCTGGATTTTTGGTTTGCGATTGCCGTCGGCCAATTTGGAGTAGTCGCAGGTGTCCACAAACTACCAGGTGATTGCCCGCAAGTGGCGGCCGCAGACGTTTGACGATCTGGTGGGCCAGGATCACGTGGTGCGCACGCTCAAGAACGCCATCACCCGCAACCGCATCGCCCACGCCTACCTATTCGTCGGCCCGCGGGGCACTGGCAAGACCAGCATGGCGCGGATCTTCGCCAAGGCCCTCAACTGCAGCGCCGGACCCAAGGCGGACTTTGATCCGGAAGATCCCATCTGCCAGGCCATCGCCGACGGCTCCTGCCTCGACGTGATCGAGATTGACGGCGCCTCGAACAACGGCGTCGAGCAAGTGCGCGAGCTGCGCGAGACCGTGCGCTACGCGCCGGCGCAAGGGCGGTTCAAGGTCTACATCATCGACGAGGTGCACATGCTCTCCTCGCAGGCGTTCAACGCGCTGTTGAAGACGCTGGAGGAGCCGCCGGCCCACGTGAAATTCGTCTTTGCGACAACGGATGTGCAGAAGGTATTGCCGACGATCATCTCGCGCTGCCAGCGGTTCGACCTAAAGCCGATCCCGGTCGACCTGATCGTCGCGCGGCTGCAGCAGATTGCCGCGGCGGAAAAGATCGTGGTGAGCCTGGCGGCGCTGGGCAGCATCGCCCGGATGGCCGATGGCGGCATGCGCGACGCCCAGTCGATCTTCGACCAGATGATTTCCTTCTGCGGCAGCGAAATCAACGAAGTCGATGTGCTGGATGTCTACGGGCTCGTCTCGGCGGAGAAGATCGCCGAGCTGGCCGGCGCCCTGGCGGCGGGAGACCACCGGAAGATCATGTCGATTGTCGACGACTGCGACGAGAATGGCCGCGACCTGTTCCGGCTGCTGGTGGACCTGCAGGCGCACGTGCGCACCGCCCTGCTCGAAGCGATCGCCCGGGGCGGTCGGACCGACCTGCTCGGCCGGCTGGCGGATTCGGCGGGCTCAGCGCCGACCGGCGTGTCGATGACGACCGAGCAACTCACCCGGCTGCTGGACGGGCTGCGCGAGGGCGAGGCGGCGGTGAAGCACGGCCTGACAGAGAAGATCAATTTTGAAGTGACACTCCTGAAGGCGGTGGAAGCCAGCCAGGCCCGGGCGATCGACAGCCTGATCAAACAGCTGGCCGCCCTCGCCGAGGAGATTCCGGCGGGCGGATCCGATGACAGCGAAAAAAAAAAGACCTGATGGCTGAACTGGATCGCCGGCTGCGGCGAGCGGCCAAGCCGGCGGAGGCCGGCGCGGAGGAGCCAACCCCAAACGGACACGGGGTGGATGAAAGCGCGGCGGAAGAGACCCTCGAAGGCGCCGGGCTTCCGGAGCTGGACGCAGCGGTGCCACCGGACGAACGGGCCGCAGAACCGGAGGTCCAGCCGGCGATGGACGAGGATGGTGAACCTACCGGAAGCGCGGCGGATGAACTGCCACCGGTGGAGGACCTGGCCAAGCGCCTGCGGCCAGAAGTGCTGGCGGCATTGGACGAGCTCTTCCGGGCGAAATGGACCGGCGTGAAACGCCTCCGGCCCGGCGACCTGAAGACCGGCCGTTGATGCCTGGCGACCGGGCGAACTCAGCCGGATTCATGCCGTTCAGGTAGGGCGCGTTTTTCCTTAAGGCGCCGCTTTGCCGGGGCTGCTGGAACGGCGGGTTGGGGATAACCCGCCCCACCATTCGAATGGAATGCTCAAAAGGCAAATGCAGTCGAAATACATGAATCCGGCCTGGAGCATTCCATCCCAGGAAAAACAAAACTGGCCGCCTTGCGGCAGCCGGTCTTGTCAAAAGGACAACGGGCCAGGCCCGCTCCTTGAATCCTGACGCGCTCAGACGTCGAAGTAGAGGTGGAACTCGTACGGGTGCGGGCGCAGACGCACGGCATCGTATTCGCCCTTCTTTAATTCGATGAAGTTGTCGATAAAGTCCTTCGAGAACACATCGCCCTTGAGCAGGAAGGCGTGGTCGGCTTCGAGCGCCTCGAGCGCACCCTTGAGTGAATCGGGCACGTGCGGAACCTTCGCGAGCTCCTCCGGGGCAAGATCGTAGAGGTTCTTGTCGAGTGGTTCGCCTGGATGGATCTTGTTGAGAACACCGTCGAGGCCGGCCATGAGCATGGCGGCGTTGGCAAGATACGGATTGGCCGCCGGGTCGGGCGTGCGGTACTCGGCGCGCTTGGCCTTCGGGTTCGCGCTATAGGTCGGGATGCGGATCGAAGCCGAGCGGTTGCGGGCGGAGTAGGCCAGATTGACCGGGGCCTCGAAGCCGGGGACCAGACGCTTGTAGGAATTATTCGTCGGGTTGCAGATGGCACAAAGGGCCGGGGCGTGTTTCAGCAGACCGCCGATATAGAAAAGCGCCATGTCGCTCAGGCCGGCATATCCGTTTCCGGCGAACAGCGGCTTGCCGTCCTTCCATAGCGACTGGTGGGTGTGCATGCCGGAGCCGTTGTCGCCAAAGAGGGGCTTCGGCATGAACGTGACCGTCTTGCCGTACTTGTGTGCCACATTCTTGGCCACGTACTTGTAGACGCACATTTTATCCGACGTCCGCAGGAGGGTATCAAACACGATGTCGATCTCGGCCTGGCCCGCGGTGGCGACCTCATGGTGCTCGCGCTCGATCGTCACGCCGAGAGCCTGCATCGTCAGGATCATTTCGTTGCGAATGTCGATCAACTGGTCGGCCGGGGCCACCGGGAAGTAACCTTCCTTGTGCCGAATCTTGTAGCCGAGATTGGCGGAGCCGTCCTCTTCCTTCTCTTTCCCGCGATTCCAGATACCTTCGATGGAATCGAGGTGATAATACGAGCTGTTGGACGTCGTGTCGTAGCGGACGCTGTCGAAGATGAAGAACTCCGCTTCGGGTCCAAAGAAAGCGGTGTCGGCGAGGCCCGTGCCCTTGAGATAAGCCTCCGCTTTCTTGGCGATGCCGCGGGGATCGCGATCGTAGACTTCGCGCGTGATCGGGTCGATCACGTCGCACGTGAGGCTAAGCGTCGTATTCTTCGCAAAGGGATCGATGAATGCCGTGGCGCCGTCCGGAACCACCAGCATGTCCGATGCGTTGATGACTCGCCAGCCCCGGACCGAGGAGCCGTCAAAGCCGAGGCCTTCCTCGAATACTTTTTCGGTCAGCTC
The DNA here is from genome assembly GCA_003153035.1 of Opitutia bacterium. Classification (GTDB taxonomy): domain Bacteria; phylum Verrucomicrobiota; class Verrucomicrobiia; order Opitutales; family Opitutaceae; genus Fen-1467. The sequence goes on from PMBT01000044.1 coordinate 12,134, forward strand.
ATTCACGGGAACCGCAAAGTGCTGCCAGGTGCCGTGAATGTCGCAGAGCTTGAAGTCGATAATTTTGACTTCTTTGTCCTTGGCGAGTTTGATTGCTTCCTTCGGTGTCATGTAGATGCGTCCTTTTTCTGTTGGTTGGGCGAACAGATTTGAGATGTGTGTGAGTTCTTCTGGCCGGTCAAAAACAAAGCGGCACGGCAGTCAGAACGAACCAAAAGAAGCAGGTAGAATGCCAAGCGGGTTATTGGAATGAATTTTGTTCATTAATCGCCAGAGTGCTGCCCAAGGCCCGCGCCATGAGCGCCACCGGCGCTTACTTGAGGATCATTTCCTTCACCGTGCGGCCACCCGGGATCATGGGCAGCACGTGCTCGGTGTAGGGCACGACGACGTCGAGCACATAGGGACCGTCATGGTCGAGCATCTCTTGGATGGCGGCACGAAGCTCTTTCTTCTTGATCACCCGGCGGCCCTTGACGCCGAAGCCCGCCGCGATCTTCACAAAGTCGGGATAGAGCGCGTCCGGGTTGTCCGGGCTGCCGATGTTTTTTTCGTCGCCGAGGATGGTATTGCCGCGCACGGAGTCGTAGAAGCGGTCCTCCCATTGCACGACCATGCCGAGATGCTGATTGTTCAGGATCATCGCCTTGGCGGCGATCTTTTCGATCTTCGCGGTGGCGAGTTCCTGCACGTTCATGAGAAAGGAGCCGTCGCCGTCGATGTCGATCACCTGCCGGTCCGGGCAGGCGACCTTGGCACCGACCGCCGCGGGATAGCCGAAGCCCATCGCGCCGAGCCCGAGCGAACTGATAAAGTGGCGCGGCCGGGCGAAATCGTAGTGCTGCGCGGCCCACATCTGGTGCTGGCCCACGCCGGTGGTGATGATGGCGTCGCCCTTGGTGAGCTCGAAAAGTGTCCGCACGGCCTCCTGCGGCTGGATGTGCGGGCTGGCCTCGTAACGGAAGGGATTGTCGTGCTTCCACGCGGCGATCTGGTCGTGCCAGGCCTTGGTGTCGGGAGCGGTGAACTTCCGCGCGGCCATGAGTTCGTTCAGACGGCCGATCGCATGCTTGACGTCGGAGCAGATCGCATAATTGACGCGCTTGTTCTTGTTGTGCTCCGAGGCGTCGATGTCGATGTGGACGATCTTGGCGTGCATGGCGAACTTGTGGGCGTCCCCCGTGATGCGGTCGTCGAAGCGCGCGCCGAGGACCAGCAGCAGGTCGCTCTGGTCCACGGCCCAGTTGCCGTAAGCCGAGCCGTGCATGCCAAACCACTTCATCGACAGGCGGTGCGTCTCGGGGAATGCACCCACGCCCATGAGCGTGGTAGCCACGTGAATGTTGGTGCGCTCGGCGAACGCGAGCAGTTCCTGGTTGGCACCGGCTGAGATGATGCCGCCACCAACGTAGAGCACGGGCCGTTTGGCCTCGCCCACCAACTGGATGATTGGTTTGAGCTGCTCGTCGTCGGCGTGGGCTGTGGCCGTGGCGTACGTGTTCCGGAACGCAACCGTGGACGGGTAGACCGGCGTGAACTTGGCCTGCTGTACGTCCTTGGGAATGTCGATCAACACGGGGCCCGGCCGGCCGCTTTTTGCCAGGTGGAACGCTTCCTTGAAAACGCGCGGCAGCTCGTGGACATCAAGGACGAGGTAGCTGTGCTTCACGACCGGCAGCGTCAGGCCGTAAATGTCGGTTTCCTGAAACGCCATTTTGCCGATGTACTTGGAGTAAACCTGGCCGGTGATCGCCACCAGCGGGATCGAATCCATATACGCGTCGGCGATCGCCGACACGAGGTTGGTGGCGCCCGGGCCGCTTGTGGCCATGCAAACGCCGACTCGTCCGGTGGCCCGCGCGTAACCCTCCGCCGCAAATCCGCCGCCCTGCTCATGTCGCGGCAGGACCACCCGGACCTTGCCCGATCGGGCGAATGATTGGTGCAGTTCAAGCGAACTGCCGCCCGGATAGGCGAAAATCACCTCGACCCCCTCGCGGACGAGGCACTCGACAACCGCATCTGCCCCTTTGATTTCGGGACCGGATGGCGTCGCAGGTTGGGCGGCGGACGAGCTGGGTTTTTTCATAGCGGCGGGAGTGAAAGGGCAGTCACTAAAGACGAGCGTTTTCCAGAGTGGCAAGCATGGTTTTCGATCGACGCCGTTAGGCAGACAGGGAGCCGGGGAATCAGTCGGCGGTAAGCCGGCAGGCATGGGCGCTGAAGCCAGCGCCAAAGCTGGCCAGCCAGAGGTCGCCGCGCCAGGCCGGATGGGTCCGAAGATGTTCCTCGAGAACGAAAAGAACCGAAGGACTGCTCATATTGCCGTGGGCCTTGAGCACGGCATAGCTGTCCTCCAGCGAATACCCGGGCAGGACTTCGCCGATCGCGTCGAGAACATCGCGTCCTCCCGGATGGATCAGCGCGGCTGCAGGCGGCACGGCGATCTCGCGGACGAACAGCTCGGCCACCGCCGCGGCTGCTTCCGCGGGAACCGAGCGATCCAGGAGATTGCGCAGTCTGCCATTCCGGGTTTCGAACCGGAGCAGATCGCGCTTTTCCGGCAGGTGCAGCGAACGAAATCCGTGGCACCGGATGCCGGACGGTCCCGGCCGCCCGCGCCAGATAGTGACGGCGGCGCCATCACTGAAAAGGCATGCGCTCACCAGCACTCCGTGATCGTCATCGAGATAAAACGCAGCCGAGCTGATCTCCACCGCCACGCAGGCAACCACACTCTCGGGCCGTGCGGCCAGAAGGTGACTGGCCGCCCGCAGCGTCGGGATAGCCGCCCCGCAGCCCAGGCCGACCAGATCGTGCAGAATGGCGTCGCGGCGCAGGCCGAGTTGTTCGGCCACGTAACTGGTAACGCCGGGACAAAGGTAGCCCGTGCAGGTGCAGACAAGAAGCGCGTCGAGTTGCTCCGCCCGCAGGTCCGCTCCGGCCAGCGCCCGGGTCAGGGCAATGCCGGCGAGACGCGGTGCCTCGCGACGGAATGCCGCGTTCAATTCGTCCGCCGTAAGGCTGAGAACCTGCCCGATGTCGCCCAATGCAAAATGGCGGGTGGCGATGCCGCTGTTTCCTGTGAGGATGGCCCGCAAGACAAGCTGCGACCGCCGGTTGAGGCGCTGCACGGCTGGTGAGTCGCGGCCGATCTCCCAGCACTGACGTTGGGTGAGGACGGCAGGAGGCACTGCAGTGGCAAGGGCGTGGAGGAACATGGTGAAGGTGGTGAGTCAAAATCAGTGCGTCAGGTGATAGAGCAGGCGCATGGGCAGCAGGCGGGCATGACCGGCCCAAGCCATCCAGAATTGCCGCCAAGGCTCGAGTAGAAACGGATGGAGCAGGTTCGCCGAGGCGAGCCGCGCGCGAAAACGGCGGCGGAGCCCTCGGTTGATAGCAGCCACTGTGTCCGCCCAGGCGAGTCCCCCTCGCGCCCATTCGGATAGCGGATCGAGGGCGAGCGCCGCACTCTGCAGCGCCACGGCCATGCCATTTCCGGTGAAGGGCGGGATCATGGCGAAGCTGTCGCCGAGGCAGAGCCGTCCGGGCCGGAATGGTTCCATCTGAAAGTTGACCGCCGCGACGGCGCAGAATGAGGATGCGTCAAGCTCTCCTTCGCAAAGTCGCCCCGCGAGGGCGGTCAACCCGGAGGCCTCGAGGTAATGGAAGAGCAGACCGAAGGCAGGGGCGGGCGGTGTCCCCGGCGAGATTGGCCGGCGCCGAAACAGACCACACGCGTTGACCTTACCGTCTTCGATACCGGAGAGTCCCACGTAGGCCTGATCACCCAGATGAACCTCGAGGTCACCGCCACGAGGGACGTTCCGGACATGCACCTTGAGACCGATCCAGAGCGATGGCCGGGGTCGTCGCCCGGTGGCGAAAACCCGGCCGGCGGGTCGGGCTTCGAGGGCAACCCGGGTGTGAACGCGAAGGTCGCCCCCGGTTTCAACGAAGGCCTCAGCCAGGCGCGCGTCGAGCCGGTACCGGCTGATCCCAAGCGCGGGGACGGGCAGGCGTTGATTTTGCACCGTCTGGTTGCGGTGGTGCCAGACCACCTGGCGGTGGCGCAATGCATCCGCGAGAATCGGCGCAAGACCAAGGCGTTTTATGGTGACCCCATCCAGACCGGTGATGAACTCGCCACAAACCCGGTGGCGCGGATAGCCATGCGCCTCAAATAGGGTTACCGGCACGCCCCGGCGCCGCAATCCCAGACCCAAGCTCAGGCCGGCCAACCCGCCACCCACAATCTCAATCGACTGGCAGTCCCTGCGCGTCATGCAGGAATCCATTTTGTTTCGCGGCGCCAGGCAATCAAGTGATACGCCCCGAGCAGGGTTGTGGTGCAGCGCCAGGTCCAGCGTTCTGGCTCAAGTCCGAGCAGGCCAGGCAGTTCGTCGCCGCGAAACCCGGCGGCAATGCTGACGTTGGCATCGTGGCGGCTGACATGATTGGCGCCGATCAGCGGGGCGAACAACCGGAACATCCACTGGGACTGCCGGTGCCGGGCCGGTTCGCAGGCGAGGATCAGCTGCGCCCGCGTTTGCATCCGGTTGCCCACCGCCTGCAATTCGGACGCAGAGAACTGATGGAAAATCAGGTTTCCGTAAACCACCTCATAGCCGTCGAAGCCGGTGAAGGTGCGCAGGTCGGCGCGGTGCCAGCGTGCCTCAGGGGGCCAGGTGGCTGGGGCTGGACAGACATCGAGCCCGTCCACCGGCCAGCCATTCCGCCGCAGACGTCGCGCCAGTTCGCCCATGCCGGCCCCGAGTTCCAGTCCAGGACTGCCCGAACTCGCGTGCGCCTGCAGCGTGCGCGCGAGCCAGCGATGGTTGCCCATGACCGCGTTGATCAGGCAAAGGTCGCGCCGGTTGTCGCGCGCGTCAGGATGATCATGCGGGAGCGAGTCGAGCAACTCGGCGTGGACGATGCGGGACATCATACTGCACCGTGCCGGGATCGGCGCAAACGTCAAACGGCGGCCATCGGGGAGGGCAGCGCGGGGGCGGTGCACATCCGGCTCGTCTTGGCGACCGGGCGGCGTTTAGTTCGTTGCCATGAGTTCCCCGTCCAATCCCGTCGATCTCGTCATGCAAGCCGCCGAGGCTTTTCCGCGCCGGCCGTCCTGGGATGAGTATTTCATGGCTACCGCGGTTCTGATTGCGACACGCTCCAACTGCGAGCGGTTGCACGTCGGATGCGTGGTGGTGACGGCGGGTGACCGCAAGAACCGCATCGTCGCCGCCGGCTACAACGGGTTTCTGCCAGGCACGCCGCACACTTCCCGCCTGCGCGACGGCCACGAGCAGGCCACCGTCCACGCCGAGCAGAATGCCGTTGCAGACGCGGCGCGCCGGGGCAGCAGCGTCGAGGGATGCCTGGCCTACGTGACGCATTACCCCTGCATCAACTGCGCGAAGATCCTCGCCGCGGCCGGCATTGCGGAAATCAAATACCGGGAGGATTATGCCAACGATCCGCTCGTCGCCCAGATCCTTGACGACGCCGGGGTGAAAGTGACAAAACTCTAGCCAGCCATGTGGTCCCTCCACAGCACATACTTGGCAGGAAACGTTGACGGCGGCGCGCTTCTGGCGACCTTTTGACCATGCGCGACCGCGGCGAAGCATCTCCCACCATTGCCGGTTCGCTGCTCCTGGCGCATCCGGGCATGCGCGACCCGAATTTCCGCCGCACTGTCGTGCTGTTGTCGGCCCACGGCGACGACGGCGCAATGGGTCTTGTGCTCAACCGGCCTCTGCGCAAGCGACTGGGCGATCTCAATGCCGAGTTTGCCGCCAGCCCGCTGGCGGGTGTCCCCATTTACCAAGGCGGACCCGTGCAGACGGAGCAGTTGGTCCTCGCGGCCTGGCAGCCGGACCCGCTCGAGGGCGGCTTCAAACTCTATTTCGGCATCGACGTGGAAAAGGCCCAGGCGTTGCAGGAGGAGGCGGGGGTGCATCTGCGGGCATTTCTCGGTTATTCGGGTTGGACGAAGGGCCAGCTGGAGAACGAGCTGAAGCTGCACACCTGGGTCATCACGCCGGTAGACGCCGATCTACTCGAAAAGGAGGAGGGCCAGGGTCTTTGGCGCGTGATTCTCAGCAGTCTGAGCCCCGAGTGGAAGCTCATGGCCGGTGAGCCGGACGACCCTGAGGTGAACTGAACCTCAGGAGGGCGATGCGCCCCGGCAAACCCGGCGCGGTCGTCTGGTTCCCGTTGCCGGACATTTGGTTTGACAGAGCCCGGCGCGGCCGGTCACTTATCTGCCCCTTATGAAGGTCGTTTCCTCTCTTAAATCCGCCAAGAAGCGTCACCCTGACTGTCAGGTGGTCCGCCGCCGCGGCAAAGTCTACGTTATCAACAAGACCGACCCCCGCTACAAGGCCCGCCAGGGTTGAGTAATTGCCTGTCCTTTTCCTACCGTGAAACCTGAAGGCCATCCTGCTCTCAACAACGTTTGCTTCCTCGATGTCGCCACTGGCAAGCGTTTCCTTACGAAGTCGACGATCAAATCGGCCCGCAAGGAGACCATCAATGGCGTCGAGTATTTCGTCATCCTGCGCGACGTAACGATGGACTCGCATCCTGCCTACACCGGCGAGAAACGCCTGGTGGACGCAGCTGGCCGGGTCGAAAAGTTCACCACGAAGTTCAAGCGCGTCAACAAGGCCGCGAAGTAGGCACCAGCCTGACCGTCTTTTCCAAGCCCTCCGGCTCGCCCCGGGGGGCTTTTTGTTTATGGGGCGTTGGTCTCCCTGGCCACCGCTGGCGGGAGTTTGATCGTCGGCTTGACGTGGATTCGCAGCCCATTCTGAGTGACACCGCCATGCGTATCCGCGCCTTTCAGGGTCTGGTCCCGGTTCCACCGCACGTCGCCGAGGTGGCCTGCGTGCCGTATGATGTCGTCGACGCCGCCGAAGCCGCCGCACTCGCCGCTGGCCGGCCGCGCAGCCTCCTGCATGTCGACCGGGCCGAAATTGACCTGCCGCCGGGCACGGATCCGTACAGCGATGCCGTCTACGCGAAGGCGCGGGAGAATTTTCTCCAGCTTCAGGCCGTCGGCGTGCTCGTGCGCGAGACCGGACCATGCCTCTACGTTTACCAGCAACAGATGGGCGCGCATCGCCAGCGCGGGCTGGTGGCCGTCTGCAATGTCGAAGATTATGACGCCGGCCTCATCAAGAAGAGCGAAAAGACGCGCCGGGACAAGGAGGACGATCGCACGCGGCTGATCAACACGCTCAGCGCCGACACCGGCCCGGTTTTTCTGACCTACCGCGACGAGGCGGCCGTGACCGCGTTGGTCGACGCGAAGACCAGGGAAAAGCCGCTGTACGATCTCACCGCGCCCGACGGTATCCGCCATACTGCCTGGCGCATCCCCGGAGGGGGGGAGTGGCTCGCGGCGTTCGGCGGCGTACCGCACCTTTATATCGCCGACGGCCACCATCGAGCAGCGAGCGCGGCGCGCGTGGCCCGGCTTCGCCGCGAGCGCAATCCACAGCACAACGGGACCGAGGATTACAATTGGTTCCTCTGCGTCGTCTTCCCGGCCAGTGAACTCAAGATTTTGCCCTACAACCGCATCACCTTTGACCTCAACGGCCACCCGCCGGCGGAGTTCCTGAGCCGGGTGCGCGCCGTTTTTGACCTGGAAGAAGATGCGCCGCCGGCGCCGAACGCCACCGGCCGCCTGAGCATGTATGTCGGCGGCAAATGGTATGGTCTGCGCTGCCCGGCTGACCCGAAGGCCGACCCGGTCGGGCGACTCGATGTCAGCGCGCTCCAGAACCGGCTGCTGGCGCCTATTCTTGGTGTCGACGATCCGCGCACGAGCAAGCGCATCGACTTCGTCGGCGGAATTCGCGGCCCGGGCGAGCTGGTCAAGCGCGTCGACGCCCGTGGCGGCGTGGGCTTCTCACTGTTTCCCGTGACGGTCAGTCAGGTAATGGACATCGCCGATGCCGGCCAGATCATGCCGCCGAAGAG
>PMBT01000104.1 GCA_003153035.1 Opitutia bacterium
CCTCGACGTTTAGCAGGCGTTCTACAGTCCGGTCGTTGGACTGAAAACGTCACCCGCTTGACCATCGAGAAACTGTGCTCTTGCCGCAAATGCCCGTAAACGCGCATCGCAAGTGCTCCGCCGTCCTTGTGACCTAGCCAACGGCTCACGGTTGGAATATCCACCCCGGATTCGATGCAGGTAGTGGCGAAGAAGTGCCGGAAATCGTGGTGCGTGAAATGCGGATAGCCAAGTCGGCGGCAAGCGGTGGCGAGGCACCTCTTGGCGCTGTCGATCTGGCTGATGGCGTCGGAAGGGGCCGGGCTGCGCTCATCACGCAAGCGCAGAAGCAAGGCGCGAAGGGCGTCGGTCATGGGGACCGTTCGGCATTCATAGTTCTTCGTCCCCCCAGCGCCACCCGTGACTGCCAGCGTGTTTTTCTCGAAATCAACGTCCGCCCATTTGAGAGCGTATGCCTCCGCGATGCGGCAACCGGAGTAGGCCAAGAGCTCTACAAGGTCCGCGCCGGGCTTTGCCTTCTCCTGGCTGTCCTGGCGGCCGTCGTTCTCCCTTATAGCGGCCACCAGTTTTCGGAACTGCTCGCGGGTCGGGAGCACCATGGGTCTCTGCACCACTTTGCGCCGTTTGATTTCCTTTGCGGGATTGGAGAGCATCAATCCGAGCCTGACGGAATAATCGAAGACGGCCCGCATGACATTGAGCTCATGCGCCATGGTCTGTGGCTGTACCTTTGCTGCCCGAGCGGTTATCCAGCGTTCGCAATGCTGAGCCTGGACATTGCGGATGGCGACACCGGCGAAGAAAGGGGCGAGGTTCTTAAGGCATGTCTCGCGACGGGTAATGCTGCTCGGCTTGAGAGAGTGCGAGGTTGCCGCCATCCACCGTTTGCCGATCTCGTCGAACGACAACCGGGCGTCGTCGGAGGTGGTCAGGTTGCCCACCTGGTCGCGGAGCTCGGAGAGTTTGCGGTCGGCAAGCTTGCGGTCCTTGGTCTTGAGCGACCGGCGAAATTGCTTGTCACCCCGTTTCAGCAAAGCGTAATAACCGCCCGTCTGTTCCAACCGATAGAGGTTTTCCGCCACCCGATGAAACACGATCTTTCGAGCATCTTTGGCCTGGTCCAAAGCCTTGGTTTCCATGCTCAAAAGCATACGGTGACAAAAACGGGTGACAACTCCAAAATCAGCGGAATAGTAATGCTACGTAACTCATTGCTATAGTTGGTATTCGCCAGGGTAGCTCAGTGGTAGAGCAGAGGACTCATAAGCCTTTGGCCGCGGGTTCGATCCCCGCCCCTGGCACCATCTTTCCTCAACGCACAACGCGAGCGTGCTTCAGTGCTCTGCCGGGTGCCGGGAAGCCTTGATTCCGCACGCGCCAACTCCTAACCCACGACTGAGCCATGCCAAACCCTCGCGGGAAACTCTACGGGGAATTCAATTCTCTGGTAAGTCTCGGCATCGGCAGCACGGACGGTCCGCAAGCGGGTTTTCAGGAATGTTCAGGCATCCATCTTGGCGCGGCCGGGGTCGATCCCCGCGGCAGCAAGGATGACAGCGCCGGGAAAATCAATCCGGTGCACAAGGCAGCGGATGTCACACTCAAGCGCGGGGTCATCAGCTCACCGCAATTCCAGCAGTGGCTCAATGACATCCGGAGCGGAAGCCCAGGCGCCCTCCGCACGGTCACGATCGAACTCCAGAATGAGGACCGCCCCGCCGCTGTGCGGCGGTGGAAGCTATCCCGGGCTCGGATCACCAGGCACGTGAGCGGTCCTCTGAACGCCACAGGCAATGACATCGCGATCGAGGAACTTACGTTGAGCTGCGAACGGCTGGAGCTCGAATAACGGGTGTTTCCGCCGCGAACCATGACAGCCCTCAAAGAGGCGGTGATCAGGGCAGTGAGCTGGTTTCCGGTCACGGAGGCCGGCGTGGTTGTCTTCCTGATCGTCATGTTTGCCATTTCCTGGCGGCTCACGGGGCGGATCTTCCGGGAAAAGGACAAGACGACCAAGGTGTTCCGGGCGTTGGTTTCGGTGCTCGTTTTTTTCGCGCTCGGCCTGTTTCGGGATTCGTTCGCCTACTTCATCCGCCACGGGCCGCTGGAACTGTTCAGGAACAAGGCCGAATCGGCCGCGCGCATCCAGAAAAACATGCAGCTTTGGGTGGCGCCCGAGACGTATGACACTTTTTGGAATTCACCCACAGCTGATCCGGGGAAGCTCGAGAGCATGCCACCAGACGAACGCCGGCGCCTCGATGCGGCCCGGATCACTCCGTTCATCATGACGGAGTCGGCTCTGCGTGGACTTGTCTGGATGGCGGTGGAGCACCGGCATCCCTCGTCTCTTGGCCATCATGCCTTCCCGCACTCGGAGAGGGGAACGAAAGATCTAAACAAACTGACGGTTGAGCAGACGCAGGCGATGTTCGACTACATCGTCCTGGCCGATCCACGCAGCGAGCTTGACGCGCGTCCGTACCTCAAGGACGCGCTCGCCTATAGTGCCGAAGAAGCCCTGGCACCCGACCAGGCTCTTGCCGCCGCCGACGACGCTGGTGGCAAAGGAGCGACACCCCGGAGCGAGCATTCTGCCAAGGCTGGAGCGGCCTCCTATCCGTTCATCCAGGCGAGTCGGACAACTCCGAACGGCCGCGTTTTCGTGATCCGCATCTCGGCAACCGAGACCCGCGTAATTCGGGCCGACTCGGAAGCCGAGGCCCTGAAGCAGATCCATGCAATCAGGCCATGACCATCCTTCGAGGGGACCTCAAACCGGTCAATGAACCGTCCCGCCGCAGCGTCTGTCACTTGATGGGACTTAAGCCGCCCCAGGGGGCCAACTGGTTCAGGGCAGGGACAATCGCCCGCCGAAGCTTGAGAAAATCCAGCTCGCCGGTCTGGCGGTAAAGCACCGTGCCGTCCGCTCCAAGTACCAGCGTGTGCGGCAGGGCGCCGGTCCATTCGGGATCGAGCGCTGCCATAAGCTGATATTTGTCAGTCTGGCCGAAAATAAGGTTACGCGTCGAGGCGTGATGTTTCTGGAGGAAACTCAGGACCCTGTCCTTTTCGTCGGGAAACTGGGCCGCCACCGTGACGAGCTCGAAGTCCCGGTTGCGATAGATGAGGTTGGTTTCAATCAGCTGGTCGAATTCCGAGACGCACGGGCCGCACCACGTCGCCCAGACATTCACCACGCGGATCTTGCCGGATTTGTTGGCACGCAGTTCCCGCAGCGCCGCGGCATCCGCGGCTTCGAGCGCCACCGGCTCCCCGGCTACCTGCGCCCGCCAGCGGCGGTTTGACTCAATCTTGTCCGCCCATTTGATCGAGCAGCCAAACGCCATCGTCGAGGTTACCGGTGGCTCCCGGCCGGCGAGCAGCGCGTCGAGGGCATTGCGCGTGTCGCGATTCCTAACGAGATCCTCGCGCTCCGAGTCGTCGATGCGCCCCTGAAACCGCAGCTTGCGGGCGGCGTCAAAGATGAACACATGCGGGGTGGCGACCGGCCCGTAATGCCGGGCGGTGGTTTCAGCGGGGCCATCGTCAAGGAACGGATAGTTGAAGCCGCGGTCGGCGGCGCGGATCTTCATCGACTCGAAGGTGTCGTCGAGGTCGGTGTAGCCCTGCTCGTCGAGCCGGACGGCGTCGGGGTTGTTCGGGTTGATGGCGACAAAGGCCACGCTGCGCGGACGGTAATCGACGACCAGTTGCTTGAGGCGCCCCTGGTAAGCCTGAGCCGTGGGGCAATGGACCGAGGTGAAGACGACTACGAGGATCTTCGCATCGGCAAAGTCCCGGAGTGAATAGGATTTTCCATCGACGCCCGGGAGGTTGAAGTCGGGTGCGGGCGAGCCCAAGGGCAGCGTAGGATGTTCCATGGTTTCCACGGCAAGGGCCGCCGCGGCAAGTGCCAGGAAGCTGGGGAACAGCAAGTTCATTTGCATGGGCGGATCCAATCACAACAGGCGCCCGCGGAGCAACGATTTTGACTCACCGCTGCGCCCGCCTGCGAAAACGTTTGGTGCGAAAGTCGGCGGAACTTGTCAACTAATAGTTGACAACCGGCCGCGCCGCGTGTGGCGCAAAAACGGTTTCAGTGGGCGATATCCTTGCGGCCGGACCTTCCCGGCTTGCGCAGCAACACCAGCGTAAGCCGCGGACTGACCACCCGACTCCCCGCGGCCGAATATCCGAGCCGGCGATAAAGGCGCAGGTTGCGCTCGCTGCGCTCGCCGGTGAACAGCTCATAGGTCGCCGCTTCCGGGTAGGCCCTCTCGATCGCTGCCATCAGCGCCGTGCCGAGCCCTTTGCACCGGTGGTCGGGATGCACCACGAGCCGTCCGATTTCGCACACCTCCTGCTCGCACCGGGCCCGCACGGAGCCAACCAGCCGCCCATCCGTCCAGGCGCCCAACACGGTCTGGGCGAGAAAGTCCGCAAGCAGGCCGTCCAGCGTTTGGGTCAAGGGGGCGATGTCAGGCTCGCCATAGAGTTCGGCCTCCTCGCGGAAACAGGTCCGCTGCAACGCCAGCAACTCAACGGCACAGTCCGGCGTGGCGCGAATAATCCGGGGCTCTGGCGCGGTCGGGCTCATGCGCCGGAGTCACCGGCGCTCCGCCGGCGTCGAAACAGCAGGCCGCTCCAGGCGGTATCCACCGCGCAGACCTTGTAGTCGACGAGTCCCGCCGCTAGACAGGCGCCGCGGATGTCATTTTGCGAAAGATCGGCGGCCAGCGACCCGGTCTTCTTCGGCGAAACGATCCACACGGGCATCCGTCCGGCGAGTTGGACGGCGCGAGCCAGGCCGCGATCGAACTCGCACCGGTTGCGGACAAACCAAAGCGCGAGTCCTGTGACCGGAGTAACTTCCTTCTCGAGGACCGCACCAGCGGGAAGAGCGCCGAGGGTCGCGGCGAAATCCCCCGGTGCGCCAAGCAGGGCCACGGGCAGACCGGCCTTGACGCCCAGTTTTCTTGGCAAAGGAGTGCCGGAGTATCCGGCCATGGCGCCGGCCGGCCCGGCAGGCACGGCTGGCACGACGACGTGCAGACCGGCCACGATCCGGGCGAGCGCGCTCGAGGCTTCATCCCAGGAGGAGAATGTTGCGTCGGGCAATTTCGCCCGTACCGCGGCGACCTTGTCCGACGCACCGCCGACAAATACAAGGGGAACGGAGCGGGTCGCCTTCTGGCCGCGCAGGGCCAGGGCGACATCGCGCCCCTGCGATGGGAGGCGGTCGAGCGAAATCACGATGACCGCTGGGGACCGCCGGCGAAGCTCCCGCGAGAGTACCGGCCACGGTGGCAGGCTGGCTTCGACCGCGTAGCCCGGGTGCTGCAGCCGCTGGGCGCGCTCCTGCGCCTCAGCCGCATGCCAGTGAATAAGTCTGACCAACGGCTTCATGCTCTACCGGCAAGAGACGGCCAAAGGAGCGCAACGTGAGCAGGGTTTGGAGGGTGAGGACGCCTTTCCACTCGAGCTCTGCCTGCGGCCAGTGCTCGGGGAATAGTCCGCCCCAGTTCCAGTTTGGCGTCCAGGCGCCGTCGGCACCCTGCCGGCCGATTTCATAATCCAAGTTGGCCCCGATCACCTCCTCCAGCCGGGAAGTCAGCAAGGAGTCGGCCCGCGGCGCCAGCAGGAGTGGTTTCACCCCGTATTGCGCCCAGGCCTGCGGATCGCGCGCCACGATCGCCGGGCCAGCCCGGCGCACCCGCCGGGCTGCCCGATTGCGCAGGGTGGCGGGAACCGCGGGAGTCTCGGCCAGGCGGATGATGCAGATCAGATCGTGCATTTCCGGATAAGCCGGCAGGGCGGCGACGAGCTCCTCGGCGCGGGCGGTAAGTTCGGAAAGAAAACCCGCGTCAGTCACTTCGCGATAGCGCCAGAGATGGGCAACAAATTCCGCCCCGGGATTGGCAGTGAATCCCGGTTTGTCAGGTGCCGACCAGGTCCACCACGGCGCGTGCGGCCAGTCGTTGACAAGGGGAGGCACGGCGGGCCAGCGCCCGAGGGTATGGTCGAACGCGGCCTGGGTCCAGCGCACGGCGGCCAGCACCATCGGATCGCGGGCGGAGACCCCGGCCTCGCGGAGATACTGGAAGCCCATTGCGGTGGCGATGGCAGACGACGCGGGCAGCCGGAAATCCGGCTCGAGGGCGCGACCGAAGCCGCCGTCGGCATTCTGGAAAGTGGCGAGCTCGTTGCGAAACTCGGCGGCCGGCGCGTTTTCAAAATGAAAACGATACCGGGCGCGCTCGAGAGGCCGGGCCTGCGTGAGCAGGAATTTCTGTGCTTGGGAGAAACCAGCAGGGGTGAACATCATGGAGGAGGGGAGGGAAAATCGCAGGGTTGGCCAGCGCCGATGTTAGTGAGTACGACCGGCAAGGTCGATATTGTTTTCTGGGTCCGGCGGCTGCAAAATCGGCTGGCGCCTGGCCTCGGGCTGCGGAATCCTCCTCCCGTGAGCTATGATCTTGTGGTCCTTGCGGCAGGCATGGGCAGCCGTTTCGGCGGCTTGAAGCAGGTCGCCCCGGTCGGCCCGGGCGGCGAACTCATCATCGAATACTCCGCCTACGATGCGCGCCGGGCGGGTTTTGGCCGCGTGGTGTTCGTGCTCCGGCGGGACATTGAAAAGGATTTTCGCGCGGCCATTGGCAGCCGGCTGGAGGGGAAGATGGAGGTGGCCTATGTGCTTCAGGAACTCGGTGACCTGCCGCCACCGTATGCGGCGGCGCCGGGCCGCAGGAAGCCGTGGGGGACCGGGCAGGCGGTGCTGGCGGCGGAACCGGTCGTGCGTGGACCGTTTGCAGTCATCAATGCCGATGATTTCTACGGCGCCGCGGCCTACGGCGAACTGGCCAACCATTTCCGCTGGGCGGACGGGGACGCCGGCCCAGGGCGACCCGCGTATGCCCTGGTGGGCTACCCGCTGAGGCAGACACTCTCCGAGCACGGGGCGGTCAATCGCGGTGTGTGCGCGGTCGATGCGGCCGGCCGGCTGACCGGCATCGATGAGGTGCTGAAAATCGAGCGCACTACGGCCGGCCGGGCTCGGCATCCCCTGGCGTGGGGAGGATGGGGCGAGCTCAGCGGCGACGAGATCGTTTCGATGACCTGCTTCGGCTTTGAACCGGCTTTCTTCGGCCAGTTGCGCGGGCTCTTCGGCGATTTTCTGGCGAAGTACGGCCGGAGTGAAACCGCGGAGTTTTACCTGCCCGTGGCTGTCGGGGCGCTCCTCCAGGCGGGTTACGCCGAGATGCGCCTGCTCAAGAGCGAGGATGCCTGGTTTGGCGTGACCTACCGCGAGGATCTCCCGACGGCATGCGCCGCCATCCGGCGGCTGGTTGACCAAGGGGTGTATCCGGAGCGGATTTAGGACGGCCGTCTCCCGTCCGACCGACCTTCAGATCGAGTCGACGAAGATCAACACACCCGTGGCGTTGTCGAGGCCGCCGCGGTCGCTGGCCAGCGCGATGATCTTCTTGAGTCCGTCCTCCGGGCTGGCGGCGTTCGCGAGAAAAACCGACAATTCGTTCTCCTGCATGAACCGCGTGACCCCATCGGTGCAGAGCAGAATGCGGTCGCCGGCCCGCAGCTGGCGGATAATGACGTCGACCTCCGGACCATTGGGCTGGCCGACACAGCGGGTCAGCGCATTCCGCGTGCGGGGATTCAGGAACACGGCGGCGCCGTGTCCATGGCGCGCCCGCATCTCGTTTTCCACAGTGTGGTCCACCGTGAGCTTTTGAAGCGCGCCGTCGCGCATCAGGAAACAGCTGGAGTCGCCCACATGCGCGAGATGGAGGCGCTGACCGGTCAGTCGCACCACGATGAGCGTCGTTCCAATGCCGAACGTGGCATCAATGACCTTGCCCAAGGCGAACACCCGCTCGTTGATCGTCTGGACGAGCGCTTGGAAATCCCAGTCGCCATCGGCCGGCAGGGTGCTGGCCAGGGCGGACAGCTGCGTGACGGTTTCCTGGGCCGCCTGGGCACCACCGGCGAGCCCGCCAATGCCATCCGCCACAGCGTAGAGCCGTGTCTTGTCATCGCAGAGGTAGCGATCCTCGTTTTCTTCGCGGACCTTGCCGATGTCCGTCAGAGCGGCGGTACGAATAAGCATGGGTGGTGGAACCGGAAAACTAGCGGAGCCGGTCTCAAACGAAAGGCTTAAATCGCAATTCGCGGTTTTCCTTGGTGATTCGCTGGTAATCGCGCTTTGGCAGACATTCGAGGAACAGGCGGCCGTAGGCCTTGGCCAACACGCGCGAGTCGAGGATGGTCACCAGCCCACGGTCGGTCTGGGTGCGAATTAGGCGGCCGATGCCCTGCCGGAACTTCACGAGCGCATCGGGCAGCGTGAGCTCGTTGAAGGGATTGCCGTCATGCTCGCGGATCCATTCCGCCCGGGCCTCGGCGACGGGGTGGGTGGGAACGTCAAACGGCAGCCGGGTAATCACGACTTGGGAGAGCGCGTCTCCGGGCACGTCGACCCCGGTCCAGAAACTGTCGGTTCCGAAAAGGATGGCGTTGCCCGTCGTGCGCATGCGGCGGGCGAGTTCGGTGCGTGAAGCTTCGGCGCCTTGGAGGAAAAACGGCCGGTGATGCCGTGCGTAGACCGGTTCCAGCGTCTCGGCGCAGCAGCGCAGGTCGTGGTAACTCGTGAAGAGCACCAGCGAGCCGCCCTTCACGCGCAGCGTGCAGAATTCAAGGTAGTCAGTCAGGACATCGAGGGCGAGGCGGGCATCGGCGGGCGAGGGGAGCGGCACATCGGCCGCCACGTAGATCCGCAGGTGGCGCTCATAATCAAAGGGTGATGCGACCACCACCGCGCGCGCATCCTCGGCGCCGACGCGCCGCTGGAACGGCTCGATCTGGCCACCCATCGCGAGGGTCGCGCTGGTAAAGAGGACGGAAGTCTGCCGTTGCAGCAGCTGTTCCCGAATGTATGGCGCGACGTCGATCGGGGCCGTGCGCAGGGAGACGATCTGCCCCTTGCGGCCGGACCGTTCCAGCCAGTGCACGTGATCCTCGGCGCTGAGGCCGAGAAACTGCTTCAGGCCCGTGCGGTACGTATTCAACCGGCCGCGCTGCTCCAGCAGTTCGTCGCGGTCGCGCCCCTCGTCAAGTCGGTCCGCCAGCATGGCCACCGCCTTGCCCAGCGCGAGCAGCGGGCCGTCCATCCACGGCTCGGCAAAGCCCTCCTCGCGCAGCCGGACGAGGGGTTGCTTGGCGAGCAGGCTTTCGCGGAGAAATCCGAAGAATTGCTCCGCTGCGTCCAGCGCGTCCTCGACCAGCTGTTTCTCGCGCGCCCCGCCGAGCCGGTGAAGCAGGCCGCGCTTCTTCGCCGGATTCCAGAGATATTTTAGCAGGCGGTCGGCGCCGTAGCTGCTCAGCCGCAGTCCAAAATGCTCGGTGGCGACCTCGGGAACGGTCTGCGCCTCGTCGAGCACCACGAAATCGTCGGGAAAGAGGACGCCCCGAGTGCCGCCCTTCTCGGAGGCGCCGCCGGCGCTGACATGGGCGAAGAGCAGGCTGTGGTTGACAATGATGACCTGGGCGTGGCGCAGCCGGGCGCGGGCCCGTTGGTAGAAACAGTGTTCACTGCCGCAGTTCTTGTGGCTGCAGGCGGAGGAGTCGGCGTTGACTGCGTCCCAGACTTCCGGTGAAGGAGCCGGCTGCAGCTCATGGCGCAGACCTTCGCGGGAGCCCGTCGCCCAGGCGGCAATGCGTTGGAGTTCCTCCTGTTCGCCGGGCGGAAACAACTCCTGACGGCCCTGCAGCGCGTGGGCGAGGCGCGTCGTGCAAAGATAGTTGGCTTTGCCGACGAGGACGGCGGATTTGAACTTCGCGTAGGGACGAAGCACGGCGACGGAGTCAAAGAGCCGCCGGCAGAGCAGAAGGTCTTTGGTCTCGATCTGTTCCTGCAGGGAGATGGTGTGCGTCGAGACAATCATCTGCCGCGACTGGTCCATTGCGTGGATGATTCCGGGCACGAGGTAGGCGAGGCTCTTGCCTACGCCGGTGCCCGCCTCGAACAGCAGCACCTCGTCGCCGGTCATCGCCGCGGCCACCGCCCGGGCCATCTGTTCCTGCTGGGGACGATGTTCCAACCGCAGCAAGTTCTGCAGCCAGCCATCCTCCGCGAAAGCCTGCGCCACCAGGGCCGGGGCCTGGCTGGCGGGTGGCGGCGGGGTGCCGGGTTCGTCGCGGAGTCCGATCATAATTGAGATTGAGACCGACCAGCAATGAATTGTGGCCGCCGCAGTGCAATTGGATTTGCGCTTTGAAAGCGGAGGGAAAATCTCAGAGTCCGCGCATGACTGACCGAGCACAGCCCGTCGCCTGGATTGAGGATCTGGTGAGCTTTCTGCATGCGCAACCTGGGGTCACCGCGGTGCGCGTCGACCCGGCGGGGAAACGGCTCGCGGTGGCCACGCTCGGCGAAATTGACTTGGGGGCACTTGAATCGCGGCTGGCTGGGGCGATCGCCGCCGTCGAGGCCCGGCTCGATGCGGGCGGGAGGCGCGGCGGGTCCGGGGTGCCGAGCGGATTCGTGTTGCGCCAGGTCGGCGGGGCGACGGAAGTCGCCCGGGAGACCTGCGCCACGGCGCCGACTTTCTGGCGGTGGATTGAATTCGCCTGGCCCGAACCGCTGCCGGCCGAAGGGCCCCAGGAATTTGATTCGGAATGGAAGTTGCTCGCGGCGCTGGCCGGTGCCTGCGGGGTGCTAGGTTTGACCGCCTTCATTGGCGGACATTTCTGGAACGAAGCGACCGGGCTGACGCGCGCCCTATATGTTCTTGCTTTGGTCGCCGGCGGGTGGGACGCGACCAAGGATACGTGGGAGAAGGTGCGCCAGGGGAAGCTCGACATCCACTTTCTGATGCTGGCCGTGGCCGCGGGTGCGGTGGCGATCGGGGCGTGGGGCGAGGCCACGCTGCTGCTGTTCCTGTTTTCGTCCTCCGGCGCGATGGAGGAGTTCGCGCTCGATCGCACGCATCGCGAAGTGAGCGCGCTGCTGAAGGCCTCGCCCAAGAAGGCCACCGTCGTGCAGTCCGACGGCAGCGAGCGCCTGGTCCCGATCGAGGAGGTTGGCATCGGCAGCCGCGTGCTCGTGAAACCAGGCGAGATGTTTCCCGCGGATGGGGATGTCGTCAAGGGCCGGACGGCCAGCGATGAGTCGACGCTCACGGGCGAGGCTCAACCGGTGGAGAAAAGCCCCGGTGAGCCGGTGTTCAGCGGCACCCTGAATTTGTGGGGCGTGGTGGAGGTCGTCGTGCGACGACTGCCCTCTGAGAGCACGCTGCAGAAGATCATCCGGCTGATCCAGACCGCCCAAAAGCTCAAGGCGCCGAGCGAGCGGTTCACGGACAAGTTCGGCGCGAAATACACCTTGTTCGCGCTCGGTCTGACGGCGGCGATGTTTTTCGTCTGGTGGCTGGGATTCCGGCTCCCGCCGTTCACGAACACGGCGGAGCATACCTCGGCTTTTTATCGGGCGATGACGCTGCTGGTCGTGGCCAGCCCCTGTGCGCTGGTCCTGTCGATCCCTTCGGCCGTCCTTGCCGCCATCGCCTGGGGCGCGCGCAACGGCATCCTGTTTCGGGGCGGCGCGGCAATCGAGAAACTGGCGGAGGTCGATTTGGTCGCGCTGGACAAGACCGGCACGCTGACGACCGGCGAGCTGAGCGTCGTGGGTTCTGAAAGTTTCCCGCCCGGTCGGGAACAGGAGGTCATCGAGCTGGCGTTTGCGCTGGAGAGGAATTCGCAGCACCCGATCGCCCGCGCCATCACCTACTACGGCAAGAAGCACGGGGTGCGCGAAACTCCGGTGGAGGAATTCGAGTCGATCACTGGCCAAGGTCTGCGCGGACGGCAGGGCGGAGCGTCGGTCCTGCTCGGGCGCCGCGAGCTGCTCGAGGAGGGACCGCTGGCCGGGTGGGCGAAGAAGCTGCCGCCGGCTTCCGCGGAACTGGCCGAGGTGTGGGTGGTGGCCAAAGACCTCATCGGCCGCGTGCTGCTACGGGATGAAATCCGCACGCAATCGCGCGACGTGCTGGCCCGGCTGCGCGTCGGCGGCATCAAGACGGTTATGCTCACCGGCGACCGGAGCCACGCCGCCGAAGCGGTGGCGCGCGAGATCGGAATTGACGAGGTCAAAGCTGGGCTCACGCCTGAGGACAAAGTGGCGGCCATCCAGGCTTTTCGGGAACAAGGCTACAAGGTCGCCATGGTGGGCGACGGCGTGAACGATGCGCCGAGCCTCGCTGCGGCCCACGTTTCGGTGGCGATGGGAGCCCGCGGCAGTGATGCGGCGCTCGAGCAAAGCGAGGTCATCCTGATGAACGACCGCATCGACCATTTTCTCTCGGCTCTGCGGCTTAGCCGCCGGGCGCGAAAGATCATCCGACAAAACCTCGCCGTTTCGCTCGGCGTGGTTGTGATCATGGTGCTGGCGGCGGGTTTGGGCGTCGTGCCGCTGACGGTCGGCGTCTTCGCCCACGAGGGCAGCACGGTGGTGGTCTGCCTGAACAGCCTCCGGCTGCTGTTGGGGCGCAATACGTAGGGTCGATTCGACCTTGGTTGTCGCTGTCCCGCCCGCCCGCGCCGCTAATCCGAAATCCAAACTTGGTCGCCGATCCGCACCTCCTCGAACAACTCCACCAGGTCGAGATTGCGCATAAGCACGCAGCCAGCGCTCTGCGGCGAGCCGAGGCGGTCCTCATGGTTCGTGCCGTGGATGTAGATATAACGATCGTGAGAATCGATCTCGCCGCCCTGATTCACGCCCGGTTCGAGGCCGTGCAACCACAAGATACGGGAGGTGATGAGGTTCTCACGATTTTCTTCGTCGCTGAATTCGCCAAAATTGCGGGCGGTTGGCATGCGTGATCGGAAGACCACCCCGGGTGGCTGATCCTGGCCGATCTTCTCGGCGATCGCGTGCAGCCCAAGTGGCGTGCCCAGAGAGCCTTTCATGTTTGACGGCGGCCGGAGCGAGGTGGAGATGACAAAGGCCCGGACCAGCTTGCCAGCGCGGAAGAACTGCATGCTCTGCGTGGCGAGGCGCACCGCGAGAATCTGGTTTGCGGGCTTGATTCCCAGCGCCGCGCACTTTTGCATGACCTGTTTGACCGGAGAATTCACCGTGAGTATTCAACCATATCGAGTCGGCATCGTCGGCGCCACAGGCGCAGTCGGTCAAGAGCTGTTTCGGCTGCTCTTGGAGCGAAATTTCCCCATGGCCGAGTTGAGGCTGTTCGCCTCGGCGCGGTCGGCGGGCAAGATCATTGAGCGGGCTGGCACGAAATTCACGGTAGCGGAGGCCCGACCGGAGATTTTCGATGGACTCGACGTGGCCTTTTTCAGTGCGGGCGGATTCGTGACCCGCGCCCTCGCGCCCGCCGCCGTCAAGGCCGGCTGCCTGGTGCTCGACAAAAGTTCGGCGTTTCGCATGGACCCCGAGGTGCCGCTGGTCGTGCCCGAAATCAACGCGCAGGCCCTCCGGCAGCACAAGGGAATCATCGCGAGCCCCAACTGCTCGACCGCGGTCACGCTCATGGGTCTCTATCCGCTGCACCGCGCGTTCGGGCTCAAGCGCTACTTTGCCGCCACCTACCAGTCGGTGTCCGGCACCGGGGCCGAGGCGGTGCGCGAACTCGACGCGCAGACGCGCGCCTGGGCTCGCGGGGAGCCGCTCGTGCGCAAGGTTTATCCGTACCAGATCGCATTCAATGTGATCCCGCAGGTCGATTCGTTCGGGGCTGATGGCTACACCGGCGAGGAAAGCAAGATGATGGCCGAGAGCCGGAAGATTCTCGGGCTGCCGGCGCTGCGCGTCTCGGCGACCTGCGTGCGCGTGCCGGTCGTGCGCGCTCACTCCGTGGCGGTCAACGCCGAATTCGAGAGGCCCGTTAATCTGGCCGCCGCGCGGGCGGCGATCGCGGCGTTTCCCGGTGCCGAGCTGCTCGACGAGCCGGCGCAGAGCAAGTACCCGACGCCGCTGGCCTACAGCGAAAACGTGAAATGCGGTGTGGGGCGGCTGCGCCTCGACACCGCCCTCGACAACGGCCTGGCGTTCTGGGTGAGCGGCGACAACCTGTGGAAGGGCGCCGCGCTCAACTCCATCCAGATCGCCGAGCTAATGATTCGCGAAGGTCTGCTTTAGCCCAAGGCGGCGGCTGGGTGGTGATGGTGGTCATTGGGGACGCGACGCCACCGTCGCGTCGGCCTGGTGCTCTTCGGCGACGGGGCGTCGCCGCTCCATGTTCTCGCGGCCGGTTTCGGGACAAGTCCGCGCTTCCGCTCCATGTCCAATAATTCCTTGTTCCACGGTATCGCGCCTGCTTATCTCCACCCCCGGCCCGGACGGCTAGCTCAGTGGTTAGAGCATCTCGTTTACACCGAGGGGGTCGGGGGTTCGAGTCCCTCGCCGTCCACCAGCCTTCGCGCGGAACGGGCCGGAGTGCGATGACACGCTGATGTGCCTTGTCATCGGGCGCATTCGAACCAAGTTATCCCCGCGGGCACCGTCGTTCGGCCCGGAATCAAAGGAGGAAAAATGGACTATGTAAATCTTGGCAAGACCGGCCTAAAAGTCTCGCGCCTCGGCCTCGGCTGTATGACCTATGGCGCGCCGGCCACCGATGCACACAAGGCGGGGCGCCATGCGTGGAGCCTCAACGAGGAAGACAGCCAGCCTTTCCTGCGCCAGGCGCTTGATCTGGGGATCAACTTCTTCGATACCGCCAACGTCTACTCAAGCGGAGCCAGCGAGGAAGTGCTCGGGCGTTTCCTAAAGCGCAACATCCGCCGCGAGTCCGTGGTTGTCGCCACCAAGGTTCACGGCGTCATGCGCGATGAGCCAAATGGCCGGGGTCTGTCCCGCAAAGCCATCTTTCACGAGCTCGACGAGAGCCTCCGCCGGCTGGGGATGGACTACGTGGATCTCTACCAGATCCACCGCTGGGACTACGAAACCCCGATCGAAGAGACAATGGAGGCGCTGCATGAAGTGGTGAAATCGGGCAAGGTGCGCTACATCGGCGCCTCCTCCATGTACGCATGGCAGTTCGCCAAGGCGCTTTTCCTCGCGGATCGCCACCACTGGACACGGTTCGTCTCAATGCAGAACCACTACAATCTGCTTTATCGCGAAGAAGAGCGCGAGATGATGGCGTTCTGCCGGTCCGAAGGCATTGGCGTGATTCCCTGGAGTCCGCTCGCCCGCGGCCGCCTGACCCGTCCCTGGAAGAGCGAAAGCACCAAGCGCTCCGAGACCGACCAGTTCGGCAACGGCATGTACTCACGAACCGAAGCGAGCGATCGCAAGGTCGTCGACCGGCTGGGACAGGTCGCCGAGAAGCGCGGCCTTCCCCGCGCCCAGGTCGCGCTTGCGTGGATGCTCGGAAAACCGTTCATCACCTCGCCGATTGTTGGGGCCACCAAACCGCACCATCTCCAGGACGCGGTCGCCGCGCTTTCCGTGCGCCTCACGACAGAGGAGATCGCCTCACTCGAGGAGCTCTACGAGCCGCATCCGGTCCTCGGCTTCAGCTGAAGGCTGGAAAGGGATTGTCCCCATCGATCTTCGGCGGTTGGCTTCCGGAGATTGCCAGACTTCAAGGTCATGCTTTTTCCGCCGAGACGACGTAGCTGGGTTGATTCAATTAGATCGGGTATGGCTTTGAGGCAATCGAGCCAGATGGTCGGGCGGGTTATCCCTAATCCGCCGGCCCACCGGGGTCGGCAAGCTGGCGCGTTAGGGACAACACGCCCCTCCTTACCGGCATCGTTCCGACTAAGTCGGTCTCTTCTCACGGGCGTTCTCGCCAGCGTTCTTATGGCCCTCTCGGTCGACGTTTGTGCCGGCGCTTCCCTGCAGGAATCTCGTTCGATTGCGGTTGTCTGGAAGGATGGCGGGGCCAAGGGAAACATCGTGGTGCGACGCGGGGTGATCTCCCGAGTCGGGGAGGGTGGTATCTCCGCCAGCGGGGCGTTCGCTTGCAGGGACTCCTGCCGGATCGAGCTGTCCGTGGACGGCGCCGACACCCTTTCGAACGCAGAGCGAGCGCTGGTAACAGTGCAGAGCGAAAAGAATCCGTTTACCTTCTTCCTGGATGACGTGAAGGGCGATTATCCGATATTCATCCCGGCCTTTGGGGTGGCCGTGACGGAAGCGCGGGACCGGCGCACCTATGCACAGATTGCCGAGGCGGTTCAGGCGCGCGGTTTGCGGTCCAATCTTCAACAGATTGAGGCCGAGCCTGAGGAATCATTCGAAAATGCGGCCCGGGCCGTTCGTGAGCAGAAGGTCGAAACGTGGCTGGGACTTGGGCGCGACGTGCGGATATTCAGCGTGAGCCCGCGGCTGGAGTGGATCCAGCCGCGCTATCCCTACGCGGCCGTTCCCGTGATTCCTGGGGACCAGGAGGCGCCGCAGCTGCCGATGATGCTCGGGCGCGGCTGGGGAGCGAGCGAGGACATTCATCGCCATCTGGACCAGGGAGTGCTTCCCATTCTCCAGGGCACGAAAGTCGATGCGGACATCACCTATCGTGCGACCTTCTTTGCGTCGTTGGAGAAGTCTCCGTTGCAGGAGGGGACGGTTCGGGGCACGCATTTTCTGGTGGCTGATGGTCTTGGCGCCGGCCACATGCTCACCCCCGAACAGCAGGCGGAGTTCAACCGCCTGCGAGGCGGGGAATTGGATCGTCCCGAGGAGACGGTGCTGTGCGGCCGCATCGTGGCTTTCAACACGGGCGCGGTGCCGCGTTACGCGTTCATCAAAGTTCCCAGCGGCCCTCCGACCAACAACTCGCCAGCATCAAATTGGAATTACCACTTTGATGGCAGGAGAGGATGGAGCGAGCTCAACTCCGGTAAGATCTTCCTCATCGGGCAATTGGATGGCCGGCCGCTTCCGCAAGAGGAAGTCACCATCCTCCTCTCGCCGGGGGAGCAGGCGACCCTCGTTTTCTACGTTCCCCACCAGCCGATTCCGGCCGAGCGGGCCGAGGCGCTCGCCGCTCAGGATTTTGACACCCGCCTGAAGGAAGCTCGGGCTTACTGGCGCGCAAGGCTCGAGCGCGCGGCCACGGTAGATTTACCGGATGAACGTCTGAATGAAATGATCCGGGCGGGTCTGCTGCATCTGGATTTGGTCACTTACGGGCTCGAACCCAACGGAACCCTGACCGCGCAGATCGGCATCTATAACGCCATCGGTTCCGAGAGTTCTCCGATCATCCAATTCATGGATTCGATGGGATGGCACGACGTCGCGGGCCGGGCGCTCGGTTACTTTCTTGAGAAACAGCATGGCGACGGCTTTATGCAGAATTTCAGCAACTACATGCTCGAGACGGGCGCGGTACTCTGGAGCTTGGGCGAGCATTATCGCTACACGCGGGATTTGGAGTGGGTGCGCGCGATCAAACCGAAGGTGCTAAAGTCTGCACAATTTCTGCGCGACTGGCGGCGTCGGAACCAGCGAGAGGAGTTGCGGGGCAAGGGGTATGGACTTCTGGACGGGAAGACCGCCGACCCGGAGGATCCTTTCCGGTCCTTCATGCTCAACGGCTATGCCTACCTGGGATTGACCCGGGTCGCTGAGATGATGGAGCCGNNGAGGATCCTTTCCGGTCCTTCATGCTTAATGGCTACGCGTACCTGGGATTCGCCCGGGTGGCCGAGATGGTGGAGTCGATCGATCCCGCCGAGGCCCGCCTCTGGCGTGAGGAAGCGGAGGGCCTCAAGCGGGACATTCGCGCCTCCTTTTTCGAGACGATGACGAGATCTCCCGTGGTTCCGTTGGGAGACGGAACCTGGGTGCCAACCGTTGCTCCGTGGGCGAACTACAGCGGTCCCGTCATGTTGCAGGCCGATGGGGGCATCTGGGACAGTCACGGTACAGTCACGACCCGAGATTCATTGCTCGGACCGATCTACCTCATCTTCCAAGAGGTCATTGATCCGCACGAGCCCGCGGCCACTTTCCTCATTTCCTATCACAACGAGCTGATGACGATCCGTAATGCGGTCTTCAGTCAGCCCTACTATAGCCGGCACGACCGGGTGCATTTGCAGCGCGGGGAAGTGAAGCCGTTCCTAAAGACCTACTTCAATGAGGTGGCCAGCCTCGCCGACCGCGAGACGTACACGTTCTGGGAACATTACTTCGGCGGCAGTCCGCACAAAACCCACGAAGAGGGCTGGTTCCTGATGCAAACACGATGGATGCTCTATCTCGAAAAAGGCGATACGCTTGAATTCCTCGGAGGTGTCCCGCGAAGTTTCCTGGCCGGCGGCCGGCGGATTGATCTCGACGGTGTGGCCTCCTATTTTGGGCCGGCCAGCCTGCACGTGGAAACGTCGCCCGATCAACGGAGGATCGTGGCGCATGTTGAGTGCAGGACAGACCGCCGGCCGCGAGCGATCGAGATTCGGCTTCCGCATCCTGCGGGGCTCCGGCCGCAAGGCATCAAGGGCGGCACTTATGAGAGCGCCACCGAAACAGTGCGGATCGAACCATTCAGTGGAGAGGCGGAGGTGGAATTATTGTTCGCCCCGGCTCCCTGAGCGTGCAGATCGCAGCGGACACCGCCGCGCGGCGTTGCCGAAGCTTGGCGGTCGACAAGAAACGCGGGAGAATATGCTTTTCTGCGCGTACGGTTCGCGCTATGCGGCTAACAGGCTCACTCTGAGATTGCGCGTTTCGGTTGCCCGGTCAGCCTCGCATTCCCTTCTTCCTCCAAATCAACCTCCCTCCATGCGACATACGATCTCGGTCCTCGTCGAAAACAAGTTCGGCGTGCTGGCGCGCATCGCCGGCATGTTCTCCGGCCGCGGCTTCAACATTGACACCCTCAACGTTGCCCCGACTCACGATCCGTCGCTGTCGCGCATGACGGTCGTCCTGAAAGGCGACGACACCGCACTCGACCTTTGCATCAAGCAGCTGCGCAAGCTGATCAACATGGTCGATGTGACTGACTTCAAGGAGGGCCAGGCGGTCAGCCGGGAACTGGTGCTGGTCAAGATCAAGGCGAACGGCAAGACGCGGCCCGAAATCATGCAGATTTGCGACATCTTTCGAGCCAAGATCGTCAACGTCGCCCACAAGGACGTAATCATCGAAATCACCGGCGATGAAGGCAAGGTGGCCGCGTTTCTCGGCCTCGTGGAGCCTTTCGGGATTATCGAACTTGGGCGCACCGGCCAGCTCGCGCTCAAGCGCCTGAAGTCCTGAGCCCACTGCCTGCCTTCAAGTTGACCTCCCTTTCACTCTCACTTTCACCCTCACTCCTTCTCCCACCATGCCCGCCAAAGTATACACTGACAAAGATGCCGATCTCGGCGTATTCGCCAACAAGACCCTCGCCGTCCTCGGCTACGGGTCGCAGGGCCATGCCCACGCCCTCAACCTGAAGGACAGCGGCTGCCAGGTCATCATCGGCCTCTACCCCGGCTCGAAGTCCCGCGAAGTCGCCGCCCAGCACGGCTTCAAGGTTTACGACACCGCCGAGGCCGTGCGCCGCGCCGACGTCATCATGGTCGGCCTGCCCGACATGAAGCAGGCCGCGGTCTATGAGCAGGACATCGCACCCAATCTAACGAAGGGCAAGTGCCTCTTGTTTTCCCACGGCCTCAGCATCCATTTCGGCCTCATCAAGCCGCCGAAGGAGATCGATGTCATCATGGTCGCGCCGAAGGGTCCCGGTCACATGGTGCGCCGCCTCTATACCGAGGGCAAAGGCATGCCGGCGCTCATCGCCGTGTTCCAGGACAGGTCGAAGCAGGCCAAGAAGCTCGCGCTGGCCTGGACCAAGGGCATCGGCTCCACCCGGGCCGGAGTGCTCCAGACGACGTTCAAGGAGGAGGCCGAGACGGACCTCTTTGGCGAGCAGGTGGTGCTCTGCGGGGGCGCCAGCGCACTGGTGCAGGCGGGCTTCGAGACCCTGGTTGAGGCCGGCTACCAGCCCGAGATGGCCTATTTCGAGTGCCTCCATGAATTGAAGCTTATCTGCGACCTCATGTATGAAAGCGGCATCGCCGGCATGCGGTTCTCTGTTTCCGAGACCGCCAAGTATGGCGACATCACCCGCGGCCCGCGCATTATCAACCGGCGGACCAAGGCGGAGATGAAAAAGATCCTGCGGGAAATCCAGTCCGGCCAGTTCACCCGGGAGTGGGTGCGGGAATACAAAGGCGGACTGAAGAACTATCACCGGCTGCTCCGGGCCGGGGAAAAGCATCCGATCGAGAAGACCGGCCAGCGCCTGCGCGCCATGATGCCCTGGATGACAAAGAAGAACATCAAGGGCGTCCAAGCGGCCTATTGATCGAATTGAACCACAGAGGCACAGAGAACACGGAGCGTCCCTTGCGCCTTTCTCTGTTCGCTCCGTGTCTTTGTGGTGAATAGGATCGTTCTCGCCACCCGCAAGAGTCCGCTGGCGCTCGCCCAGGCGGAACTGACCGCCGCGCGGCTGCGGGCGCATTTTGCGGACGCGGAATGCGAACTGCTGAAGGTGGTGACCACCGGCGACCGCAAGCTGGAGTGGTCGCTGGAAAAGCAGGGCGGCAAGGGCCTGTTTACCGCCGAGCTGGAACAGGCACTGCTGCGCGGCGAAGCGCAAGTGGCGGTGCACAGCTCCAAGGACCTTCCGAACATCCTGGCGGACGGGCTGGTCATCGCCGGCTATCTGCCGCGCGAGGATCCGCGCGACCTGCTCGTGCTACGCGCCGGCGTCACCGCGCCCCGGACCATCGCCACGAGCAGTCCGCGACGGCGGCTGCAGATCAGCCTGGAGTTTCCTGAAGCGACCTTCACGGAGATCCGCGGGAACGTGGACACCCGCCTGAAGAAGATCGCCGCTGGCGCGGCCGATGCCAGCGTGCTCGCCGCCGCGGGGCTCAAGCGGCTCGGCATTGCCTCGTGGCCGGGGCTGGAGTTTCATCCGCTCGACTGCGAGCGGATGGTGCCGGCGGTGGGGCAGGGTGCCATCGCCGTGCAATGCCGCGCCGGGGAGGCGGCGCGGTTCGCGCCGGCGCTCGACGCCGCCACGGCGGAGCAGCTCGCCATCGAGCGCGCGCTGCAGGGCCGGCTCGGCGGAGGCTGCCAGCTGGCGTTTGCGGCGCACGCGACCGCCGGCACCCTGTACGTTTTCCACGAAAAGACCGGCCAGCGCCAGCTGCCACTCACACCGGACGATTTTGCCCGTCCCGCTATCGCGGTAGAGCGGATTCTGAAGGCGCTCGGGCTGGCTGATCAATAAAGGGCATACGGTCAGCGCCTGCGGCGCATCCGCCTTGGCCCTTTGCCGGGCGTGGATCGGGGAGCTCTTTCCCGGACGATTTCAGGGCGAATTTCCGGTGTCGTGGATTGCAGGGTGCTCCGGATCGGGGTGGGCACGCAGAGACTGCAGTTTGGCGGCCCAGCGTTGCGCGTCGGTGGTCCTGCCAAGGCCCTGCGCAACAAGGATGCGGAGTTCGTAGAATTCCGGCTCGTCGTCCTTGATCGCGACGGCCCGCCGGAGATGCCCCTCGGCCTCGCGGTACTGGCCGCGGGAATATTCGGTGCGAGCGAGAAAGCCGAGGTAATAGGGATTTTGCAGGCGGTAGCGCTCCACCTTCTTTTCCAACTTGGCCGCCTGCTTGAGCCGGCCGGTCTGGGCGTAGAGATCCGCGAGGTTGCTGAGCGCCGCGAGTTCCGCGGGGTCCTCCTTTACGGCTCGTTCCAGGCAGTCGTTGGCGCCCGCGTAATCGCCCGCCAGCCGCAGGGCGGAACCCTTGTTGGCCCACACAAAGGCCGCGGTCGAGTCGGCCGCCAGCGCACGGTCGAACAAGGCCTGCGCTTCTGCGGCGGCGCCGTCCGCCAGCCGGCGTACAGCGAGGTTGTTGTAGAAATTGGCGAGGGCGCGGGAGTCGGACACCGCCTTCCTCGCCGCCACGGGATCCTGACGTTCCGCACCGCCCAGCGGATTGATCTCGTATTCCGCCGTACCGACCGAAGCGTGGACATTGAGGTGCCAGATTTCGGTAATGAGACTGCCGAACCGGTCCCACTGGGGGAACGTGTCGACCTCGCAGAACCAGGCCGTGATTCCGTGTGCGCGGGCGATAGCCACCGCCAGTAGCGAAAACGAGAGGCAGTTACCGCGGCGCCGCCGGTAGGTCTCGCGGGCGGAGTAGTTGCCGTCCTTCTCGTAAGCGAAATGCAGACCCTGTTCACCCAAGATTGCGGTGACGACTTGGTTGAGACGGGTCAATTTGCTGGCGCGGTCGTCAATACGCGCGGCGAAAAAGCGCTCCATGTCCTCGTCGAGCGCCAGCAACTCCCGGTTGTCGGCGGGAAACGCAAAGGGCGCTACCTGGATCGCTGGCGCCGGGGATAACTCAGTGCCTGATTGCTCACCAGGGACCGGCGCGGTCGCCCCCAGGGCACGGACGATGCAGATTACGCCGATGATCAACGCGGAGAGGCAAGGCCAGGCATGGTGTCGTCCCGGCCTGCGCCGAACGCGCACTGCCGGACCGACAGCGCCGTCTCGCCGGTGCAGCGCGCTGCGGTGAATGCCAACGCAGGCCCGGTCACACTGCGCCGCAGGGCGGATCCAGTGATCCGTGACGGAATGCGACAAGAAGAATGTCAGACCGGTTGACATAAACGTCGGTTGCCCAAAGCGGCAACCGTGATCTGGCATTATACGCTGCAGTCCGGTCGGTTGCTAGTCAGATGGTGATGCAAAAAGGGAAGGGCACGAATCTTCGCGCCTGAGGACAAGTTCCCGTGGATGACGATCGGCCTGCCAGGACGAAAAGGCTATTCCCGGGTGTCCGGGTCAAGTACCCCGGAGTTTGTGGACGGCCGCCTCCTTGCTGGGCTTGAAACGGAAGCGTTTCCTGGCGGCCGGCGTTCATCGCAGAGAGGTGGTTTTCTTCTTGGTCGATTTCATGGTCGGTTCTTCCTGATCACGGGTCGTTGTTCGGACTCGACGATTGGCCGGCCCAGACCGGTTCGTCTGGACCGGCCGATTGACTCGATAGTCACTGAAAGCAGGATGAATTCTGTAAACTCCGCCGACATTAGCGATCAGCAAAGCTAACTCTATATAGTAGAATAACTAACTGGAACGCCCCGCAATAAATGATGTGCCAGGCGTCGGAAAGATTTACGATCCTAGTTATTGTAAATGACTAGCGTCATTCTTTAACCGTTTGTGCGATAATAAGCAACAGCGTTTCGTTCAGATTGGCATAGGATAGGCTCGATGGTCCAGGTCGGTAGAACAGAGGGCCGGTCTTTTCCCTCGCGGGATCGACGGCTAATTGGTGTTGGCACACAATTCGAAGCAGGCGAGGGTGAACAAACAACAAACGACCAAAGAGAATGAAAAAGCACACTTGGCTATTCCTCGTTATCGCTCTGATGGGGGCCCTGGCAGTTCCGGCCCGCGCCAATCTGATCCTATTTGATGCGACGCTAAACGGCGCCCAGGAGCCGGATGCCAGCACGGCTACCGGCTTTGGCACTGTGTTACTTGACGACGTGGCCGATACGATCACCGTTGATGAAAACTGGACGGGGTTGATCGGCGGACCGGCGACGGCGAGCCATATTCACGGTCCCGCCGGACCTGGGGTTAACGGGCCAGTGATCTTCCCATTTTCGGGCGTGCCGAACACTACATCAGGGATAATTCCGGAGCAGACCTTCAGCATCACCCTGGCCCAGATCGCGGACCTTGAGGCGGGCCTCTACTACTTCAATATTCACGATGCCGAATTCCCGGGCGGGGAGATTCGGGGGCAGATCTATCGGGCTTCGGTTCCAGACGGAGGGCCGGGGGTTGTTGAAGTGCTGGCGATCGCGGCACTCTGCCTGATCGCTTTCGTCCGCGATCGCCGGGTGATCGTTGGGAACTGACTCCATTATACCTGCGCGGCCTGCCACTGGCCACGCCGCTTGGGGTATGGGCCGCTGGTTGCTGCCCGGCGGAATCGGTGCCGCCTATAACTTACCAGTACTCTTCGACGTGGACGGTTCCCCGTTCCTTGCCACGATCGGGCGTGAAGCCAAGGGGAGCCAGAATTTCCTTCACCGTCTGGATCATTTCAGGATTGCCGCAGAGGAACACATCCAGCAGCGCAGGATCGAGCGGCACCCCGCTGAGCGTTTCGACGATGCCCTTCCCAAGCAGCGTCTGAATCCGGCCGGTGTGGCCGCGAAAATGCGGGTCCTCGTCGGGGCGGGTGATCGACGGGATGTAGGTGAAATTCGGCCGCAGGCGGGCCAGGCTCTCAAGTTCGCCCCGATAACCGAGGTCCCAGCTGTACCGGGCGCCGTGCAGGACCACGAACGGGCGCGCGGTGTCGTTTACCAGCAGGGTGCGCAGCATCGACATATATGGCGCCAACCCTGTCCCGGTGGCAATCATGAGGACGGCCCGGCCCGGCGGTATCCGGTCAAGCGTGAACATCCCGCTGGCCTTGGGTCCCAGGAACAGGCGGCCGCCGTACGGCAGGGCGAACAACCGCGGGGTGAGCTGGCCGCTCGTGATCAGCGTGACATAGAACTCAATGTAACGTCTTTCCACGCTGGAGGAGGCGATGCTATACGCTCGCCGGATCATCTGGTCAGGCTTGGCCCGCGGCTCCTCGTCATCGGCCTCGGGCACGCGCGCCTCGCGCCCCAGCAGGCCGAGCACTCCAAACTGGCCCGGCTTGAAGTCGAAAGAGGCCTCATCGGGCTGGACGCGCATGATGAGCAACTGGGCGTTGATCTCCTCGCGTCCGGCGAGGACGGCATTGTAACCGGCGAAATCAGGGGCGCTCATAGTACGGTAGAAATCCGGTTTGGCTCCATAGGCTGAAGGATCAGGAAGATCTTGGGGATTGGCCAGCCGGACTTGACCGGGCCCGGCTGGTGAGATTACCTGCGGCGGCCGTCGCGGGGGCGCGAAAAGAGTTTTGCATGAGGATCACGGGATCGACTCTAATCGCTCGGTCGCACTTTGACCAATCCGTCTGCACATTTTCCACCATGACCAAGGGAATCGTTTATCTCGTCGGAGCCGGGCCGGGCGATCCCGGCCTCGTGACCGTGCGCGCAAAGGACCTGATCTCCTCCGCCGACGTGGTCGTCTATGATTTCCTCGTGCATCCCAACCTGCTGGCCTGGTGCCGGCCGGAGTGCGAGAAGATCTGTGTCGGGAAGCGCTCAGAGCCGCACACGGCGCCCCAGGAGGAAATTGAGACATTGCTGGTGGCCCGGGCGCGGGAGGGCCGGCGCGTGGTCCGCCTGAAGGGCGGTGATCCTTTTGTGTTCGGCCGGGGCGGCGAGGAGGCACGCCGGCTGGCGGCCGAGCGCATTCCCTTTGAAGTGGTGCCCGGCGTGACGGCCGCGCTGGCGGCCAGCGCCTGTGCCGGCATCCCCCTGACCCAGAGCAACAGCATCTCCGCTGTAATCTTTCTCTCCGGTCACGAGGACCCGCAGACCCACAACCTCACGAGCGACTGGCGCAAATACGGGGCGCTGCCCAATGCGACGCTGGCGATTTATATGGGGATGAGTCGTCTGCCTCTCATCCTCTCCGAGCTGATGGCGGGCGGGCTGCCGCCGGGCACGCCGGCTGCGGCCGTGCAATGGGCCTCGCTCGGCCGCCAGCGGAGCATAACCGGCACCGCGGCCACGCTCGCCAGCCTGGTGGAGGCGAAAAAACTGGGCCCGCCGGCTGTCGTCCTCGTTGGCGAGGCCGTCCGTGGGCACGAGGCAATTGACTGGTTTGAGCAGCGGCCGCTGTTCGGCCGTCGCATCATCACGACCCGCGGGCGGGAGCAGGCCGGCGAACTGCGTCGGAAGCTGGAGGACCTCGGCGCCGACGTCCTGGAGCTGGCGCTTTTCGAGATCAAGCCATTCGTGGATCGCGACCTCACGCTCGAGGTGTTTGGCGAGGTCGGACACTATGACTGGATCGTGTTTACCAGCGCAAATGGGGTCCGCCATTTTTTCGACATGTTTCTCAAGGCATTCCGCGACCTCCGGGCTCTTGGCGTGATGCGCATTGCCTGCGTCGGCGAAGCCACGGCCCGGGCCGTGCGCGCCCTGCACCTCGAAGTGGAGATCTGGCCGGAGACGGCCACGGCCGAAGCGCTGGCCGAGGCGATGATCGCCACCGGCAGCCTCGACCATGGAAAGGTGCTGGTCGTCACCGGCAATCTCAACCGCGACATTCTCGTGAAGAAGCTCGAAGAGTCGCGGGCCATTGTCGATCGCATCCAGGTTTATGAAAATGTGCGGATCGACCTGAGCAGCGATCCGGCGGCCGAGGAGTTCCGCCAGCACAGCGGTGATGCGATTCTTTTCGCCAGCGCCTCGGCGGTGCAGTCCTTCGCCGCGCAGGCCGCGACGCTGCAACTCGCCCCCGGGGCGAAACGGCCGCTCGCCGGGAGCATCGGCCCGATCACCGGCGAAGCGATGCGCAAGGCCGGCCTCCCGGTCGATTTCGAAGCCCAGACGGCAACGCTGGACGGGCTCGTCGGGGCGCTGGTGGAAAAACTCGGCACCCACGGGTAGAAAAATCATTGCAGCCGCCTTTCCCATTGCAACCCCTGCTGCCTGCCCAATCCGCGGTAATGAACTCCCGGTCCGCCTGGTTGCAGCCGCGGCGCATCCAGTTCATTAGTATGCAGCAGCGATTCCCAACATGATCAATGGCATCCGCTTGAAGGTTTGCGGGCTCACCACCCTCGTCGATGCGGCGCTGGCCGATCGCTGCGGGGCGGACTTCCTCGGCTTTGTGCTCTATCCGCGATCGCCGCGCCATGTGACGCTGGCGCAATTCCGCGCGATGGCGCCGAACCTGCCGGACCGGAAGAAGGTGGCCGTGATCGTCGAACCGACCATGGTCCAGTTGAAGGAGGTCGCCACGGCTGGATTCGATTTCGTGCAGGTCCATTTTCCGGTGGGCCTCCCGCCCGCCACGGTCGCGGCCTGGTCCGCGGAGGTGGGGCCTGACCGCCTGTGGCTCGCCCCCAAGCTGCCGCCGGACGTTGATATCCCGGCGTTCCTGCTGCCGCTGGCAGCGGCCTTCCTCTTCGACGCCTTTCAAGCCGAGACATTCGGCGGATCCGGCCGGACCGCCGACTGGACGAAGTTCCGCCGCCATCGCGAAATGTTTCCGGACAGAGATTGGATTCTCGCCGGCGGGCTGAATCCGGACAACATCAGCGTGGCCTTGGAGGCAACGGGCGCGCGCTTTGTTGACGTGAACAGCGGGGTCGAAGTCTCGCCAGGGGTGAAGGACCCGGCGAAGCTCTCCGCATTCGTCGCCTGTCTGGCGGAGTTCCGGACCGGCTGAACGCTGCGGGGGGGCGGTCAATGCTGCCGCGAATGCGCACGGACGATGGAGATCTCATCCGCGGGCAGGCCCAGGAATCCAAGGAAACGCTGGTGATACGCTGGGTCGGTTCGTTCGAAATCGCGATGCCATCGGCCCAGGTCCTCGTCGGTGAATCCCGAGGCGCGGAGAAGTTTGACCCATTTCTCGCGATCCATGTTGCGGACTTGCTCAAGGAGGCGGCGGTTCTTGAGCAGCTCGACGATGACGCGCTGGCGGCTGCGCAGGGCCTCTATCTGTGTCAGGACCTCGTAGAGCTGGCGTTCGAGCGCGGCGGCCAGATCTTTCTTGGGGCGCTCGAGGAGCCGGCGGATTTCGGCGAGCAACAGGCCCGTCTGGCGGTACAGACGGATCTGGCGCAGGCGTTTTTCCGCCTCTGGCGAATAGTGCCGGTAGTCGTTGCCCAGGCGGCCGTCGGGCTTCAGAAGTCCTATGCGGTCATAATAAAGCAGGGTCGAGCGCGAGAGTCCGTGCTTTCGGGCGAGCTGGCTGATGGTCATGGCTGGAACATTTCTCCGGTGGCAAGGAAGTGAGTGAGTGCGCGGCGCAGGAAGTCCATGCCCTTTTCATGCTCGGCTTCGGACCACCCTGCGGTCCAGGCGTCGCCCGCCGGGCCGAGGGACAGCCAGCGGCGGGTCCAGTCCAGCCTGGTGGCGCCGGCTTCGACGGTGAGCGCGATTTTGAGTCGAAAGACGTAGGTGTCGGTCACAAGGCACGTGAACTCGATTCGCGTAGGCGGCTCGTACCGGCTGACGACCCAGGTCATCGGGTCGCCGCTGGGCAGGATGGTGCGGAAGACACAGTCCTCCTCGGCGACGCCGGAGGCGGAGTGGAGCAGTTCGCAGCGCCAGTGGGCGAGCCACTGGTATTCCAGGATCGGGCAAAGGAGGGGAAAAACGCGCCCGGGTGCGGCGGGGACGGTGAAGCGATTGGTGCGGGTGAGCGATTGCATGACCCGCGCAGTCTGAACTATGAAGCTGTAGTCGGGTCAAGCGGTATGGACAAGGGCAGGGCGGCCGCTATGATCCGTTCCCTCATGACTGCTCGGGAAGCCTTCGATGCGGTTAGCAACGGCGGTCTCAAGGACCTGGAGACCGTGCTGGCGATGTGCCGAAAGCATGGCAGCTACTGCGTGATTGGCGGGCTGGCGGTCAACACCTACGTGCGCCCGGTCTACACGATGGATGCGGACATCGTCATTGCGGCGGACAGGCTGCCGCACGTGCGGGCCGAACTCTTGGCGGCCGGCTTTGCGGTGCACGAGGAGACCTGGTCACTCAATGCCCAAAAAACCGGCAGTGACTTGCGCATCCTGTTCAGCCGGGATTTGCGATACCAGCCTTTCATAGCGGCAGCCGTGCCGGCGAAGGTCCTCGGTTGCGATGCGATGGTCGCGTCATTGCCCGACCTCGTCACGGGCAAGGTCCTTGCCTGGAGCGACCCGCAACGCCGCCTCTCGAAACGGAAGAAGGACGAGGCCGATCTGATCCGTCTGGCCGAAGACCATCCCGAGGTGCGCCCGCTGCTGCCTGAGGAACTCCGCCGCCAACTCGCTGGTGGCTAACCGAGCAGAGGGAGAAACCGTAGGGGCGGTGCGCGGATGCATTCCCCCCGACGGACACCATGAGGTCGTCCGCGTCAGGTGAAACGCTGCCAGTCCAACTTGTTCCGGTCCACCCAGCGGTAATGGTCGGCGTACTGCAGGGCCGCGGCCGATGCCTCGTCGAGCACGACGATGGCGCGGGGGTGCAGCTGCAACGCCGATGCCGGGCAGATCGCCGCCAGCGGCCCCTCGATCATGTGGAGCACGGCACGGGCCTTCGCTGGTCCAAAGGCAATCAGCAGCAGCTGGTGCGACTCGAGAATTGTCCCCACTCCCATCGTGATGGCGTGCCGAGGCATTTCCGCGAGGGTCCCGAAAACCGCGCTGTTGTCGTGGAGGGTCTGCTCGGAGAGGATCTTGACCCACGTCCGCGACCGGAGCGAGCCGGTGGGTTCGTTGAAGCCGATGTGCCCATTGCGACCGAGGCCGAGCAACTGCAGGTCGATTCCGCCCGCGGCGGCGATGCGCGCCTCGTAATTGCGGCACTCGGCCTGAAGATCCGCGGCGGTACCGTCGGGCACGTGGGTACGGGCGGGATCGATGTCAAGGTGGCGGAACAGGTTCTCCTGCATGAAATGCCGGTAGGACTGCTCATGGGAGGCCGGCAGGCCGACATATTCGTCGAGGTTGAACGTCGTGACGCGGCTGAAGTCCAGGCCCTCTTCGCGGTGCAGGCGGATCAGCTCGTGGTAGAGCCGCAGCGGCGTACGGCCGGTGGCGAGCCCAAGGACGGCGGCCGGTTTCGTCCGCACGAGCTGCGCGATGATTCGCGCCCCCAGCAGGCAGCCGGCGTCGGCATTTTCTCGGATGAGGACTTCCATGGCGCCTCATGATAACTGCATCACGGCCGCAGGCAAGCGCCGCTGGATTGCCACCGTCACCTGGATAGCGGACGGGCGTCGTTCAGGTCGGACGCAGATCGATCTTTGCGAACGGCAGCGCGCGGATGCGCTGGCCCGTCGCGGCAAAGATGGCGTTGCAGATGGCCGGAATCGCCGGTGGCAGCGCGGGTTCGCCCAGGCCGGTCGGTGAATGGTCGGATTTGAGAAAATGAACCTCCACTTCCGGCGCTTCAGTGCAGCGCAACAGGGGGTAATCATCGAAGTTGGCCTGCTGGGTGCGTCCTCGGTCGATGGTGATTTCTTGCAGCCAGGCCGCGCTGAGGCCATCGATGACCGAGCCCTGCACCTGGTTGATGGCGCCGCTGGGGTTGATGATCGTGCTGCCGACATCCCCGGCCACCCACACCTTGGACACCTTGAGCGTGCCGCTGGCGTCGACGCCGACCTCAGCCACCTCCGCAAAATAGCCGCGATGGCTGAAATGGAAGGCCACGCCGAGCCCACGGCCTTTCGGCACCGCGCGCCCCCAGCCGGATTTCTGTGCGACCAGTTCCAACACACCGCGCATTCGGCCGGCATCGTAGCCGCCTCCGCGCCCTCCGGCGTAGGACACAAAGCGCGGCTCGCCGAGCAGATCGAGGCCGAACTGCACCGGGTCCCGACCCGCGGCATGGGCCAGCTCGTCAATAAACGAATGCATCACCCAAGCCAACGCGTTGCTGCCGGGGGCCCGGAGCGGTCCGGTGGGCACGCCCAGCGGCAGGAAGCTGGTCTCCAGTCTGAGATTCGGCACAAAGTGCGCCGGGAACTCGTGATCGGAGAGGCCGGCGCTGTCGCCCGCCCGATCTTCACGGCCGAACGTCACGAAATGGTTCTGCCAGGCCACCAGCTCGCCGGCGGCGTCGAGCCCCCCCTTGAGAAAATGGAAGCCGGCCGGTCGGTAGAAGTCGTGCCGAAGGTCGTCCTCCCGCGTCCACACGAGCTTCACCGGAGCGCCGGCGGCCTTCGCGATCGCGGCGGCCTCCACCATGTAATCATTCATGAGCCGCCGGCCGAAGCCTCCGCCGATGCGGGTCATGTGGATGATGATGTCGTCCTCCGGGATGCCCAGAGTCTTAGCGACCAGTTCCCGTCCGGGCTGCGGATTCTGCGTGGGCGCCCAGATCTCCAGCTTGCCGTCGTGGAAGTGGGCCGTGCAATTCTGCGGTTCGAGATTGGCGTGCGCGAGGAAGGGATAGAAGTAGGTGGCTTGCACCGTCTTGGCGGCGCCTTGGAACGCGGTGGCGATGTCGCCGTCATTGCGCAGAATCTTCGCCCCGGGCTGCTGCGCAAGCTCCGCCGCGCGCCGGGCGAATCCCTCACTGCTCAGGCCCGCCGTCGGACCTTCGTCCCAGGTCACGCGGAGCTGCTGGCGGGCCGAGCGTGCCGCCCACCACGTGTCGGCGACGATGGCCACACCGCTGAGCAGCCCTTGAAGGTCATCGTGACCATCGACCACGAATGCCTGACGCACTCCGGGCATGGCCTTCACCCGGTCGAGATTGGCGCTGGTAACCTTGCCGCCAAAAACGGGGCATTTCTCGAATACCGCATGGAGCATTCCGGGCACCTTCACATCAATGCCGAACAACGGTTGGCCCCTGACAATCGCCGGATTGTCGACCCCGGAAATAGGCTGGCCGATGATCTTATAATCCTTCGGGTCCTTGAGTTTGACCGACTTGAGATCCGGCGCGGTCAGGGTGGAGGCCTTGGTGACGAGCTGGCCATAGGCGAGGGAGCGGCCGGTCAACCGGTGATGCACAGCGCCGGAGGCGGTAACACATTCCGACTCCGGTAAGCCCCAAATCTGCGCGGCGGCGGCGACCAGCATCTGCCGTCCGGCTGCGCCGGCGCGCCGCAGGTCATCCCAGTGCATGGGTGTCGCCGAACTCCCCCCGGCGAACTGGGCGCCGTATTTCTTCGGATCGCTGAGCGCCTGCTCGATCCGCACATCTTTCCAATCCACGTCCAGCTCCTCGGCGATCAGCATCGGCAGAGAGGTCTTGACGCCCTGGCCGATCTCGGGGTTCTTCGCGATGATGGTGACGACTCCATCGGGCGTGATGCGGATGAACGCGTTTGGCGTGAAGGCGCCCGCGGGTTCATCCCCGGCGGCCGCGAACGCCCGGGAGTTAGTCTTCAGGTAAAGGCCCAGCAGCAGGCCGCCGCCGGCCAGGCCGGAAACGCGCAGGAAGGACCGGCGGTCCATGACGGGAATGTGTGTGCTCATGGTACCTCCTATTTGCCTGCCGCGATAGCGACCGCGCGGTGGATGGCCTCGCGGATGCGCAGGTACGTGCCGCAGCGGCAGAGATTGCCGGCCATGGCGTCNNTGGCCGGCCTGGCAGTAGCCGCACTGAGGCACATCGTGTTCGCACCAGGCCCGCTGCAACGGATGAGAGCCGTCGGCCGAGAGACCTTCGATCGTGGTGATCTTCATCCGCGCGACCGTCGAAACCGTCGCCAGGCAGGCGCGGGTGGGAACGCCATTGAGGTGGACGGTACAGGCGCCGCATTGACCGATGCCGCAGCCATATTTGGTGCCCGGGAGATCGAGCAGATCCCGCAATGCCCAGAGCAAGGGCAGGTTCGGGGGCGCCTCCACCATGCGAGACTGCCCGTTGATGTTCAGCGTGAATGTGGACATGATGCGGATGCGACGGCAGGAAAGGTGCGCCAGACCGCAGCAAACGTGCCCGCGTCTCCCGATTCGTCAAACGCCCGGGCGAGAAAACTCCCGGAACCGGCTCCGCAGCACGGCAGCGGCGGAATCAAAGCCAAAGATGGGTTTCCTCACGCCAAGGCCGCAAAGCCGATACCATGCATCTGTAGGAAGCGCGCTTGCGCGCGATAATCGCCCTACGTCGCCGTTCACGATGGCACTATTTCGCCGCGGCGCTGCGCCGGACGACCCAGTCGATGATGGCGGAGTCGTGATGCTCGTTGCGCCAGACCACGCTCAGGAACTCGGCGGGATGGATATCGTGGGCCTTGAAGAACCGCCGGTCGCCGCCGCAGCAATACATGAGGGACGCCGGCAGCTCACCCCGGAGCTTGGCCTTGGTTTTTGGAATGATGCGGGGCAGCCATTCGATGCTGCGCACGGCGTCGGTCTTGGCGGGCATCTTCGCCTCGTCAAGCACGACCGCCGAGGGTTTTCCGGTCTGCACGTTGACAAAATAGTCGCGGCGCACGAGTTCAATCGCGAGCGCGGTGTTCCAGCCGGGTTCCCCGCCGGAGGTGAAATCCTCCGCGTAATCGTAGAGGTGCTGGGCGGTCAGGCCGTTGGCGGCGAGAAAAGCCAGCTCGTTCGCGGTAAAGTAGCCGTGGGCGTCGCGGCGGCCCTTGGCGTAGAGTCCGCAGGATTTTTCCCAGAGCTCGTGGAGCTTGTCAGCGAAGTCGTAATGTTTCATGCCGCCACCAATAAACGAAGTGGTCGCCGGGATGCAAACCGGCTTCCGCAACCGCCGGCGGCATTTCCACCCCGAGTCAGGAACGGACCCGCGCGGGCCGCTTCAGTCGCACGGCTTGACGCGATGTCATCTGACTCTGAGAAAGATCGGAAGACTATTCATCGCGATGTCATCACATACCTGTCCATGGTGGTTGGGCTACCTTTTGGCCTCCCCTGTGCGCCGCCTGTTCGAGAATCCGACGGCACGGCTGGCGCCGTACGTGCGGGAGGGCATGCTTGTGCTCGAACCGGGACCCGGCATGGGTTTCTTCACGCTTGAGATGGCGCGCCTGGTGGGGCCGGGCGGCCGCGTCGTGGCGGTCGATCTGCAGGAAAATATGGTTGCCGCTTTGCGGCGGCGGGCGCAGCGCGCGGGGCTGGCCGACCGCATCGACGCGCGATGCTGCTCACCGGACGACTTAGGGATTGGAGACCTCGCGGGGCGGGTCGATCTCGCGGTCCTCTTTCACATGCTGCACGAGGTTTCCGATCAAAGCCGGTTTCTTCAGGCGATTCATAAGGCCCTTAAGCCCGGCGGTGGGGTACTAATCGTCGAACCGCGCGGGCATGTCTCGGCCGAAGCGTTCCAGGCCTCCCTGGCAGGGGCAAAGACCATCGGGTTTGAAATCGCCGAACCGGTGGAGGGGAAGGTGCTCCACGCGTTGCTTCGACGGACGACGGCCGGACCATTTTCGTGATTCGCATCGAATCGCAGTGGCAGCCCAGCCTTGACGGTCGCGCGCCTTTGCGGTTGGCCTGAAGCGCTGACAATCCCTTCCGGGGCGGTAGCTCAATGGATAGAGCATCGGTCTTCGAAACCGAGGGTTGCGGGTTCGACCCCCGCCCGCCCCGCCAGCGTTCGCTCGCTTCGCGAGCTACGGCTCGGCACGGCCAGATGGTGGAGTCTGTGATATTGCACAGGCGGAGTATGCGTCTGGAGCGAAGGCTGCCGCGCCGAAGTCCTGCTTGGAGGACGCAGGCGGGCATTAATCGAGGGGACAGGGACGATCTGCTGCCCCCGAGAAAAAACGCCTACCGTGCAATTCTTCTACGTTTATCTCCTGCGATCCGAAAGCAGTTCGGAACACTACTACGTTGGCTTTACCGAGGATCCGGCTCAGCGCCTGAATGAACACAATGACGGCAAGCTGCCCAAGACTGCAAGGTTCCGTCCCTGGCACACCAAGTCCGCCCACGCCTTTCGGGAGAAGGTCCGGGCACTGGCATTTGAAAAGTATCTGAAGAGCGCTTCCGGCAGGGCGTTTGCCAAGAAACGATTATGGTATGCCAGCCTGCGCTCGCTTCACGAGCTACGGCTCGGCAGGCCACTTTTCGTACGGGGCGGCAAGAAAAGTGTACTCCGACCTGTCCGCCATAGCTTCAGCGACGGCGGAAACCCTGGCGAAGGAGACATTACCCAGGTGCTGGCGGCTTCGGACGGTTTGTCCAGCCGGTGCGATCCGCGGAGTTGCCTCGATGGGGCGCGCAGCCAGCCACCGGTGCGGGCTTCCCAATGGGGGAGAACGAAGATGGCAGCCGATTTGCTTTTCATTGAGCGGGATTGTATCCTTCGGCCCAAGGGCCACGAGAGGCGGCTCCGTCAACTTGAGAAGGAAACCAAAATGAAATCTGCGAAACGAAAGAAAAACGCCTACGCGATCGTCCATCACTTTCCTGGCGGCACGAAGGCGCAGTACGCGGCGTCAATTGCGGCGGTGCATCCCGGCCGAAACAGGCTGCCGAAAGGCCAGATCTTCCACGCGGCCGGCGCGTCGGCTGGCGGCTGGACGGTCGTGGCGGTCCACGAATCCAAGGCGAGTTGGAAGCGGTTCCGCGACGACATCCTGATGCCCCGGATGAAACAAGGCATCAAAGGCGGGTTCAAAACACCACCGCAGGAGACGGCCCTCGCCGTTCGGAACTTGCAACCGTAAAAGCCCCTTGAGGATCGTCCGGGCTGGTTCGTAGTTTGTCGTCTTCCGCGGCTTCTTTTTCACGCCCGATCTCAACAGCAATTGGAAGAACTTGGCCAACTCCAGCCGCTAATTCATCCTGACGAGGGGATGACGGTGAAAGAGGATGAAGGCGGAAGTCTCGCGCGGAGGCGGCTTGAGGCGATGTTTGTAGACGCGCGCAGTTGGATTGGCGAAGAGGCCAGATCGTCCGTCCAGTGCCTTTTATTCCTCGCACTTCGATAACCTTCCGGCGAGGGCCACTTGGAAGACGGGCCCCATAAAATTCACGCAGAAAGCAGTCCCCATCAACCCATCAGAGGAAACCAGAATATGTTCCGCCTAACGATCGTCTATCCTTCCGTCGCCGAAGCTCATTTCGACTTCGATTACTATGCGAAATCTCATATGCCGATGGTCACTTTCCTGATCGGGAAAAGTGCCCTGCGAATCGAGGTGGCCAAAGGCCTCCTCGGCTACGGAGGCAGTCCGGCCCCCTATGCCGCCGTGGGACACATTTACCTCAAGGACCTCGACGGCCTCCAGGCGGCATTTCAAAACCACGGGAGTCGCATCCAAGCTGATGTGCTGAAATACACCAACATCGCCCCGGTCGTGAATATTGAGGAGATGCTCCCCTGATCCCATCCGGGAGAACCGCCCCATGAAAATCTTTGAGGGGAAAGTGGTGGTTGTTACGGGGGCGAGTTCCGGGTTGGCGAGGCAGCGACGCTGAAGTTCGCCCAGGAAGTGGCCAAGGTCGTCGCCGCTGCTCGCCTGGACGACCGGAGTCAGGCGGTATTGCGGAAGATCGAGGCTCGGGGAGGCGTCGGCCTGTTCATCAATACCGATGTGACCCATCGGGCAGAGGTCGCAGCCCTGGTGGTGGGCACGCTGGCCGCATAGGGGCCACCTCACTGATCACGGAGAGGCCATGGCCACATCAGGCACAAGAGGCACAGGAATCCCGTCTGGCATCCTGCTCGAGCAGGCGCCGATTGCCCCGCTCTATTTCGGCAGCCATGTGTACCTGATCCACCCGGCGGTAAAGAACTGGCACCCGTCGCCGCTCGGCTTTCAGCGCTTTCAAAGGGTCTGGCTGGAGAACTGAGGCCTTCACCGCTGGTGATTACGCTTGACGTTACTAACGTGGCGCGTAATCATGAAGAAGGATGATCAAGTCCTTCGCCTGCCGGGCCACCGAAGCGGTCTTCAATGACCGGCAGGCACCAGAACTGCCGCCAACGATTCAGACGACCGCGCGGCGGAAATTAGTCCAAATCAACCTTGCCCAGACACTCTCCGATCTTCGCATCCCGCCCGGCAACCGCCTGGAAGCCCTGAAAGACAACCGCGCTGGACAGCATTCAATCCGGATCAACGACCAATGGCGCATCTGTTTCAAGTGGACCGCCAGCGGCGTCGAAGACGTGGGAAATGTCGATTACCATTAGGCTCCATGAAAACGAAAATGCTTCCCCTGCTCACGCCTC
Source organism: Opitutia bacterium (assembly GCA_003153035.1). Lineage (GTDB taxonomy): Bacteria > Verrucomicrobiota > Verrucomicrobiia > Opitutales > Opitutaceae > Fen-1467. The sequence continues at coordinate 36,797 of PMBT01000104.1, forward strand.
GCGAAATGCTCCGCGAGGAGTTCCTGAAGCCGATGGGGCTTACCGCCTACCGGTTGGCGAAAGACATTGGTGTCCCTCTGACCCGGATTTCCGCCATCCTCGCAGGCAAACGTGCCATCACCGCCGACACGGGTTTGCGGCTCGACCGTTACTTTGGTCTTTCAGAGGGCTGGTGGTTCCGCCTGGAAACCGAGTGCGAGCTTCGCCGGGCCAGGCGGGAACTCAGCCCACGGATTGCCCGCGAAGTCCAGCCCCGGGAAATCGTCGCCGCTTAGCCCATGAGCATCCGCCGAGTCCTTCCCGTCCTCCTCCTGGCCTGCTGGGCCCCGTTGGCTTCCGGCCAACACTTCCTCGCCGTGAAAGATGGCGACAAGACGTCGATCGTCGTGGCGGCCAAAGGCATCTACCCGATGGTGCTGGATGGGGGAAAACTGGAGGTCGTCCACGCCACCAAATTCGCCCTGGGGGAGGGCGGCCAATACCTGCCGATTCACGTGTCGGTGCGGCACTCCTGGGTGGAAACGTCCTCGGCCATGGTCGACACGGGCGGCGAGATCAACCGGGAGTTTCACCTGAAGTGCGACCTCGAAACGGCCTTTTCGCTGGAGCACGTCTTCCTTGTGATCGTCCTCAAGAACAACCGGGGGGACTCCGGTCTCTTCCTCTTCGAGGTGGGCAAGCTCGAGCCGAGGCGCCTTTTCCCGGTCGACCTGAGGGTGCCGATGAATATGTCCAATGCGTCAGGACACTATGATCTTTACCTCTTTTCGGGCGGGCGAGAACTCTTCCAATCCATGATGCCGTTTGGCGCCATGGAATCCGCGCTCAACCGGATGGTTCGTGAACGCATCAAGGACCTCCGAGACTCGCCCACGCAGCCCTTGGTGGGTCCGGCGCCGGAATACCCCCCGGCGCTCTACAAAAAGGGGATCGAAGGCAGCGCCACGCTTTCGTTCGCGATCGACACCAATGGCGCCGTTTCCGACCCGAAATTGATAGCGGCCAGCCTGCCGGAATTCGGCGAAGCCGCGATGGCGGTCATCCGCCAATGGCGATTCCTGCCCACGGTGAAAAACGGACATCCGGTTGCGACCCGGGTCGAGATGCCCTTCACTTTCCCGGCGCCCGGAAAAAAGTAGCGCGGCGGAGATTTGTAGGGCGCGGTCGCCGAACCGTGCCGTTTCCAAAGACGGATCCATGCCTCTGTAGGAAGCGCGCTTGCGCGCGACCTGTCCTCCGTGGGCCGGGCGAAGGAGTATGCAGAGGGAAATCGCCCGTCCCTCGACCCCGCTCGGGACCCTGAGCTTGTCGAACGGGCAAGCGGGCTTCCTACACCGGCGCACCGACCGGTTTGGGATGGCCCGAGGGGAATTGCCAGCGGTCAAATCGACCCAACCAAAACGAGGCGGGATCCGGCGATTCCGCCCTACAGGGCCACCCGGGACCGCCTCAGGCGCTCAGCCGAAAATCGATCTGGCGCTTGAAGCGGTCGACCCGCTCGGTGACGACGCTGATCTTCTGGCCGAGTTCGAGCCGGCGCTTGCTGCGGCGTCCGATGAGGGCGGTGCCGGCGCTGTTCAGCTGGTAAAGGTCGTCCCCCATCGTCGAGAGGTGGATGAGGCCGAAGGTCATGGCGTCGGGCAGCTCGACAAACAGTCCGTGGTTGCGTACGTCGGTGATGACCGCGGCGAACACGCTCTTCTTCTTCTTCGCCACCTCGCGCTCGAAGAACTCGAGCAGCTTGACCTTCTGCGAATCGCGCTCGGCCTCCATGCTGTTCTGCTCGGTGAGGCTGAGGTGCTCGGCCAGGCTTTCCATGCGGGCCGCGTTGTAGCCGAACTGGAAACCACGCGGCGGCGGCAGGCCCAGGTATTTGATCAGGTACTGGTCGAACACGCGATGCACCAGGAGGTCGGCATAACGGCGGATCGGCGAGGTGAAATGCGTGTAATCCTGCTTGGCCAGGCCGTAATGCCCATCGGGCGTGGCCCGGTAGACGGCCTTGCGGAGGCTGCGCAGCAGCTGGATGCGCAGGGTATACCCCTGCGGGTGGGTCTTGAGCAGATTGAGCAGCCGCATGATCTCGCTCCGCTGCGTGAGATCGCCGACGGTGACCCCGAACGTGCCGAGCAGCTGGCGGTATTCCTGCAGCTTCTCCTCGTCGGGATCGTCGTGCACGCGGTACAACGAGGGCAGGCGGTGCTGCTTCGTCACGCGGGCGACCGCCTCGTTCGCGGCGAGCATGAACTCCTCGATGAGCTGGTGGCTTTCGTCCGACTCGATGCGTTCCAGCCGGTCGGCGTAGCCCTGGGCGTCGACAAAGATCTTCACCTCGGGCATGTCGAGGTCGAGACTGCCGTTGCGCATGCGTTCGCGCCGCATCCGGGCGGCGAGGTCCCAGAGCTGGCGGATCCAGTGCTGCAGGTCGGTGAGCTCATCGCGCGAGAGCGCGGACAAAGCCCGGCCGGTGGCGCCGGTCTGATGGGCGGGCGGCGGCGGCAGATGGCGGATCTTCTCAAGGTTGTCCTCCTTGAGGAACGCGTAGGCCTGGCGGTAGGTGAGGCGCTTGCGGCTGCGAATGACCGTGTTGGCGAACGCGGTGCCAGAGAGCCGGCCCTTGTGGAAGGTGAGCAGGACGGCCTTCGTCACGCGGTCCTCGCTCTCGACCAGGCTGCACAGGCCGTTGGAGAGCTTTTCGGGCAGCATCGGGACGACGGTGCCGACGAGGTAGGTGGAATTGCCGCGGCGCTGCGC
>PMBT01000071.1 GCA_003153035.1 Opitutia bacterium
TAACGCAGCCGTGTTGGTCGCGGCTTTGCCAATACCTTCTTGGCTTTAGCCGCCTCGATCTCGTTGAGGATTTCTTTGGCGCGCTGCTGGGCCGCCAGCGCGGCCTCGCGGCCCAACCGACGTTCAAGCGCAGCTCGGTTCGTTACGGTAATATCAATGCCCGACGCTGCGCAGACGTTGTACCAAGCTAGAGCCTCGATCTCGTCTTTTTGGACTCCCACGCCTTCGAGATACATCATACCGAGGTTGTGTTGGGCGTTCGGGTTCCCCTGTTCGGCCGCCTTGCGGTACCAACTTACGGCCTCAGCATTGTCCTTCGGCACGCCGTCACCAGTGGCATACATGACACCCAGACAGAATTGGGCATTTATGTGACCTCGCTCGGCGGCCTTGCGAAACCATTTCGCCGCCACCACAGTATCCTTGGGCGCGCTGGTGCCGATGGAGTAAATCAGGCCGAGGTGGTATTGAGCGGCTAAAAACCCTTTATCGGCGGCTTTCCGATACCATCTTACCGCTTCTGCGCTGTCCTTGGGCACGCCGTCGCCGCTGGCATACGTCATGCCAAGGGAGAACTGGGCTTCTGTGTGCCCCTGCTCGGCGGCCTTGCGATACCATTTCGCTGCTTCGGCACTGTCCTTCGGCACGCCGTCACCAATGGCATACATGACGCCGAGGTTGTACTGGGCTGCGTCATCACCTTGCTCAGCGGCCTTGCGAAACCATTTGGCAGCTTCAGTCAAATCCTTCGGCACGCCATCGCCGCTACTATAAAGAACCCCGAGATTTGAGAATGCTGTGGTATTACCTTGATCGGCGGCCTTGCGATACCACTTTGCCGCTTCGACAGGGTCTTTCTGGACACCCTGGCCGTGCTTAAACATGACGCCGAGGTTGTACTGCGCATCGGCGTAGCCCTGTTCGGCAGCTTTGCGAGACCATTTAACCGCTTCCGCGCTGTCCTTTGGCACGCCGTCGCCCCTGTCATACATCACGCCGAGATTGGATTCGGCTGCTAGATTCCCCTGTTCGGCGGCCTTGCGATACCACCTTACCGCCTCTGCGCTGTCCTTGGGCATATCCTCGCCCTTGTCATACATCACGCCGAGGTTGAATTCGGCTGCTAGATTCCCCTGTTCGGCAGCTTTGTGGTACCACCTCACCGCTTCCGCGCTGTCCTTGACCCCGCCCTCTCCCGTGTCATACATCACGCCGAGATTGGATTGGGCTGCGGCATTTCCCTGGTCGGCGGCCATGCGATACCACCTTACCGCCTCTGCGCTGTCCTTGGGCATACCCTCGCCCTTGTCATACATCACGCCGAGGTTAAATTCGGCTAGGGCGTAACCCTGTTCGGCAGCCTTGCGGAACCATTTAACGGCCTCCATCTGGTCTTTAGCAACGCCGTTGCCGTTGGCATACATCACGCCGAGATTGGATTGGGCTGCGGCATTTCCCTGGTCGGCGGCCATGCGATACCACTTCACCGCTTCCGCTGGATCTTTGGGCATGCCGTTGCCAGTGGCATACAGGTAGCCAAGATTGCGTTGGGCTTCAGCGTCACCTTTTACTGCTTTTGCCCGCAGTTCTTCGAGGTGCGCTTTGGGCAACGGTTCCAAACTTGCCGTTGCAAGGTCAAACGCGGCGACTGGGACAAAGGGAGCTCGTAGAAACAAGGCCGTCAGAAGCAACAGGCGAATGAGTCTTCTCATTTCGGTGCGCGGTTGGTTTTACGGCATTCCAGGGCGTGCCATCTCAGAATCGTCCGGCTCAACGGCTCAGGATAGATATTCGGCGGGGACCTGAGACGCGAGCGAATTGCCCGCAAGGTCTTGGCTATGGTACCTACAGGCTGGACACGCAAAGCGCGTAGAGGTCGCGGAACTCGCCGCCTGTGTTGAACGATCAGCGTTCGCTTTCAACTCCCAACACCTCCACCAATTCAATCAACAAGTTGGATAATGAGTTTCGTTGTGCGGAGTCCTGCGGATTCCATCGGACGCGGGTCGGTCATTTCGTTCCGGACCGGCATCCGGTCCGCTATCGGGACTCCGCCCGCAGGTGCTCAACGACCTGGCGGATTGCCGTCAGGTCGGGCCGGATCCGCAGGGCCTCTTCATAATGGGCGAGGGCTTCTCCCCTGCGCCCGGGAATGGTGAGCAGGGCCTTGGCCAGGTTGCAGTGGGCCTCGGGATATGCGGGGCGAAGCCATAAAGCCGTTTCATACTCCGAGATGGCTCCGGCCAGCCGGCCGGGAATTCTCGCCAGGGCGAGACCGAGGTTATTGTGCGCCTTCGGATCGCCGGAGTCGGCCTGCAATGCCGCCTCGAAATGGGCCACCGCCTCCTCGACGCGGCCCGGGTCTTGCGCGAGAACGATGCCGAGGCTGTTGTGGGCAACGGGATCGTCCGGTTTCAATCGCAGTGCCGCTTCGTAGTGGGCCACCGCCTCCGGCAGACGTCCGGGGATGTCCTGCAGGACCAGGCCCAGGTTGTCGTGCATCTCCGGATCATCGGGCCGCAGTCGCAACGCGGTTTCAAGATGCGCAATCGCCTCGGGCAGGCCACCGGGGGTTCTTGCCAACGCGCAGCCCAGGTTGCCGTGCACATTCGGATCGTCGGGTCGGATCAGCAGCGCCGCTTGGTAGTGGCGGATCGCCTCCGGCAAACGCCCGGGAAGCTTCGCCAGAACGATTCCAAGGGCGAAATGCGTCTCCGCGGAGTTGGGCTGCAGCCGGACCGCTGTTTCGAGATGGACCAGCGCCTCCGGCAGTCGGTCGGGGAGTTTCGCCAAGGCATTGCCGAGATTGCAGTGAGTATTCGAATCATCGGGACTGATCTTCAACGCCGTCTCGAAATGAGCGATCGCCTCCGGCAGGCGTCCGGGCATCTTCGCCAGCGCGAGGCCCAGGTTGTTGTGCACCGCTGAATCGTCCGGTTTGACCTGAAGCGCCGCTTCATAGTGGCCGATCGCTTCCGCCAGTCGCCCGGGAATGGATGCCAATGCAATTCCGAGGTTGTTCTGGGTGGTGGGATTCTCCGGCAGGAGTCGCAGCGACATTTCGAAGTGAGCGATCGCCTCCGGCAGGCGTCCGGGAATCTTCGTCAACGCGAAGCCGAGGTTGTTGTGCGCCGCAGGATCGTCTGGTTTGAGACGCAGCGCCTCCGTATATTCGGCGATGGCCTCCGGCAGGGTCGCCGGCGAGTCCGCCAGAATCAGACCGAGGTTGTTGTGGGCCATCCAGCAGCAGGGATTGTGCGCGATGGTGGTGCGGAAGAGCGTTTGATCGTCGTGGAACAATTTGCAGTGGTTCCACGTCAGCGCTCCGAGCAGCACGGCGAGCGCCGCCATTGAAGGTCGACCGAGCCAGCGCAGTTGAACCGCCGCCTTTTCCCAGCCGAGGGCGATGCCGGCGCCGGCGAGAGCCAGCGGACCGAGGTCGGGCAGGTATTGCCAATGATCCCACACCCACGAGTAGAGTGCCCCGTAGAGATTGATGAATCCCAGCACCGGGAAAAGCGATCCCGCAAAAAACAGAAAAGTCGCCAGCGGCGCGCGCGTGCGCCCCCGGACGGCCCAGAGAGTCGCGGCCAGGCCGGCCAGGCCGAGGACGAAGAGCCATTGCCGCCAGTCGGCGGCGTCCACGATCCAGCGCGGGTAGACGAAGTTGAGGTCGGAGGGCCAAACCAGCTTGCCCAGGTAGAAGAAAAAGGCGCGAGCCGCCACCAGGACGCGGGCAAGGAACGGCAGGGTGAAATCGACGCCCTGCGCGCCGACGAAGTTTTTCTCAACCCAGCTGCTAAACAGTCCCGTCGCGGCACCGAGAATCACCCACGCAATGAGGGGTTGGACATCGCGCCGCCACTCGAGGCGGCCGCGCTTCCACCAGAAGACCACGAGCAACGCCGCCGGCAGCGTGGCCGTCACGGTCTTGCAGAGCAGCGAGAGAAGGAACAGGACCAGGGCCGCACCATACGCGCGGGGGCGCCGGGTCTCGTCGAAATCCAGGTAGATCAGCGCCGCTGCGAGATAGAAGAAGAGCGAGAGCGTGTTCTTCTGCTCGGTGATCCAGGCCACCGACTCGACATGCACCGGATGGAGCGCAAAAAGGAGTGCCGCTAGCCATGCCCCCGAAATGCGCAGCCGGCTCAGCACCAGGGCAAACAACACCGCAGAACCGGCATGCAGGAGCAGGGTGACGACATGGTAGCCGAAGGGGTGATCGCCCCAGAGCCGATGCTGGACCCAAAAAGCGCTATGCAGGAGCGGATAGTACTGTTGGGTCGCGCCGGGCTCAGTCCAGATGCGACCCAGGCCGCGGAACGAGGACAGGGCCGGCGCGGTCACGTAGTCGTTGTCGTTCCAAATGATCTCACCGGTGAACGAGGGCAGGTAGGCGAGGGCGGTCACGCAAAAGACCAGCAACGCCATGCCGGCATTTCTAAGGCTGGTGGAGCCTGCACTCATGGGGCGAAGGAGAAGATCCGCGCGGCAATCATCAGTCGGGCGTCATGGGCGTGCAGAGCGCGCGAAGATTGGCGGGCGGCGTGGGCGCGGGGATTTCGCAGCCGGCGGCGACCATGAACGGCGCGCCGGCGGCGGCGTAACAGCGGAGCATGGCTGCCTTGATCGCCGCGGGCGGGCCGCGCATGACGCCGGCAACGGGATCGATGTTGCCGGCGAGCACGACACCCGCGCCGAGCACGCGACGCGCCTGGGTCAGGTCCACCCAGTGGTCGAGGTCGACAATATCGGCGCCGAGCGTGGCGACGCCGGGCAGCAAATGGGTGATGTTTCCGCAAATATGCAGCCGCACGCGGCCGCCCAACCCATGGAGAGCAGTCACCAGCTGCTTTTCAAACGGCAGGACGAGCGATTCATAGGTTTTCCGGGAGACCTGGCTGGCGACGGCATCGCCGACGCCAATGGTGTCGGCGCCAGCCGCAATCTGGGCGCCGGCAAAATCGATGGCGGTCTCGACACAGCGGGCCATCAGCGCGCGCGCATACGCGGGGTCGTCGAGCAAATCCATGAAAAGATTCGAGACGCCCCGCAGGTTGGCGGCCTCGGCGGCGGGACCCTCGACCCAGCCCAGGATCGAGTAGTGATCGCCGGCGCGCGCGCGGAAGGCGCGCACCGCCTCAATCCGGTCGAGCATGCGCGGGGCTTGCAGGGGATCGGGCCGCGGGAGTTGCGCGAGATCCGGGTTTTCCGCCAGCGGCGGTTTCAAGCAGATCGGCACGCCGTCGCGCGGAAACGCCATGGGCGCGCCGAAGCCGGCGGTTTCCCGATAGGGATCGGAGATCGAGCTGAGCTGATCGAGGCCGAATTCCTCGGCGCAACGCAGGTTGGCCTCGACCAGGACGCGGGAATCCGAGGCGAAGGCGTCGTAGTGGGAGCCGATGTGCTCGGCGGCAAACTGCATCAGGATCGGCAGGCGCGGCAGGATGTCGGGCCGCTCGCTGCGGAGGACGGCGAAGTAACGTTCACGTGGAGTCATGGGTGAAAATGGAGATCTTGAGTCGAGCCCTGCCGGCCGCTTTCGTCGCTGCCTGATTCTGTCCGGGGGCAAAAATCATGCGGTGTTGGGAGGATCGCTTAACGCATCGCAAACCACAGCCCCGCTGCCGCCAACACAACGATGATCAGCCAGATCCGATAGTCGCGCAGTCCTCTGCCATCGTCTGCCGCGAACAGGAGCCGCCAGTCCGACACGGTGGTGGTGGCCACTTTCTGCTCGGCCGGACGCTGCGTGGAGCAGCTCACTGCGACCAACACCACCATGCAAACCGCGAAGGCCAGCATGGCGGCGTGGAGCCACGGGCGCAGCAGCGGTGCCTCCATGAACGGCAGGAAATGCACCTCGCCGTTGAGCATCAGGAGGGGGCACACCACGCAGGCGGTGCACAGGCACGCGATCACCCCAGGCGTCGTCGTGCGTTTCCAGAGCACTCCGAGGAAGAAGATGCCCGCGAACGGTAGCATCAAATAGACCTGCACGGTCTGCAGGTAGGTGAAGAGATTGCCAAACCGTCCAATCATCGGCGCCCACGCCGAACCCAGGGCAAACACGACCAGCACGGCTGCCCGGCCGACGCGGATTTGCTGCGCCTGGGTCGCGGCGGGCCGCCAGCGCAGGTAGAAATCGCGCGTGAGAAGCGTGGAGACCGAGTTATAGGTTGCGCTGATGTGGCCCATGAGGGCGGCGCCGATGCCGCTGATCGTCAGTCCCAGCAGCCCGGCGGGCATGATGTGGCGCAACAGCGTGCCATAGGCCTGGTCGGCTTTTGCGAGATTCGGGAACATCGCTTTGGCGATCAAGCCGGGGAGAACCAGGAGAAACGGGGTCGTCAGTTTCAGAAAACCGCATAGAATGGCCCCCCGGCGCCCCTCGCCGAGGTTCTTCGCGGCAAACGTCCTTTGCACGAGCACCTGGTCCATCGACCAGTAGAAACTCCCGGCGAGAAACACCCCGAAGAACATGCCGGGCCACGGGTAGTCGGGATGGGTCGCGGGCTTGACCATTTGAAACATTTCCGGCGCCAATCTGGCATGCAGCCCGCTCCAGCCGCCGACGTGATGCAACCCCGCGACCGTCAGGACGACTGCGGCGATGAGCAGGATGGTGGTCTGCAGCGCGTCGGTGTAAACGACGACGCGCAACCCGCCTTTCATCGTGTAGAGTGCCGTGACCAGGCCGATGACCCAGATGACGATGAGCGGCGGCCACCCCAGCAGATCGGAGAAGACCAGGGACGATGCCCACAGTGAGATGGAAATCTTCGTTAACACCGACAGCACGACCATGAAGCCCGAGAAGAAAAGCCGGACGCCCGGGCTGAAACGCTGTTCGAGGAACTCGGGCACCGTGAAGATCTTGTTTCGGATATAGAAGGGCAGAAACAGCATGATCAGCGGCACGAGGCAAAAGACAGCCGACCATTCGTATCCTCCGACTGCCATGCCACCGGCGTAGCCGCTCCCGGCAAGCCCCACGAAGTGTTCCGCCGAGATGTTGGCCGCGAAGAGCGAGGCCCCAATGACGGGCCAGCGCAGGGCGCGGCCCGCGAGAAAGTAGCCCTCGGATGACTGCGTCTTGCGGGCGAGCAAGAAGCCGGCGCTCAAAATCGTGACCGCATAGAGGCAAATGACCAGCCAGTCGATCCACTGAAGCGTCATAAGTGACCCCTCGGTGAAGGATTTTTCATGGGAAGGCGGACTGGCGGGGTTTTCTGGCGGGGCGTTTCAGAACAGGGATATTGGGCCACGCAGCCGACTCGTCTCGATGGCGGCGGCGAGCAAAAGGGCAAGAGCGATCACACCGACGCCAGGCCAACGGCGACGCGCCGGGTTCGGAGGTGGAGACTTTTGAATCATTGCCCCGGTGCCGGGAGGTTTTTCGCGGCGTTGTCAAGCACGAGCACCCAGTCGCCCTCGCTCGGAGGTGCAAACTGCCTGGCTCCCTCCGAGGCGAGAGTCCCAGCTGCCGTCGCGATGCCGGTACGCGGATTGAACCACCAAACATTGGTCCGCCCTTTTGCCAGCCGCGACAGATCCACGGTGATCGTTCGCGCGGTGGGCAGGTAGGCGATGACCGTGCCGCCGTCAAGCGTGGCGGCCGCCGTCAGGTAATCGAGCCCCCAGAACTCCCCCAGTCCATCGGTGACGACCTGGTGTTCCCGGTCGGGCACGAGATTGTACCAGGGGCGCGATCGGAACAGTTTGCCCCAGCACATCATTCCCACCGATCCCGGTGCATCCATCGCGGCCTGCCAGCCCGAATTGAAGCTCCAAACGGGGTAATTCCCCATCACATGACCGAACTCGCCGCAGAGAACCGCCCAGTAGGCCTGGCGGCGAACTTGGACCTCCGAGGAGTTGTGCTCGCCCTCGTAGATGGACTCGATCAGGAAGAGCGGCATCGCCGGCTTGCGATCATAATCCCAGGTCAGGCGGAGGTGCACAATTTCGTAGGTGTACGAAGTGCCGATCTGGAGCCACGAGCCGGGATACTGCTCTGCCGGGGCGGAGTCCCCGTGGCAGTGTGCAGTCATTAGATGGCGACGGTCGGACTCCCGGATGCCGTACGCGACCATGTCCACGTGCTCCCGGGCCGGGCCGGGATCGCGGTCGCCTCCCATCACCCAGATGAGGTTGTCGAAATCCTTGTACCGCTGCCCCAGGAATCGCCCGTAGGCCAGGCATCTCTCCGCGCCGTTGGCCATGACCTCGTCGAAGTAGCCCTCGTCCTTCCCCGGGTAGCCCAGGTACACGGGGGCAAGCAGCACCACCAGGCCGTTCTCGGCGGCCTTGCGAATGACCCAGTCGGCATGCTCAAAGTATTTCTCATTCCGAACTGTAAAGTCGGACGGATCAGGGAACGGGGCTTCGCCATAGACGTTCCGCGGCGCGCGTTTTGCGAATTTGTGTTCGATAAGGTTGACGAGAATCGCATTGAACCCCTTCGCGCGGCGGTTCTGCAGGTAGACGGTCGCCTCCTCCCTCGTGACATTTGCGATGAGCGACCACGCCGCGTCACCCTGGAGCAGGAATGGGACATCCTGGCGGTCGAGAAGATAGCGGTGGTTCGCACTAAGGCGGAACGGCGCGGGAGCATCCACGGATTGCGCCGAAACGCTGGCCGCCAACGTGGCAAGGCAGATCAAAAGCCACCAGCCCGCGCCGAGTGGACCGAATGACCCCGCGAATGCGTTTCCTCCGAGCTGGCTGGTGTTGTTCATGGCGGAGATAATCTTCGATTCTGACCATTGAGTCGGCGGCTTGGATGATGTTGCCGCCGATGATTGCCCCGATCTTCCAGCTTCAGAGATCAATCAAAGAAGTCTCGTACGCCGGTCCTCGTTGAAGGGGATCCGGACCGTCCTGCCGGCGCGGCAACCATAGATTCCATGGGAAGCGGTGAAGGCGGAGGCGACCATCGGCCCGACGAAGGATGGTTGGTGATCGAACCCGACTTTCCAGCCATGCCAATCGTCAGTTTTGCGATTGGTCTGAAGTTGCTGAATTACGAGGGATTTGTCCATCTCCCGCGACGTGAAGGCTTGCCGAAAGCGCGCTCCGGGCTATCTTCTTCTGCCAAGGCAGTTCTGAAATTACCCGCGACGGAATCCTTCTTTGATTCGAACGATCAATCGACGGCCCGCCCGGGGACTGCCTCAACGACCAGAAAAGCCAGGAAACACCATGCGAAGACTCACCTCCACCCTTCTTATCATTGTCACCACCTTCGCCGGGTTGCTGCCGCTCAGCGCGCAGCAGCCGCGGCTCAGCCCGCACGAGACGATCAGCAAGGTCGTCGATGGCAGCCGGGTCATGATCGTGTACGGCCGGCCCTTTTCCAAGGATCCCAAGAGCGGCGAGGTCCGCCAGATCTGGGGCACGTTGGTGCCGTACGGCAAGGTCTGGCGCACGGGGGCCGACGAAGCCACGCTGCTCATCACCCAGAAGCCGATTGTGCTGGGAGGGGTGACGATTCCTGCAGGGGCCTACACGCTCTTCACGCTACCGGATTCCACCGGCACGGCCAAGTTGATCGTCAACAAGCAGCTCGGGCAATGGGGCCTGCAATATGACGAGAAGCAGGATCTCGCCCGGATCGACCTGAAAAAAGACCCGCTCGATCAACCGGTGGGCCAGTTCACGATGGCTGTGGAGAAGAACGCAACGGGCGGCGGCGGTGTGGTGAAACTGATGTGGGAGGGCACGCAGTTCTCCGTGCCCTTCACCGTCGTCAAATAGTCCGCTCTGGCGAGGTCACGATCTCGCTCAATCCGGCCGGGAGGGCTGGGCGCACACCCGCCGGTACAGTTCCACGTAGCGCGGGACGATTCGGTCGGCGGAAAATCGCTCGTGGGCCCGGTCGCGAGCGGTCTGGCCCATCACCGCCCGGGAGGCTGGATCCTGGATCAGGCGCTCAGCAGCGCGCGCCAGCCCACCGACGTCCCCGAACGGGACCAGCAACCCAGTCGTGCCGTCGTCCACCACCTCAGGGATGCCGCCGACCCGTGTCGCCACGCTGGGACAGCCGAAACACATTCCTTCGAGGATGCTCAGGCAGAAACTCTCCACCTCCGAGGTGTACAATCCGAGATCGGCCGCCTGCAGGTAGTCCTCGATGTCGAGGACCTTCTCCCGCACAATCACCCGGTCTTCCAAGCCGAGCCGTCGCACCGTGTCAGAGAAGGGTGCGAACGCCGAGCCGGCGAGGATCACCAGCTTGAATGATTCCCGCGGCCGGATGCGGGCCGCGGTTTCGAGCAGCAGGTCGATGCGCTTCAACGGCCGGAGATTAGAGAGGTGCAGCACCAGCGCCTCGGACCCGAGGCCCAGCTCGCGGCGCACCTCTTCGCGGGAGCGGTGGGGCGGCTCGGGGGCGAAGAAATTGTGAATCACCTCGACCGGCCGGGTGACCGCCAGCAGTCGCTCGGTTTCGCGGCGCAACCACTCGGAGACGGTCGTAATCGCGTCCGACCGCGCCAGCGCATGGCTGATCGCCGGTCCATAGCCGGCGTCGCGACCGAGCAGCGTCGTGTCGGTGCCGTGCAGGGTGGTGACCACCCGGGGCCGCCGGTCGGGAGGCAGCATCGACCGCGCGAGAATCGCGGCGGTGGCGTGCGGCACGGCGTAATGCACATGCAGAACATCGAGACCGTGGTCGCGACTCACCTCGGCCATCTTCACGGACAGCGGCAGGGTGTAATCGGGATACTTGAACAGCCCGTAGTCATTGATGACGACTGGGTGGAAGAATAGGCGGGCCGCGTCCGCCGGCATGCGGAACGGACGCTCGTAGCTGATGAAATGCACTTCGTGCCCGCGCCGGGCCAGTTCTTCGCCCAGCTCCGAGGCGAGAATCCCGCTGCCGCCCACGGAGGGATAGCAGGTGATGCCGATCTTGAGCGGTCGGTCGGTCGCCATGTCAGAATTGACGTGCCGCCCGGCCCAGTGGTTCCAGCGATTCGAGGACCGGCGGCTCGTTCGGGAAGAGCGGAATTGCGTAGGCCACGCCGCCGCGCAGGCCGTGCAAACGCGCCCGCGTGAGCTGCAGTTCCACGTAGTTGCGAACCGACACCTGGGAGACATGCGTTTCCATGGCGGCGGTCCAGGCGGACATGACCGCCGGCGCGGACACGTCGACCAGCACCCGGCCGAGATCGGCGGGTTCGGCCTCCGGGGTGACGGCGTAGAACAAAAGGGTCCCGATCGCATGCGGCGCGGAGTTCCGCAGTTCCTTGACGCCGCCGTACCGGGCCAGCCGGGCGGCGTCGCGCACCATCCGGCCCAGCTTGGGGTGATCGGGGTGCTGGTTCTCCGCCAGGCTCGGCGCGAGCACGATATCCGGCCGCACGCCGCGGATGAGGCTCGCGAGCCGGAGCACATGCGCGACGCGGACCTCAAGGTGCGCATCGCCGCCAAGATCAATGAACTCGATGGAGGCGCCGAGCAGCCGGGCTCCGGTCTTTGCCTCCTTCGTGCGCCGGGCGGGTGTGCCGCTCGTGGCGGACTCGCCGCGCGAGCAGACCACCAGGTGGGCCCCGCAGCCGGCCTGGGTTTCCCGGGCAATCACCCCGCCGCACCCGAATTCGATGTCATCGGGATGTGCGCCAAACGCCAGGAGCATCCGGTGATCACGCGGGGAGGTTGGTGTAGGCTTCATCGGAGTGGTCGATGGGGTCGCGATCAATGAAAGTGATATCCGGAGCTTCTGCGGGATGCAGATACGCCCGTTCGCCCGGGCCGGCAATATAATGAGTGCAGTGCACCACTGATTGCATCCAACGCAAGCGCGTGTCGCGGGTTGGGCTGACCTGCTCCCGGGTGAAGGGGGCGGCCGGCAGGTCGATGAAGACCTCCCCGCCCTCGTGCAGCCGGAGGGCGCCGCCGGCGAACCGGGCGCGCACGATCTCGCCCTCGTGGCGGACGTCGACAAAGAATTCGGCCACGTCGCAGGCGGCGCGGCGGACCGCCGGGTCGCCGGAACGGACGACGCGGATGCCCTCGAGCAGGCCCATGCGACGGTACATTTCGAGGCAGAAGTCAGCGACCGTCTCGGCCGGGTTGCTGCGGAAGGCGTTGACAGCCGCCGGCGCCACGTAGGCCGGGAGCTGGCGGGTGGTGTTGTCGCGCCAGCCCGCGAGGACGCGCTTCAGAAATAGCGGGGTGAACTTGCGCTGCATTTTGTTCTCGAACGCGAAATTCAACGGCGCCAACTCACCCGTTTTCCGATGCCGCAGGATGGTCTGGGTCTCGCGCGGATCGTGGTCGCTGTCGTGGCAGAAGTAGACGATCTCGCCGCCGAGCTCGGCCTGCAGCCGCCGCGCGGTCTGGATCTTGGCAAAGAGGAACCGGCGGGGAAAGAACCCGCACGGTTGCTGGCCGAAGCAGATGAGCGGAGTCATGGCGTCGCGGTGACGGGTTCCGCGGTATTTCCGCGGGCGCCCGACGCGGCCTGGAGAATGAGGCTGAGCAGCACGCAGGCCGCGCACCCGATCAAGTTATACCAGAGGTAGCTGATGTTGAGCGTAAAAAAGAGGCCGAACACCAGCGTCTGGGCCGTCAGCGCGGACCAGAACACCGCGGTGCCGCCGACGCGCCGCAGGAAGAACGCCACCAGGAAGAGGCCGAGCACCACGCCGTAGAAAACGGAGCCGAGGATGTTGATCGCCTGGATGAGGTTCTCCACGAGGTGGGCGAACAGGGCGAAGGCGAGGGCGACCAGGCCCCAGAACGCGGTGAACCACTTGGAGGCGGCGACGTAGTGCGCATCGCTGGCGTCGCGTTTGAGCACATGCCGGTAGAAATCGACGGTGGTGGTGGCGCCGAGCGCATTGAGTTCGGAGGCCTTGGAAGAAAGCGCGGCGGCAAAGATCACCGCGACGAGCAGGCCGATCATCCCGTGCGGCAGGTGGCCGAGCACGAACGTGATGAACACGTAGTCGGCATCGTTGGTGCTCGTCCGTGGATCGGCGGCGTGCAGCAGGCCTTTGGTCTCGTCGCGGATGGCCTCGCTGTGCGCCTGCGCCGCCACGGCGGCGGCGCGCGCGGTGGCCGCCGCCTGCGGATTCCCGGCGTGCTGCGCATCGAGCCAGGCGCGGATCAACTGCTGCTTCTGGGTGTGCACCGCGGTGAAGTCCGCCGCGAGCGCGCGCAGCCGGTCGCCCGACGCGCGTTCCGCCTGGGACTTCCACGCAACCTCGTTAAAAAACACCGGCGGCCGCTCGAACTGGTAGAAGACAAAGACCAGCGCGCCCAGCAGCAGGATGAAGAACTGCATCGGGATCTTGCAGACGGCATTGAACATCAGTCCCAGCCGGCTCTCGCGCAGCGACGCCCCGTGAAGGTAGCGCTGGACCTGGGACTGGTCGGTGCCGAAATACGACAGCGACAGGAACAACCCGCCCAGCAGGCCGGACCAGAAGGTGTAGCGCTGGTCGACGTCGAGGGAGAAATCCACCGCCTCCAGTTTCTTGAATCCGCCGGCGACGGTGAACGCATCAGTCAGCGTGAGCCCGGCCGGCAGCCGCACCAGCAGCACGATGAAGGCCGTCACCATGCCCGCGAAGATCAGCCCCAGCTGGTATTTGTGGGTGAGGGTCACCGCCCGGCTGCCGCCCGTCACGGTGTAGACAATGACCAGCAGTCCGCTTAGCAGGATGGTGACATCCAGCCGCCAGCCGAAAACGGTGGAGAGCACAATGGCCGGCGCATAGATGGTGATGCCGGCGGCGAGTCCGCGCTGCAGCAGAAACAGCGCCGCGCCGAGCAGGCGGGTTTTGGCGTCGAAGCGCCTCCCGAGAAACTCATAGGCGGTGTAGACATCGAGCCGCCGGTAGAGGGGCAGGAAGACCGCCGCGACGATGATCAGCGCGAGCGGCATGCCGAAGTAGTTTTGGACGAATCCAAGGCCGCTCTCGTAGCCCTGCCCCGGGGTGGACATGAACGTGATCGCGCTCGCCTGGGTCGCCATGACGGAGATGCCGATGGCCGCCCACCGCGTGGTCTGGTCGCCCTTGAAATAGCCGGACAGACTGTGCACGCCGCGCGTCTGCCACGTGCCGTAGGCGGCGATGCCGATCATCGTCCCGAACAGCACGAGGTAGTCGAGCAGGCTCATGCAAAGACCCGCGAAAACACCACCAGCAACACCACCCAGAGGACAAAGCATCCAAACACGAAGAGGTAGACCCGCCGCCAGGTGGGCAATCCCGGCAGACCGGTCGACTCATCCGCGCCCGGCTGGGCTGGAGAGTGGAACGGGTCTCCGGACCCGTGGGGAAGGAGCTCACGGGTCCGGAGACCCGTGCCACGAAACAGGCGTTGGATGAAATGAAACATGACAAGCCTTGCGGGAATACCCGGAGCTTGCTCCGGGAACTTCATCTTCCAAGCGAGACCAGGTTGGCGAAGAGTCGGTACGCGCCGGGCACGCCCGCGGGGAGTTCCCGGAAAAACACGAGACCGGTGTAGACGAAATAGCCCTTACCATAACCCGCGACCAGCAGGCCACCCTTTAACGGCGCCTCGCCGGGATCGCTGCAGGCGAGGATGGGTGTGAAGTGCGCGTCCCACTGGTTTGGAAAATAGATGCCGCGCTCCTGCACCCAGCCCTCGAAATCGGCGCTGGTGATCTTGTTGGGCGTGTTGAGCACCAGGTGATCCGGCGCGAGAAACGTCACCACGGCGGTCTCATCCGTCACCCGGTCCGACGACAGCCGCAGGTCGTACGGCGCGAGCTTGGTGTTCTGCAGACCGTTCTGGTTGTTGTACTGCATGATGACATTTCCACCCGCTTCAACGTACGCGAACAGCGCTGGCAAACGCGGCACAAGATCCGTCCGCACGTTGAACGCCCGGATGCCGACGACCACCGCGTCGAATTCGCGCAGCTTTTCCGCGATGAGATCCGCGCCGGTCAGCGTGGTTACCGCGTAACCCATCTGTTCGAGACCTTCCAAAACGCCATCGCCGGCGCCGGGCACGTAGCCCACCTTGTGCCCGCGGGTCGCCAGTTCAAGGCTCACGACCTTGATCCGCGCCAGTGGCTGGAGCAGCACCGGCGGAATGTGGGCATAGTGAACCTCCACCCGCTCGCTGGTGTACTGCGAGCCGCCGATTTTCGCGCGGGCCGTGATGTCCGCCGATAATGGTTGTGACGGCGCGGTGACCGAAAAGGTGAACTTCGCCTTCTCCCCGACGGCCGAAAGCCGGAACGCCTGCGTCGCGGGTGCGACCGTCCAGCCGGCGGGTGCCGCCAACCCCAGCGAGCCGGCGACCCCGGGCCGGAAGGCTGTGATCTCTACTTCCACCGGACGGGACGCGCCGGGGGCGAGCAGCCGCACCTCCGAGGCGAATTTGAGCGCGATCGGCGCGATCACCTCCAGCCGGCGGCGGGTCTCTCCACCGGCCTGGTTGGACGCGATCTGCACGGGCTCGTCCGGAATCACCAGGGTTTGTCCACCGACCTCAAATACCTGCTCAACGGGGAAGACGGGCGGATTCTCAGGGCGTCCAATCAGCGCGGGATCGTCCACGCGAAACATGCCGGTGGTATGCGGCTCGCGCAGCCAGTAGGGCTGGCTCAAGGGCGTGCCGGCAGAAAGGTCTTGGCTCCCTTCGCGCGTCGCTGCCTTGCCGGGCTGCAAATCCAGGGCCTCGCCAAGCTGGCGTGCGTTGCCCGGGTACCGCACGGCCACCCAGCGGACAGGAACAACGCCTGAGCTCACCATCGCGGTGTGGCGCAGTCTCAGTGTCTCGCCGGGCACAACCTCGGCCTGTGTCACCTGCGTTTCCACGGAGAGCCCGAGGCAGGTTTGGACGATGTGATCCAGTTGCCGGCGCTTTTCCGCCACCACGGGGTCGGCGGAAAGCGCGGTCAGCCGGCCGCGAAGCGTCAGCAGAGCCGGCACACTGGCGGCAGGGTTCTGTGGATTGAACTGCGCAATGGCGTCGTCGGTGAGTCGTCCGATCTCGGCTCCGCCGGGCACGCGATTCCAAGTGGTGTCGACGCCGTCGAGGATGTCCTTGGTGGCGGGTTCGCCGGCAAGCATGCGAAACAGCTCGGGCCGCGGCCCGCCGCCAAATCCGGTAAATTTGTCGAACCCTTGGGTCTTGTGCATGGACCGGCTGCGTCCGGCGATGGCGGCGAACGACTCGCCGGTCAGCGGATCGTTTCCGCCGACATCGATCTGCAGCAAGTCGGGCTCGATGGGGGCGTTCGCATCGCGGCCAAACCGGCCCACGTTCCAGAGAATCCGCCGGGGCTGCCACGGGGTCAGTGTCCCCAGCTGTTCGGGAAAGGCCTGAGGATCTCCGGCGAGCTTGAACGCCTCCAGTGCCAGCACTGCCGACGCGGTGTGGTGGCCGTGCGTGCCGCCCGGCTGGGTCGAGAACCGCGTGATGAGCACGTCCGGACGGAACGTCCGGATGACGCGCACAATATCGGACAACACTTGCGGCCGGTCCCAGAAGCCGAGGGTCTCGCGGTAATCCTTGGAAAACCCAAAATCGATCGCGCGGGAGAAGAACTGGCGCCCGCCGTCGATGCGCCGGGCCGCCAGCAATTCCTGGGTGCGGATCACGCCCAGCTCATCGCCAAACTCGGGCCCGAGCACATTCTGTCCGCCGTCGCCGCGGGTGAGCGAGAGGTAGCCGGTGCGGTAGTTCCGGCCGCGCGCCAGGTAGGCGATCAGCTGGGTATTCTCATCGTCGGGATGAGCTGCGATATAGAGAACGCTCCCCAGTTCGCGAAAACTGCGCAGATCCTGCAGAACGACTGCCGGGGACGCCGGCTCCGGCGCAGCCTCCGCTTGGGACCGCCCGCTGAGCAGCGTGCCCAAACAGAATAAAACCCGAGCAACTCGCGGCGAACACGACGCCGGCCAGGGGAACCAACCGTCGGGTCTCATCACTGCAGGCCGGCGATGAGCGCCTCGTTCAAGCGGGTGTATTCGGCCTTCGCGGCAAGGTTCTCCTTGTCCTTGGCCGCGAGTTCGATCGACTGCCGGGCGGTCGCGAGCGCGCCGGCCTTGTCGCCCATCTTGGCAAGGATTCTGGCCTTGTGATAGAGGTAGTAGTAGGCGTTGGGCTGTTCCGCGATCGCGGCGTCGATCCACGCGGCGGCCTTCTTTAGGTCGAGGTCGTGATCGCGATAGAACATGGCGGCCTGCGCGTAGGGCTTTTTGGCGGCGTCCGAGGCCATCACGGCCTCGATTTGCGGCACAATGGTGGCGACAACATCGACCTCGATCTTCACGGGCACCCGCCAATCGGCCCAGATCAGGTCGAGCGTGGCCGACTCGTCGCGAATGTCGTTGATATCGATCGTGAACGTCTCGAGCGGACTCGCGAGTGCCACGGGCCTGGCCTTCACGCGCAGGACGTCGTTTTCCTCCTTGTATTGATAGGCGCCCCACTGTTTGCCGGCCTTTTGCAGAATGATGGTCCACTCGTCCGGGCCGGGAATGGTGAAGAGCTCATAGGTCCCCGCGTCGAGTTTGCTTCCCTGCAGCTTGACCGGCGTGCTGAAGCTGATCCGGGTCGCGCTGTTGGCGCCCGTGCGCCAGACCTTGCCATAGGGATCAATCTTGCCGACGACCACGCGGCCTTTGAGGCCTGGGCGGGAATAATTGATCTCAATGTCAGTGAGGCCGACGCGCTGCTTGAGCGTTGCGGCCGGGCTGGCCGCGGGGAATTCGATCTTGGGCGCCTGGGCAGACAGGCTGGCGGCGGCGAGCAACGCCGACGCGAGACACAGGCAGGAGCGGAGGAGGCGAGTCTTCATGGAAGTGCGGACGGAGGTTTAAGTGCAAAGGCAACTTGTATCAAAAAAAGGAGAAAAACAAGGGCGAGCACGACTGGCCGGCTTCAGCCCCGTGCTTGATGTTGCCTCCCCGGGCCGGATGTATACTCGTCGGTTGTCATGCGCTTTCTCGCGCTTCTCCTCGCCGTCACCTCCGCCGCCGCCCTCCTGCCGGCGGCCGAAACCCCGCCTGGTCCGAGCATGATGAGCTCAATACCCGTTTCCTCCCACGATCCGCGGATCGCCTACATGGGTCGCGTGGCCCTGACCGGCGACGAAGCCCGCATGGGGTTCCCCGGCATCACGATGCGGTTCGTCTATCGCGGCCCTGCACCGGTGCTGCGGCTGAGCGCCAGCTCGGCGAACTGCTATTTCAATCTCGCATGCAACGGCTGGGATCCGGTCGTGATCCACCTGAACCTGGGGGAGAACAAAATCCAGCTGCCGACCGGAGAAGCCCCGCCGCAGGGCTGGCTCGTTGAGCTGGTTCGCCGCACGGAGTCGTGGCAGGGCGTGGTGGTTTTTCAGGGTCTGGTGCTGCCGGCCGGGTGCGAATTGCTGCCGCCGCCCCCGTGGCCCGGCCGCCGGCTGATGTTCATCGGGGACTCGATCACGAGCGGCGAGTACGTGGAGCGGTTTCCCCCGGAGAACATTTCCACCCCGCGAGCCGCCAACGCGGCCCGCTCGTTCGGCATGCTGCTCGGGCGCTGGCTCCAGGCGCAGGTCCACCTCATCAGCTGCGGGGGCCGCGGCATTATCCGTGACTGGACGGGAAAGACCGACGGCATCAATGCGCCGCAGTTCTTCCAGCGCGCCCTGCCCGACGATCCGGCGGCGCGGTGGAACCACGCGGACTATATGCCGGACGCGATCGTCATCTGCCTGGGCACCAACGATTTCAGCAAAGACCTGCCGAACGAGGCAGCCTACACCAAGGCCTATGACGACTTTGTCGGCGAAATCCGTCTGGCCCATCCCGGCGCCGCTCTCCTGCTGGCCGAGAGCTCGATCCTCGGCGGTGCGCCGGGCACGGCGGACCGCGCCAAGCGCGACCAGTTGCGCCGGACCCTCGAGGCCGTGGTGAGCCGCCGGCGCGCGGCCGGCGACCAGCGAATTATTGTGGCGCCGATCAGTCATTTTCCGGGCACGCCGGGCAATGCGCATCCCGTGGCGTTCCAGCACGAGCAGATTGCGCTCGAACTCCTCCAGCCGATCCGCGCGCTCACCGGCTGGTGATTTGCCTGATCGCGGTCAACGCTTCGTTTCAGCGGGCCCAGCCGGGCGTTCGCGATGCGCGAAGCGCATCCGGTAGGACCTCAGAACCGCCGTGCCCTTCTGGCCGGCCAGCAGGCTGATGTGAACCACGACGTCGTGCGGCCCCTCGGAGAACCAGGCCGCCGGGGGCAGGTTCACCCCGTTGGCCGCTGTCCGAAAACTGGCGGATACCGCCGGAGGGTTCCCCGCGACGGTGAGGCTTTGGGAAATCTGCGCATCCCCCGTGGCCGAGGCGTGGTATTGCTCGCTCTCCTGGACGTTGGCACCCGTCACTTGGAACCGGATGTCGATGCTGATACTCTGCCCCGGCTGGTTGAGCGCCCAGAACGGGCAGCTGATCAGCAATGATTTCGGGTCGCTCGGATCCACACGGATGGCGACCGCACTCGCGGGAAGCGGCGGTACCCCGGACCCGGAAAAACTGTAGTCGTCCTGCGGAAAAGTGTAGTTGACGCCTTCGAATGCGAAGGTCTTCCCGGCGAGATCGGCAACCGTTCCCGCCTGGAAGGAATCCTGGGCGCAGGTGGTCCCAACAGCAGCCGATGCCAGCAGCAGGATGGCCAGAACCTTGAAGTCTTTCATGCGTGAGTCGCTCCCATCAGCCGGACACCGACAGAAGGCCGCCCATGCGGACGGAAATCAGGCGACTGGGCAACAACGAACGGAAGCGGCCGGAATTGCGGAGTTTTTCGCTCTATCCATTAGCGTGGAATAAGGCACGCAGATGGTACCTAATGCCAGGAATGGCTCCGCCAGACATTCCGGCTGAAGCGACCGGCGACCTGATTCCCGACAACCTTGCGGAGGCTGGCGTTTATCCGACTGCTGCCGCGGGGTTTGACCGTGGCCTCGTGGTGCTCGCGATGGGGCAATCATATTGCCTGGTCCCATCCGATGCCGGCTACCGCCTCCTCGTGGAGCCACCGGCGCTCGAAGCGGTGCGGGAACAGCTCGCCTGCTACGAACGAGAGAGCGTGGGCTGGCCGCCCCGGCCGGCAGCAGAGGATCTGCCGGCGCGGAGCATTGGGCTCTTTGCATCTCTGGTGTGGGCGCTGGTGGTGCTGGCGGTGTTTTGCTGTCAAGACGAGTGGCCGGGGCGGCTGGAGGCCGCCGGCGCCCTGGACACCCAGGCCGTTTTCGATCAAGGCGAATGGTGGCGGCTCGGCACGGCGCTGTTTCTCCACGCCGACCTGGGGCATCTGGTCTCAAACCTCTTCAGCGGCATCTTCGTCTTTGCCGTCGTCCGGTCCACGATTGGCCGGTGGCGCGGGTGGCTGCTGCTCGCAATCGCCTCGGTCGCGGGGAATTTCGCCATCGCCGGATTGAACTATCCCGGGCCATACCGGTCGATCGGCGCCTCGACCGCGGTTTTTGCCGGTCTCGGGCTGCTGACCGGCCGCGCGATCAGCGTACTCCGGCGGACGCACCGCTGGCGGGCCCTGTTCGTGGCAGTAGCGGCGGGCGTGACGCTGCTCGGGCTTTATGGGGCCGGCGGGACGCACACCGATGTCGGGGCTCATGCGACCGGCTTTGCCGCCGGTCTCGTTCTCGGTTTCGCCGCGGCCGTGCCGCGCTAGGCCTCGGTGTCGTTCACCGTAGCCAAACTCGTGAGCAGCCTG
>PMBT01000035.1 GCA_003153035.1 Opitutia bacterium
TCCTGCGTGAGCGGGAAGCGGAGCAGGGCGATCATGGCGAGCACGAGCCCGACAATCGGAATCGCCGCCAGCAGGAAGCGGATCATGAAAA
Source organism: Opitutia bacterium (assembly GCA_003153035.1). Taxonomy (GTDB): domain Bacteria; phylum Verrucomicrobiota; class Verrucomicrobiia; order Opitutales; family Opitutaceae; genus Fen-1467. The sequence goes on from PMBT01000035.1 coordinate 92, forward strand.
TCGTGTGGGCAGTTTGGTGATCGGTGCTGGAATCAAACCCCACCCACTGGAGGATGAAGAACGACACGCTGGCACCGACTGCCATCCCCATCTTGTTGATCCAGGAGCCACACGCGACGAATGAACCCTCCCGGCGGCGGCCGTTTTCGAGCTCGTCGTAATCCATCACATCGGCGCCAACCGACCCGATGATCGTCCAGAAACCGGCGCCGACGAACGCGATGCTTCCGGAAGCGAACACCTGCAGCCACACAACCGTCGGGGAATACAGCCACCAGGTGCCGATGAACACCGCGATGGCCGTACCCAGCACGCACATCAGCGCACTGAGCTTGCCGAGCCGCCGGGCGATGAACGCGTAGACCGGGATGCCGAGCAAGCCCATCACCATTCCCATCACCCCCATCCAGAAGTTCCAATAGTTGCCCACCCCTTTGTCGCCGTTGCACACGTAATAAAACGTCACCGCGAGTCCGAGGGTGCCCACCATGCTCAGGCCGATGTTGTAGGCCAGCTGCATCCCGAGCTGGATCCGGAAGGGCCGGCAGATCAGCGTCTGCCAGAGGGTTTCCTTGATGGAGATCCGGGTCTGGCTGTTGGCGATGAGCTTGTCGTAGTAGCGCTCGCGCACCAGGAAGGTGGAGAGAAAGCCGACCGCGATCATGATCAGGCCGCACACCGCCAGGTACACTTGCGCGCCGATCAGGGTGTTCGCCGCGTTATTGGGCGCCGTGTGCCAGGCGGCGGTTGTGGTTAGCAGTTGCTTGATGCGCGCGAATACGTTGCTGCAGTCGGCACCGGCCCAGGCCGTCAGCGAGAAGAAATTGCCAAAATAGAACAGTCCGAGCTCAGGGATCTTCTGGACGGCGTTCTTGTAGGAAAAGACGCTGGTCCGCTCGTGGTAATCGGGCGTGAGCTCGTTCCCGAGGCTCTGGTACGGCATGTTGAAGCAGCTCACGATCGGCAGGTAAATCGCCGAGGAAGCGAGCATGAACCAGAAACAGGTGGTCGGCGACCAGCTCGGACTGACGGCCAGCAGGAAGGGCAGTCCGAGGCCGGCGAGCAGAGCCCCGACGAGCATGAAGGGCCGGCGGCGTCCCCAGCGGGAGCGGGCATTATCCGAAAGCCATCCGAACAACGGATCGGAGACTGCGTCGAACACGCGATTGACCAGCACCGCCACCCCGATCTGCCACTGCGGGACATGCAGAGCGAGGCCGAAGATCTGGAAGGCGATCGTCGGGTAGAGCCAGTGGCCCCACATGTCCATGAAGGTGCCAAGACCGTAACCAAGTTTCTGGAGGATCGGCACGCGGTCTTCCGACGCGGTGAAACGGGTGGAACCAGGGGAAGCAGCAGGAGTATCCATGGGGTTGGGGGCGAAACGACGGAGGTTGGAGCGGTTTGACCGCAAGGCAATGCTAGAACTGGAAGGAGCGCTCGAAACGGACAGTGATGAAGCTGTGTTCTGGAGACGCGCCGCCCCCGTCGCGTATTCGAGAGTTGGACGCGACGAGGGCGTCGCGTCTCCAAAAAACATCCGGGCCAGCAGCAGGCATTGGCGGGCGTGGGTTCAATAGGTGTCCACGAGGGAGCGGAAGGTGAGCACCCGCTTGATTCGCGCGGCCGACAGTGGGCGGACGAACTCCACCTCAACGGTTTTCTTCTCGCCGGGATAGAGTTCGAAGTAGTTGTCGCTGCACTGGTGCGCGAGTCCCGGCAGGGCGAAGGCGAAGCGGTGCTGGAAGGCCGGCGACGCAAACGTGAGCGTCGCGCGCTTCGGTGAGCGCAGCTTGATCGTGACGGCGGTCTTCGCCCTGGGCAGCGCGAGGAAACGCGGCGGCGTGAGAAACACGGTGTCCTCGCTTACCCGCACCCCGGCGGTTTCAAGCGAGATTCGCAAATAGAGGTTGTCGCGGCCGTGGCGAGCCATCGGCTTCGCCAGGTCAAGGGTCTTCTGACGCACGCTCTCCCCGGGGCGCAACACCACCGGTTTGCGGCCGCGGGCGAACACCCGACCGTCGAAATGGCAGAGTTGCCAGCGCAGCACGCCACGCGCGGCCGGCGGCGCATCGTAAACCGTGTACACATGTGCCTCGCGCACGCTCGTCTGCCGGTAGTTGTTCGTGATCGTCTGCTCCTCGCCCGGCACGTGCGCGCTGACGACCGCGGGCGCGAAGAAGCGGCGGGCCAGGTGGTGCAGCGCCTTCCATTGGCCGGTGAACTCGAGGGAGCTCCACGAGGCGACCGGCCAGCAGTCGTTGAGCTGCCAGTAAAGCGCCCCCATGCACCGCGGCATGCTCCGGCGGTAGTGCTCGACGCCCACCCGCATGCATTCGGCCTGATTGAGCTGCGACAGAAAGATCAGCGCATCCTGATCCTTCGGAAACCGGTACTGCCGCGAGACGTAATCGAGGATGATCTGGTTGCCGAACCGGTTCTTCTGATGATTCGTCATCGTCGGGCCGAAGACATTCGCGTCCGCGGGCGGGCAGAAACCCGCCTGGGTCTCGGGCGAGGCGAAACTCTGCATCCCAAACTCCGAGACGAAGCGGAATGCATAATTCTCGTATTCCTTGGCCGGTTTGCGCGCGTGCCAGACGTCCCAGTAATGCGTGTCGCCGCGCAGCTCGCCGGCCGGAAACCCGTCGTCGACGTCGCCGCGCCACGGCGAGCTCGGCCAATACGGGGTGACTCCGTCGACCGCCGCCACCACCGCGGGCAGCGCCCGGTGGAAGAGTTTACCGTAATCGGCCAGCAGTTTCCGGTCTGCGGCCAGGGTTTCGGCATTGCAGCCGAACACCTCGTTGTTGCCACACCAGAGGGCGAGGCAGGCGCGGTGGCGCAGCCGCCGGACCTGATACTCCGCCTCGGCCCGCGAGCTGGCCACGAAGGCGTCGTCGGCCGGGTAAAGCGTGCAGGCGAACATGAAATCCTGCCACACGAGCAGCCCCAGCTCGTCGCACAGATTGTAGAAATCCTCGCTTTCGTAGATGCCGCCGCCCCAGACCCGCACCATGTTCATGTGCGCCTGGACCGCACTGCGCAGGTCGCGCTCGTAATCGGCGCGGGTCAGCCCGGCGACGAAACTGTCCGCGGGAATCCAGTTGGCCCCCTTGGCGAAGACCGGCCGGCCGTTGACGACGAACTGGAATGACTCGCCCCACGCATCGGCGTGGCGGTCGAGCGCGATGGACCGCAGCCCGATCCGGCGGGTCCAGCGGCCGATGAGGGCGCCGGCGGCCCGGGCGACCTCGACATCGATCCGGTAGAGCGGCTGCGCGCCCTGGCCGTGGGGCCACCAAAGCTGCGGATTTACGATGGTCGATTTACGATTTTCGATTGTGGCGACAACTTCGCCCAGGAGGGAAACGGTTCCGCGGACCGTCGCGCCGGCGTCCGGGCGGGCCAGTTCCGGCGCGAAGTGCAGGACCACGCTGCCATCGGAGCGGTGGTCCTGTGTCACCCGCACGCTGTCGAGCCGGTTTCCGGTCCAACCCTCCAAACGCAGGTCGCGCCAGATTCCCGCGGTAACGAAGCGCGGGCCCCAGTCCCAGCCGAACTGACACTGCTGTTTGCGGATGACCGTGCATCGCCCGACCGGATCGTTGATGTCGCGCGGGTTGTGCCCGGCGCGGTGCGTCCGGAGATACTCCATGGCGCTGCCAAACCAGATCCGCAGCTCGTTCTTCCCGGGGCGCAGGAGCGTTGTCACCTCCCAGCGACCGCCGAGGAACATGTTCTCCGTGCGGCCGGCCTCGCGGCCGTTGAGCCGCAGAGTTGCAACCGTGTCGAGTCCGTCGGCGACGAGCTCCACGACCTCCTCGGCCAGCAGTGATTTTGGAGCGATGAACGACGTGCGGTATTCCCAGTCTCGTTCCTCGATCCACTGCAGCCCGGCTTCGTTCGTGCCCCAGAAAGGATCGGGGATCAGTCCGTGCCGGCGGAGGTCCTGGTGCACGCAGCCCGGGACCACGGCCGCGCGCCACGGCGAACCGCGGGTGGCGTCGCGGAAGCGCCACGCAGTCGGAGCAAGGGGAAGCACACGCATGACGGTCAGCGACGATCCGCAGCCGTCATTTCTTCAGCGGATTATCCAGCACGAATTGCACGATCTCGTTGGCATCGCAGAAGCACAGCGCCGTGAACGTGTCCGCGGCGCCGTAATAGACCGCGGTGCGTCCGGTCGCCGAGTCGCACAGGCAGCCCACCGGAAAGCAAACGCCGGGGACAAATCCGGAAAGCTCGTAGGGCGCCTCCGGACAAAGCAGCTGCTGATTGCAGCAGGCGAGCACCTTCCACGGCTGTTCGAGATCGAGCAGCGCGGCGCTCATCGCGTAGACGAAGCCGTTGCAGGTTTGCGTCACGCCGTGATAGAAGAGCAGCCAGCCTTCGCTCGTCTCGATCGGCGACGGTCCGGCGCCGATCTTGGTGCCCTGCCACCACGGCCAGCCGCGACCCATGACGTGGCGGTGCTTGCCCCAATAGACCATGTCAGGGCTCTCGCTGAGAAAGATATCGCCAAACGGCGTGTGCCCGGTGTCGCTCGGGCGGCTGAGCATGAGAAACTTCCCGTGGAACTTCCGCGGGAACAACACGCCGTTGCGGTTGTAAGGCAGGAAGGCGTTCTCGAGCTGCTCGAAGTGCACGAAATCCTTGGTGCGGGCGACGCCGATCGTCGGCCCGTGATAGCCGTTGCACCATGTCACGTAGAATTCACCGTCGACCGGCGTCACCCGGGGATCGTAGGCGTATTCCTGCCTCCGCACCTCGGGATCGTCGCATTTGAATTCGATCGGCTTCGGCTCGAATGTGAACTTGAAGCCGTCGGAACTGCGCCCGACATGCAGATGCGGCACCCGATCCATACCCTCGGTGCGAAACACGCCGATGAACTTTCCCTGGAACGGAACCACCGCACTGTTGAAAATGCCGGTGACGCGGGGCAGCGGCCGGCGGCCGATGACCGGATTCGCATCGTAGCGCCAGACGACGTCGGACATGCCCGCAGGCTTGGGCTGCCAGGGAATGTTGGGAATTGCCGGACCGGTGATCGAGAGCTTCATGGAGGTTGACTGCGGCGGGGGTTGGGATTGCGGTGGGGTTGAATCGAAAACGCATCAAGCACAATACCAACTTCCAAATCGTCCTTCGCTATCTCGACCGGGGGTGGGGATGGAGCTATTGCGCGGGGCGCCTCGCCATTTTAGTCGTTCGCACCGAGAATTGAAATGAGACTGGTTGCGCGTGTATTGAGATCGATTCCGACGAAAGACGGCGGGGCCGAAGCGGCCCAGGCCCCGCGGCAACGTCGCTAGATCATGAGCGGAGCACCGAGTTTCCCTCATTTTCGCCCGCGGAGAACACGGTTTCAAGTACGGCGGCGGCCAGGTGGGCCGGTGCCGATTCCAATGAAGACGGTTTGCCTGACGCAATGGGTGCTTGGGGCGATTCTGATTTGCGTTGGGGCTGATACCTCGAAGCTCGTTCCGGCCGGGTCGGGATGTGGCACGGGTCTCCCGACCCGTGCCACGAAATTGACGATGAATAATCGCCGGAGTCTGAACAACATCCGGCGATTCCAGGCTGTCACGTATTCCGCCACTGAAATCTTTTGTCTTAAGGTGCTTATTACAAATAGCCTGCGGTCTTGCAACGACACCTTGCAGTCAGACAGGCGTCATATATCGTGTTATGAAGAAAGCGAAGTTGCGATTTGAAACCTTTCCCCGCCTTTCGGGGTCTCAATCTCAATCCTAACCACATATTTGAAGCCATGAAAACAAACCCAGTGTTCCATGCAGTAGTTCTCGCGACCGTTCTCCTTGCCACTGGTGCTTCCGCCCAGACGGCCAGTCCGGCGCCGCCAGCGGACGCCACACCGATGATCAGCCCGATGCCGGCTCCAAACCAGATCATCTATATTCCTCAGCTTCCCAATCCGGCTGAGCTGGCCAATGCAGCGGCGGCCCAGGGGGTTACCGTCGAGCAGATCAACCAGACGAGCACCCAGATCACCGTCGTCTACAAATACGCCAACGGACAGACCAACACGATCTGCTATCAGCTTCTTTCCAATGCCGGAGCCGCTCCCGCGGTGGGCGCCCCCACGGGCGCTCCTGTGACGACTGTGGTTCCGACCACGACCAATGTGGTTTATGCCACGCCGTCGCCGGCCTATTACTACTACCCGTATGGCTACTCCTATCCTTACGGCTATTACTACCCCTGGTATGCCCCCGTTTCCATCGGTCTTGGATTTAACTTTGGCTACGGCTATGGCCACGGTGGTTATTATGGCGGCGGTTACCATGGCGGATACCATGGCGGTGGTGGTTACCATGGCCACGGACGGTAAGCCGCGCGAAGGTGTCCATCCCAATCCAATCCATTTAAAGCTATGCGCCGACCAACCACGATCATTCTGGCTCTGGCATTGTCCACTCTTGGCACCGGTTGCGTGGGCACGGGGCCCAACACGCAGCAGGGAGCCGTGAACGGCGCCGCCCTTGGGGCCATTCTCGGCGGCATTATTGGCAACAATCACGGCCACCAGACCTGGGAGGGCGCCGCGATCGGGGCCGCGGCGGGGGCCATTGCCGGTGGCACCCTCGGCAATGCCGTCGACAATCAGAACGGGACCATTTACCGCTCGCCGCAAGAGGCCACCACCAATGTGGTGGTGCAGCAGGTGCCGGCCACCCCGCCACCAGCGGCTCCGACCGAAGTCGTCGTCACCGCGCCGCCTTCGCCCGCGGCCATCTGGATTCCCGGCTATTGGGCCTATAACGGCTCCAGCTATGTCTGGGCGGCCGGGCGCTGGGAGATCCCGCCGCCAAATTGCCACGTTTACGTCGCCCCGTATTGGGCCCGCCACCCTCAAGGCTACGTCTATATCCGGGGCTACTGGCGCTGAGCGCCGGTCTCAACGTTGTCGAGTCGCCCGATCCCGGGCTAGAGCACTTTCTATTTAGATA
>PMBT01000033.1 GCA_003153035.1 Opitutia bacterium
TTGTGGACGCATATCACCGTGGTGGCCGCCTCGCGGATGGCGGCGCGAAACACCTCCCGCGGATGGACCAGGCTGCCGGTCGCGGTGCCGGAGGTGACCTCGACGCGCTTGATGAGCCGGTTCTTGCGGTTGAGGCAGAGCGCCCAGAGTTTCTCCACCGCCAGGCCCGCCACGAGCGTCTGGAAATGCGCGAAGACCAGTTCCGGACGGTTCAGCAGAGGCGCCTCGCCCGGGCGTTGCCCCAGGACACGGCGAGCAACCTCCATCACCGTGACAAGTTGGAGCGCCTTGACGCGCCCGATACCTTTCAACCGGCGGTAGTCGGTTTCGGTCCATGCAATGAGGCCGGCCAGCGAGCCGGCTTCGGTAATGAGGCGGGAAGCCAGCGTGAGCACATTCATGCCACGGCTGCCGCTGCGCAGGAGCATGGCCAGAAGCTCGGTGTCGCTCAGCGCGGCGGCCCCGAAGTGCTCGAGCCGCTCCTGCGGGCGTTCGCCCACGGCGAGGTCGCAGAGGCGGGTCGAAGGGCAAGGGCCGGCGTCATCCACGCCGAGAATGATCCGAAAGAAAGAATTAAAGGAAAGAAAATTCTTTTGTGGGCAAAAACACTGGATCCTGGTGGGACGAGGAAAGCAGAGCGCCCTGCCTCAACTGCATCGTCTAGTCAGAGCGTCATGTGGACAAGCCGCTCCACCGAACCGCATCTTTTCGGATCAGCCCGGCTCAGAAGGTCTTCACGTACCCGTTGCGGCGGAGGCGCTCGAGCCAGCGCTCCTGCGACTGGCGGGTCATCTGCTGGGCCAAAATGCGCTCAATTTCATCCCGCACCTCGTCGAGCGACTGGATGCCGGCGAACTTTCGATCCTCGACGTAGAGCAAGAAGCTTCCCTCGGGCGTAATAATCGGCTCGCTGACTTCACCCTTCTTCAGATTGAACAGCACGTCGCTGAATTCCTTGCGCATATCGGAGCGCTTGGTCCAGCCCCAGTCGCCGCCCTTGTTCCGGCGGGTGTCTTGGCTGAATTGCCGGGCGAGCTCGGCAAATGAGTCGCCCGCGTGGAATTTGGCCCGCACCGCCTGTGCCTTGGCGCTGAGCATGGCGTCGTTGTCGGCGCTGCCCCGGGTGAATTGAATGACGCGCAGCAGCGCGGAATCCTCCTGGTAAAAGCGGTCCTTGTTTTCCTTGTAATAGGTTTCGACCTTGACCGGGCTGACGACGCTCTGCGACTTATGCTGCTGCTGCCGCATGTAGTTGTAAATGATATCCTCCTCCTGCTCCTTGCGGAATTCCCGCAGGGTCAGGCCGCGCGAGCGGAGGTACGCGAGAAACTTGGACCGGTCGCCGTCGAACTGGGTGATCTGAATCTCCGCGATCTGGTTGTCGATGATGCTGGCGGGGACCTGCCGCTTGTTCTTTTCGTCACCGTCCTTGGGTTTGTTGAACTCCTTGACGATGAGCACCCGGTCGATGCGGTTCTGGATGATGTCGTCCTGCAGGGCCTCGATCTTGTCGTTGAATTCCTTCTCGTTCCGGGCCTCCTTTTGCAGGGTGGGAACGAGCGGACCGATATCACGCCGGATGTCGTCCACCGTGATGATCTTGTCCTCCACGATGGCCACGATGCCGTCGGCGAACCGCAGATCGAGCCCGTCCTTTGGCGAGGACGCCGGCTTGGTTTGCGCCCGCAGGCAGAGGGTGGAGGCGAGGAGAAGCGATGCGCTGGCGGCAGCGACGCGGCGGTATATCATGATTCCGGCAGGTTGTTGAGGAAGGCGGCGATCTCTCGCAACCTTAGGAGCGGACGGGAGGCGGTCAAGCGGGGAAACCTTTTTCCCGGCATGACAAAACCGTCGCGCTGTCCAAGGCTCCGCAAACATTTGAGGCGGTTACCCTCAGTTTCGACGGTCAGCACCCGCTTTTGTTCCGCCCGGATGCGTATTTCAGTGATCAACAACAGCGCGCGGATCTCGTTTCCGAATTTGCCGAACCGGTCCCGCAATTCCGCCTCGAGGGCGCGCAGGTGGGCCAGATTCTCGGCGAGGGCGAGGCGGCGGTAGAAATCGATGCGCAGGCGGGTCTCACCGATGTATTCGAAGGGAATGCGCGCCTGAATCTTCGAGCATTCGCCGGCCGCCAGCTCCGCGTCGCGCAGGACGGTGTAGCCATCCTCGTAGCTCCGGCGGTCGGTCGCGGGCGCGCCCTCGCCGACGAACACAAAATCGAGCCGCAGGCTGGCCCGGATGGTGGCCGCGCTCCGGTCGCCCTTGAGGCGCGCGATGCTCTGGCGGAGCAGCTGGCAGTAGAGTTCGAAGCCTACGCCGGCGATATGACCGCTTTGCTCGGGACCAAGGAGGTTGCCGGCGCCGCGCAGCTCCAAATCGCGCATGGCGATTCGGAAACCGGCGCCGAGCTGGTTGTGGTGGCGGAGGGCGTTCAGGCGCTGCCGGGCGATCTCGAGCAGCCGCGTGTGGCGGTGCAGCAGGAGGTAGGCGTAGGCCTGGTGTTTGAAGCGGCCCACCCGCCCGCGGAGCTGGTAGAGCTGGGAAAGGCCGAAGCGGTCGGCGCCCTCGATCAGGATCGTGTTGCAGTTGGGGATATCGAGTCCGCTCTCGATGATCGTGGTGCAAACGAGCACCTGGTGGCGGCCGGCGACGAAATCGGTCATGATCCGCTCCAGCCCGTCCTCGTCCATCTGACCGTGACCCACGGCGATGCTCAGCTCGGGCAGAAGCTCGCGCAGCCGTTGGGCCACCCGCTCGATCGTCAGGACGCGGTTGTGCAGGTAGAACACCTGGCCCCCGCGCCGGATTTCGTGGCGAATCGCGTCGATCACGAGCTGTTCGTCGTAGGTCTTCACGATCGTTTGAATGGGGTGGCGGTCGGCGGGCGGCGTCTCGATGACGCTCAGGTCGCGCGCCCCGGTGAGGGCCAGGTAGAGCGTCCGCGGGATGGGCGTGGCGCTCATGGACAGCACGTCGACCTCGGCCCGCCACTGCTTGAACACCTCCTTGTGCTTCACGCCAAAACGCTGTTCCTCGTCGATGACCACGAGGCCGAGGTCCTTGAACGCGACGTCGCGCTGGATCAGGCGGTGGGTGCCGATGAGGATGTCGACCGCGCCTTTCGCGGTGGCGGCGAGGATCTGGCGCTGCTCCGCGCGCGAGCGGAAACGGCTGAGCATTCCGATGGCGACCGGGTAGCCGGCCATCCGCTCGCGGAAGGTGTTGAGGTGCTGCTGCGCGAGCACGGTGGTGGGCACGAGGACCGCCACCTGCCGGCCGTCCATCACGGCCTTGAAGGCAGCCCGGATGGCGACCTCGGTCTTGCCAAAACCCACGTCGCCGCAGATGAGCCGGTCCATCGGGCGGCTCTGCTCCATGTCGCCCTTGGTGTCGGTGATGGCGCGCAGCTGGTCGGGCGTCTCCGCAAAGGGAAACGCGCTCTCAAACTCGCGCTGCCAAGCCGTGTCGGGCGCGGAGGCGAGGCCGGGCTGCGCGGCCCGCCGGGCCTGGACCTCGAGCAGCTGGGCGGCGAGATCAAGCGTGGCGCGCTCGGCGGCGGCCCGGGTTTTTCCCCAACGGCCCGTCCCGATGCGGCCCAGCTGCGGCCGGGTCTTCGCCAGACCGACATAGCGCGAAACCAGGTGCGCCTCAGGGAGGGGCACGTGCAGCGTGACCTTGTCGTCGAATTCCAGGGAGATCACTTCGCGCACGCCGGCGGCGGTTTCGAGTTTGGCCAGGCCGCGGTACAGTGCGATGCCATGCTGGAGGTGCACGACGAAGTCGCCTTCGACCAGCTCGGAGAAATCGAGCAACTGGTCGATTTGGGATGGCGTGGCGACCGCGCGGCGGTGGAGGGTCGGGCGCCGCTGCCGCTGGCGGCCTAGAATCTCCGTCTCGGTGACAAAAACCACGCCGATCGGTGCGGGGGTCGGAGCACGCTGGTGGGCGGGGGCTGGCTCCGCGGCGGCCGCGAGCACGTCGCGTTCGAAGGCTCCATCGCGGAAAGTGAGGCGGAAGCCCTCATTTGCCGTGCTGCGCAGAAAGCGCGGCTGGAGCTTTTTCCGCGCAGGATTGGCCCTAAGCAGCTCTCGAATGTGCGCCTCTTCGCCGGCTTTGGCGACCGCGAAGGCCACCACATAACCTTCCTGCTGCCACTGCGCCACCTGCTGGAGGAACCCGTGGCGGGCCTCCTCCTCGACCTGCAGACGTTCATGGGCGACGAGCGCGTCGTCGGGATAACGTCGGTGGTGGGAGAGGCTCTCGGTGTCCCAAGTCTGCTCGTGCCCGGCCCCATCGAAGAGGGCCGAGGCTTCGTCGAGATCGCTCACACCGATCGCGGCGGCACAGCGGGCAAGCAGGGGTTCGAGGGTTGACCGCGGCGCACCGGGCGCGGCCGGAACGCCAGCCGGCGGCTCACGGACCATGAGGCTGAACGCCTCTTCCAGCGCGGCCGGCTCGATGAAGACCACCCGGGTAAGCGGGTTGAGATAGTCGGCCAGACCGTTGGGGGCCGAGTCGAGCTGCAGGCGGGGCGACGCGGAAAGAGTGATCTGCGCGACCGGATCGCCGGATCGCTGGGTCACCGGATCGAGGGCGCGAAGGTCCTCAAGCTCGTCGCCGAAGAAATCCAGCCGGTAGGGCTGGGTGGCGGTCACTGGATAGACATCGATGATCCCGCCGCGCACCGCATATTGACCAGGGGCTTCGCAGACGGCTTCAGAGTCGTAATCAAAGGCCCGCAGCTGGGCGATGAGGTCTTGAAACGGCTGGCGCTGTCCGCGCGCGAGGGTGATTTCCCGGCCGACGAATTCATCGAGGGAGGGGACCGGCTGGAGGAGCGCTCCGGGCGTCGTGACCACGACAAGGGTGGAGGCCGTGGGTGCCTCGCTGGCGGCGGGGGATCGCGTCGCCCGCAGCTTTGAAAGCACGATCAGGCGGTCGCTGGATGCCGTGAAGGCCTCGCGCATGTCGCGGCTGTCGGCCAGTGACTCGGGAAGCACCCTGACCTCGAGCGGCCGGGGATCCCCGACCGCAGCGTGGAAGAACATCAGGTCCTCAGCCAGCTGTTCGACCATCCGGAGCTCCTCCATCACCACCAGCCAGACGGGGGCCGGCTCGTGCCGCAGGAGCGCAGCCAGCACAGCGGCGCGGGCGGGCGGACACACCCCGGTGTGTTTGTGGCGGGAAACCGCGGTGCTGGCGGCGGACATCAGGAGAATTATAAGAAGCCGGCAGACAGGCGACAGGCAAATCGGTCGCCTGCGTCCATCGGATCGGAATTCTACGCGGGGCGCAGGATGGCGAATCCTTTGAAGCGTGCCAGCGTCATTCCGCCGCCGGCCCGGTCTGGTCCGCCAACTTCACGAGCGCCGCGCGGGCCGCCGCTTCCTCGGCGAGCTTCTTGGAGCTGCCGCGGCCGGTACCGAGGAGCGTTTCGTAAAGGAAAACGTTGACCTCGTATTCGCGCTCATGCGGCGCCCCATCCGTTTGGGTCACCCTGTAAGAGAGGGCGCGGTTGCCATGCTGGGGCTGGAGCAGTTCCTGCAGGCGGCCCTTGGGATTGTCCTCCCCCAGAAGCGCGGCGAGGCGCTCGGGCAACGGGCCATACCAGCGAAGCACCACGCGGCTGGCGGTGGCGAAGTCGCTGTCCAGATAGAGGGCCCCGACGAGGGCCTCAAGAGCGTCTTCCATGATCGAGGCGCGCCGCCGCCCGCCGGTCTGTTCTTCGCTTTCGCTGAGCAGCAGCGCGGAATCGAGCCCGAGATCCCGGGCGATCCGGCTGAGAAACTTCCCGTTGGTGAGCGTCGCGCGGCGTTTGCTCAAGAGGCCTTCGCGTTCATCCGGATACAGCTGAAAAAGGGTTTCGGAGAGGATCAGCTGGAGCACGGAATCGCCGAGGAATTCCAGCCGCTGGTTGCCGGGACCGGCCTCGGGATGATCCGGCAGATAGGAAGCGTGGGTCAGCGCGGACTCCAGCAGCGCCTGATCGCGGAAGGCATAGCCCAGCTGCGTTTGCAGGCGCGTGAGAATGGATTGACGGGTGGCGGGCACAGGAAACGAATTGAACTGGAACCCAAAGCTCCAGGCGTTAACGAATGGCGCAATCTCAGATGACGTCAACGGCCGCATGCAGAGGCCAACGATGGGCTCCAACGGACTCATGCAGCAGGACTTTGGTCGCGTCCCCGGAGGACATGAACCGTTCGGTGAACGATGTAGGAAGCCCGCTTGCGGGCGATCTTCTCCATGCCATCCTCCTCCGCCGGGCCTTCCGCCGTCGCCAAGCCTATGGCGGACAGGACGGAGGACAGGTCGCNNTTCCTACCGATGCAAGATCCCGCTAGGATGACGCACTGGCGTAGCGTTTCAAACCGCGGTTGAAGACGAACACTGCCAGCCCAAACCACGCCAGGCTGGCCGCGCCGAGCCAGAGCGCATA
>PMBT01000088.1:0-2114 GCA_003153035.1 Opitutia bacterium
TGTTCTACTCCAAGGGCCGAATGATCCATCGTCCACGTCGACACCTCCTTCAACGGCTTCCTGCGCAAATGGGGACTCGGCCGGCCGACATCAGCTCATCTCGTGGCGCTACGTCCAGCCCCTCTCGATCGAGGATGCCGCCGGCTCCGACGTCGTTTCGCTCTCCATCACCCGCAACCAGATCAAGGAGCTGCCCGGCGAGGACCTGGCCGACGCCCTCGAGGAGCTGTCGGGCAAAAAGCAGCAGGCCATTTTCTCCGCCCTTGATTCCGAGAAGGCCGCCGAGGTCCTCGTCGAGGCCGAGCCCCGGGCCCAGCATCAGCTTATCGCCAATGTGCGCCGCGAGAAGGCCCGCACCATTCTCTCCGAAATGTCGGTGGCGTAGCTGGCGGATCTTTTCTTAGTGCTCCCGCACGACCAGATGATGAAGATGATGGACTTGCTCCCGTCCGACCAGGCGGGACGCATCGGCGCGATCATCTCGGATCGCGAGTCCACCGCGGCGGCTCTGATGACCACCGACTTCATCACCGCCGCCAGGGAAACGAAGGTCAGCGAAATTCTCCAGCAGATCCGCGCCTCCCGCCGCACCCACGACAGCGTGTCCCACATTTACATCGTGGCCGGTGAGGAGCGGCAGCTCGCCGGCGTCGTCGATCTGCGCGACCTGGTCCTGGCCGCCGATGCGGTCGCCCTGAAGGACCTGATGGTCTCGCTGGTCGTCACTGTGCAACAGGATGACATGCGGGAGGATCTCGCGGAGCTCTTTGCCAAGGACCATTTGCTCGGCGTCATTCACTACCGCGACATCATGCGCGGACTCATCACCCACGCCCGCGCCTGAGGTCGTTCCATGGCCCGCATCAAAACCACCCGGACGGTCCGGATCGCCCTGTGGGCCGTCCGCCTCTACCTGCTTATCCTGCTGACCCTGATCGGGCTGATATTTCTCCGCCTGTCCAATCGCCGCCCGATGGAAGCGAAACCCGCCCCGGCGGCGCTGGCGGCGCCCGTCGCGCCGTGAAGGCGTGAATCAAAGAGGGGACGGAACCCCCTCACTTGCCAGCGGTCTTTTCTCTAAAGACGAAGCCGCGGGCCTAGTCTGCGCCAGCCTGCAGTTCACGCGCTGGATTTCGCTCGAAACCCCTTTCTAATCATGCCAGCCGATGCAGCCCGCCAGCATCGTTCGAATGCGCTATGGACGATCGTGGCGTTCGGGTGCAGTCTGCTGTGGAGCCNNCCTGCCCACCGGGATCCTCTTGATCCGGGCCTTGTCGTCATGGACCCGCTCGTCGTGCACGCCGACCGGGGGCTGGCGCCGCGGCAGTTTCGCGCCTTGGATTTCAGCATCCAGCAGCAGGATCAACGCCCCCCGGCCTCGAGGTTCTCGATTGTGAAGGTGCATGACATCAAACTCAACCGGAAGCTCCATTTCGGATATCTCACCATTTTCGGCGTGCCGGTCGTCGCCGGCTTTTCCTGGTGACGATCGGCTCGTCGATGGATCGGTGTCGGAGCCTGCCGCCGGCGATGTTCTCAACCGGAACGATGCAGCCCCCACGGCAAAACGCGTTTTGCTTCGGACGGGAAGAAACTCTCGGACCTTGTAGCCGGGGTCGGCGACCCCGGCCCGGCCTCACCGAGGCCGGCTACAACGGAAGCGCCGTTTCCTAGGAACCATGAATCTGCAGGAAAACGTTCGCGCCCATCCAGTGAATGTAGGGTCGGCCCTTGTGNNGTCCCCCGCGAATCGGCCGTTCGCACGAACCTGCGCCCGCTGGTTACTTGATCTTCGCCGCCTCGGTCTCGAGGAGAGACACCAGCTCGTCCATCTGATCCACCACCGATTGCACGGTGGTGCGCAGGGTCAGGTCGACACCGGCCTTCTTCAGCAGATCCATCGGATAATCGCTGCCGCCGCTTTTGAGCAGGTTGAGGTAGCGTTCCGTCACCGCCGCGCGCTCCGCCGCGGTGCCGGTGTTCATCGCTTTGTAGAGCTGCGCCGATGACGCGAAGCAGGTCGCGTACTGGTAAACATAGTAAGGCGTATTGTAAAAGTGCGGAATCCGCGCCCACGTGTAGCGGTAGAGCTCGTCCGCGGCGATGGCTTCGCC
>PMBT01000088.1:2138-31780 GCA_003153035.1 Opitutia bacterium
TTGAGCATCAGGCGCTCGTTCATCGTCGAGGCGACCTCCGCCACAAAGATCGTGTAACCGGCGGTGATGTAGGGCTGCGTCTCAAACGCGAGGACGGTGTGCATGGAGTGGCCGGCCTCGTGGGCGAGAGTGAACACCGCGTCCATGGTGTCATTGTAGTTCATCAGCATGAACGCGCCGGCGCCGTAAATAGGCGCGCTGAAGGCCCCGCTTTGCTTGCCCTCGTTCTCAAAGACATCGACTCGTCCGCCGGCGAGGAGGGTCTTCATCTTGGCCTGATAGTCCGCCCCAAACGGCGCCACCGACGCGGTGACCATCTGCCTGGCCTGCTCGTAAGAATAGTGTTTCTCCACTTGGTAGATGGGAACGAAGCCGTCGTAGAGGTGGTACGTCTGCAGGCCGAGCAGGCGCTGGCGCAGACGCAGGTAGCGCTGCAACGGCGCGGTGCCCTGCCGTGTGGTCGTCACCAAGGTTTCCACGACGGCGGGCGGAATGTTGTTACCATCCAGTGCCGCCGCCAGCGTGCCCGGGTAGTTGCGCGCCTGTGCCAGGAACCAGTCGCGTTGGAGAATCCCGTTGTAAAGCGCCGCGTAGGTGTTGGCGGCGGCGGCGTAAGTCTTCAAGTAGGCCTCGAATGACCTCGCCCGATCGGTCTGGTTGTAGTCAGTCGCAAGGGTCGCCTGATAGGCACCCGGCGTCAGGGTCACTTCCTTGCCGTCCGCCAGCGTGATCTTGGGAAACTTGATGTCCGAGGTGGACAGCTCCTGGAAGGCCGTGTCGGGCGTATCATTGGCGCGCGTGCTGTAGGAAAGCAGCCGCTCGCCCTTTTCGTCGAGGACGTGCTTCTGCACCCGGTAATTGTCGAGGATCGTGAAGCGATAAATCCCGAGCTCGGGGGTCTGCGCGATCCATTGCTCCATGGTTGGCTGCAGGATCGTCAGCAATTCGGGTGTAAACCACGCAGTGGCCGTGCCGAATCGGGCCGACAAGGCCTGCACCCGCTGGAACCGGCTGCTGACTTCCTGATTGCGCGTGTCAGTGACGCGCTGGAGCTCGGCATAGCCGTCAACCTTGCCCTGCAAAATTCCGATCTCGTCCAGCAGCCGGTAGGCGTGCAGCACCGCCTGCGGGCCTTGGGCCAGCGAGCCCTTGAGCGCGGCAAACTCTCCCATTCTCGCTTCGAGCGCCTTCATGCCGTCCTCCCAGGCGGTCCAGTTCGCAAAGATCGGCGTGAGGTTCCATTTGTACTGCTCCGGAATCTCGGCGCGATTATGGGTCATGCTGGGGGTGGCCGGCGCGGCGGCCGGCGGAGGGAGGGACTGGGTGTGGCTGCAGGCCACCATGGCCAGGAAGCTGACCGTGGCGAGCGCAAGGCCGGACAGGCCGGTCAAGGGAAGCGATTTTTGCATGGAACGGAAGATTAGGGTATTTCCCGCCCGCGTCCAGCCGCGGATGCCGAAATCCCGCTCCGCTCGCCATGGCTTGACTGCGGCTCCCTTCCACTGGCTTCTTTCTCCTGTGATTCGCGCATTGGTTTTCGACTTCGACGGATTGATTCTCGACACCGAGACGCCGCTCATCGACGCCTGGGCGGCGCTGCATGAGTCGGCCGGGCTCGCCTACGCCCGCGCCGATGCCCACCGCATCGTCGGCCATGTCGATGTCGCGTTCGATCCCTGGACGGCGTTCGGCCCGGCCGCCGACCGCGCGGCGCTCGAATCCGAGCATCGCCGCCTGTCACGGGAACTCACGGCCCGTCAGTCTATCCTGCCCGGTGTTCTCGCCTGCCTGGAGGCCGCCCGCGCGCGCGGCCTGAAACTCGCGATCGCGTCGAATTCCAGCCACGAGCATGTCGATCGGCACCTCACGCGGCTTGGCCTGCGCGCTTTCTTCGACCTGACCGGTTGCCGGGAGGATGTGACCGCGGGCAAGCCGGCCCCGGATCTTTATTATTGGGTCATCCGGAAGCTGGGGGTGGCCCCGGCCGAGGCCATCGCATTCGAAGACTCCACCGCCGGCACGCTCGCCGCCTGTGCCGCCGGCCTGTGGACCGTCGCCGTGCCCAACCCGTCGACCCATCATCACGACCATTCCGCCGCCCACCTTGTGCTGGCGTCGTTGGCCGACCGGTCCCTCGCGCAGTTGCTCGAACGGTTCTCCGCGGCCGACCCGCCGGAAGCTTAGGGCTCTTCTCATTGCGAAGGTTCACGGCGAGCGAGCCTGCGCTTAGTCGGATTCATGCCGTAGAACCGTAGTCGTCCCAGAGGAACACAAGCCGTTCGGTGAATGCTGTAGGAAGCCCGCTTGCCCGTTCGACAAGCTCAGGGTCCCGAGCGGGGTCGAGGGACGGGCGATTCCCCGTCTGCCATCCTCCTCCGCCAGGCCTTCCGCCGTCGCCAAGCCTATGGCGGACAGGACGGAGGACAGGTCGCGCGCACCTGTCGGCCGTAGCTTCATGCGAAGGCCGAAGCGCGCTTCCTACAAATGCATCCGTTCGGCTCAAAAAAGGTCCGTCTGCCGGAGGGCGGCGCGTTTCTCCGCATTGAGCGTGCTCATGGCCAGCAGCCACGCGACCGACTGGTCGGCTACCGCCGGCTCGAGCGCCAGCCTCGCCAGCAGCAGCGCCCCGGCCAGTGCGTCGTAGAGCGCCGCATGATAATGTCGCCGGTCCGCCGGACAGAATTTCGCCGCCAGCAGGTCGAGCTCGGGCTGCAGCCCGCAGGCGGTGACCAGGTCCGTGAGGCGGACGGACGGCAGCCGGGGAAGGAGCTGCGCGCAGAGCGGGCCGGTGTCGATCCACGGTCCCCATTCGGTGGCGCGTTCGCCGGGGCGCGCAAAATCGGGCGAGGTCCGCGGGTAGGGCCACACGGCCTTGAGCAAGGCGTTCTCCACACCCGCAAAATGGGCGGCCAACGGCCCGCCTTCGCGGAGTCCGGTGAAATATTCCCAGTCAGCGGCGAACGGCGCCGCAGACGCCAGATCGGCTTCGCGCAATCCGTGCACCGCGGCGTCTTCCGGCCGCACGCGGCCGGTCGCGCGGCACCGGCGGGTGCGGGTTTCCACGATTCGACCGCCAACCAGCTTGGCGACGCCGTATTCGAGGATGCCCGAGGCCAGGCTGCCCTCGAAATCGAGAAAATGGATCGGCTGCTCGGTCCAGCGCATGGTGGAGTTATGGCCCACGGAACCGGCCAAAGGCACGGAAAAAAGCCGGCCCTTATTTTCGTGTCTTTCGGCAGGTTCGTGGTGAACATCCGCCCGTGAACCTGGAGGTTTTCCGCGATTTCATGATCGAGCTCGCCGAAAAAAGCGGCGACTTCATCCGCCCGTATTTTGCCAGCCCCGACCTGGCCATCGAGACCAAGTCCGACCAAACCCCCGTGACCATCGCCGATCGAGGCGCCGAGGAACTTATGCGCCGGATGATCCGCGGTCGCTTTCCGGGCCACGGAATCCTCGGAGAGGAATTCGGCCCCGAAAACATGGAGGCCGAGTTCGTGTGGGTGCTGGATCCCATCGACGGCACCCGGGCCTTCGCGGCCGCCACTCCGCTCTTTGGCACGCTCATCGCCCTGAAGCATCAGGGCCAGCCGGTGCTAGGCGTGATCCATCAGCCGGTGCTCCGCCAGCTCGTGATCGGCGACGGCCGCCGCACGACGCTCAACGGCCGGCCCGTCCGGGTCCGCGGCACCGCGCAGCTCACCGAGGCCACCTTGCTCTGCAGCGACCTGTATTCTCCCGCCGAGCACCAGAACGGCGCGGCGTTCGCCGCACTGGGCGGCCGCGTAAAACAGCTGCGGACCTGGGGCGATTGCTACGGCTACCTGCTCGTGGCCACCGGCTGGGCCGACATCATGTGCGATCCCATCATGAACCCGTGGGACCTCGCCGCGCTCATTCCGGTGATTCGCGGCGCGGGGGGCGTTATCACCGACTGGCAGGGCCGCGACCCGGTCAACGCCACCTCAATCGTTGCCGCCGTTCCCGGCCTGCACGCCCAGGTGATTGCGGCATTGAATCCGTAGGTGACCCCGCCGTTTCGGCCCGCTTCACCATGCAATGTTTGTAACGTAATACGTGACAAACTCCCGGTCGGGTTTCCTCGTTCGACCGGTCCTGGCTGGGAATCTCTCAATGGAGCGCTCCTGGAATTGGTCACGCAATGCCGTGAGTGCCTGGACGCGCGCCCGGTCAGCGTTACCGGCCGGACCGTGGTTTCCTTTTTGGCTGCCATTCCGCGGTGATCACCGAGGTGAAGCCGCCACGGGCTTTCCAGTCGGAGATGACCGTCAGGCGGCGGGGGCGCAGCACGGCGCCGAGGTCGTCGCAGATCCGGTTGGTCACCGCCTCAAAGAAAATGCCCTCGTTGCGGTAGGCGTGGAGGTAAAGCTTCAGGGATTTTAGTTCGACGCATGTCTGGTCGGCGACATAGCGCACGGTGATGTCGGCGAAATCGGGATGGCCCGTGATCGGGCACAGCGAGGTGAACTCGTGGTGCGTGTGCTCGATGACGTAGTCGCGCCCGGGCTGCGGATTGGGAAAGGTCTGGAGGATCTTGGGATCGGCCATGGAAAAAGCACTAAGCTCTAGGCCTTAAGCTTAAAGCTTAAAGCTTACGGCCGATCGGTTGCCTGCGCGCCTCCCCTCGCTACATCGCCGTTTCGCAGAAGCGCTGCTCGCGGATGACCGTGATCTTGATCGTGCTCGGGTACTGCAGTTCCTCCTCGATCTTCCGCCGGAGTTGCTTGGCCAGTTCGCCGGCCTGCTCATCGGTGACGGCCTGCGGATTGACGACCACGCGCACCTCGCGGCCGGCCTGGATGGCGTAGGCCTGCTGCACGCCCTCCATGGACAGCGCCAGCTTTTCGAGCCGGTCGAGGCGTTGGATGTAGCCGGTCATCGACTCGGCCCGCGCGCCGGGGCGCACCGCCGAAATGGTGTCGGCGAGGATGACCAGCCCGGCGTACACCGTCTCGGGTTTGACCTCCTCGTGGTGGGCGGCCACGGCGTTGACGACAATGGGCGTTTCGCCGAAGCGCTTCACAAACTCGGCGCCCATGACGGCGTGGCTGCCCTGGTATTCCCCTTCGACCGCCTTGCCAATGTCGTGCAGCAGGCCGGCCCGCTTGGCCACCTGCGGATCCAGGCCGATTTCCGAGGCCAGCATCGAGCAAAGAAAGCCGACCTCGACGCAATGATCGAGGACGTTCTGGGTATAGGAGAAGCGAAACTTGAGATTGCCGAGCAGGCTGATGACCTCCGGATGCAGGCCGTTGACCTGCAGCCGCTGCACCGCTTCCTCGCCGGCCTGCATCGCATTGAGGCGGATCTCCTCCTTGGCGCGCGCGACGAATTCCTCGATGCTCGCGGGGTGGATGCGCCCGTCCTTGATGAGGCCTTCCAGTGCCTGCTTGGCGATCTCGCGCCGCACCGGATCAAACGAGGAGATCAGCACCATCTGCGGCGATTCGTCGATGAGCAGCGTGACCCCGGTCGCGGCTTCGAACGCCTTGATGTTCCGGCCCTCCCGGCCGATGATGCGACCCTTCATCTCCTCGCCGGGCAGCTGGACGATGGTGGCGGTGATGTCGTTGTTGGGCCGGCTCGCCAGCCGCTGCATGGTGGTCACGAGAATCCGGTGGGCCTCGTGCTGCAGTTCCTGCTCGGATTTCTCCAGCATTTCGCGCCGGAGCGCCCGCAACTCGTCCTGGCACTCGCGCAACACCTCCTCGCGCAACGCCTCCTTGATCTCGCCGGCGTCCATTTGCGCCAGGCCTTCGAGGCGTTCGCGCACCCCTTTGGAAAGACCGCGCACCGCATCGCGCGCCTGCCGGACGGCGGCGTTCTCGCGCGCGAGGCGCTCCTGCCTCTGCTCCAGCTGAAAATCGAGGAGTGCCAGCGATTCCTCGTGCGAGCGAATCTCCCGCAGTTTGACCTCCACCTCGATTTCCCTCCGGTCGAACTCCCGGTTCATCTCGGCGCGCTTCGCCTGGATCTCCTCCTCAGCCTTGGTCTTCAACTCCTGCGCTCCAACCGCGCCCTCCCGCCGGGCCACGTCAAGCAATTGGGTGGCATGCTGCCTCGCCATCTGGCGGCTCTGGCGGGTGAGCATCCAGATGATCAGGAAGCCCAGACCCGTGCCGGCAACGATCCCCACCATGAGCGCCAGGGAAAACGGTCCGTCTTGGAGAATCGTCAAGACGAGGTCAGCTGCGCTTCCTGATTTCAAGGCCTGCCAAACTAGGTCCCAAGGCGAAAAGATCAACCCTGTTCCCGGCAGACCGCAGAACGAGTCGGCCTCCTTCGCCCGGCCTGCGGAGCCCAGGGGAGAACCTGCCACGCGGCAAGGGCGTCTCGCCCAGAAATCGGAGCCGGAAAACTCCCGTCCTTGCGGCCTCCGGCGAAGCAGGATCGACAACCGCCCGGCGATCTTCGAGAGTATCCTCGGCGTGAAACTGAGCCATCCCCTCGATTTCCTGAGGATCTTCAAGACCACCACGCGCGAGCGCTACGACTGGATCAGTCCGCTGGCGATTGCAGCGCTGGGAACCACCGGACTGTTTTTCATCTACAGCGCGCAGCTGGCCACCGACCGCGGCCAATGGCTCCAGCAAGTCGTCTGGCTGCTGGCCGGAGCCGTGCTTTATGGCGCCGTTGCGCTCGTCGACTACAAATTCTGGCTCAAATATGCGCATTGGGTATACGTCATCTGCCTGTTGTCACTCCTGCTGCCGTGGACGCCGCTCGGTGTGACGCGCCTCGGAGCGCGCCGCTGGATCGATTTCGGCCCTTTTTCGTTCCAACCCTCTGAGGCCGCGAAGTTTGGCGCGCTGATCATCACCGCGGCCGTTCTGTCACGATCGAAACTCAGCTCCATTCGTGAATCGCTGCAGACCCTCGGGATATTAGCACTTGCGGCAGGGTTGCCTATCCTGTTGATTCTGCTGCAACCGGATCTCGGTTCGGCCCTTGTCATCCCGCCCATGGCCTTCGCCCTGCTGTATGCCTCCAACCTCTCCCAGCGCTTCTTCGCAGCTGCCTTGGGAGCCTTTGCGCTGCTGATGGGGCTCGTGGCCGTAGACGCTTACCGCTACCTCCACTTTCTGGAGGTGAATCACCTCTCGCCCTCGACCGACAAGGGCGCCTACGAGGCGCATGGCCTGCTGCCACTGCACGATTATCAGCGCAACCGCATCCTGGCGTTCATCGCCCCCGACCGCATTGATCCGATGGGCATCAGCTGGAACCTGAACCAGTCGCTCATCTCGGTGGGATCAGGGGGATTGACCGGCAAGGGCTGGACGCAAGGCACGCAGGCCAAGCTTCGTTACCTGCCCGAGGCGCATACAGATTTCATTTTCTCGGTTCTTGCCGAGGAGAAAGGTTTCCTGGGGAGCATTTCGGTGCTCGGCCTGTTCGGCGTGGTTTTGTGGAACGGCATACGCATTGCGGGTCTCGCCCGCGACCGCTTCGGCACCCTTCTCGCCCTCGGCGTGACGGCGCTGTTCGCGGTCCACGTATTCGTCAACATCGCCATGACCATCGGACTGGTGCCGATCACCGGTATTCCGCTCCCCTTCATCAGTTACGGTGGCTCCTTTGTGCTCAGTTGCTGTGTACTGCAAGGACTGGTCCAAAGCGTCTATCGGTTCCGGAAGGAGTTCTGACACCATGTCTGCCTCCTCACCCGATATCGACCGCTTTGCCGGAATTTCCTGCGGACCGCCATCCGCCCAAAGGCGCGCCGTCTCAACCCAAGACGACAACGCCCGCCATGAGCAATCCAACCCCGTCAGACGTCCCTCCCCAGGACGACTCGAGCCGTTACGACCAGGAACTGGCCAGCGCGCCTGCGGACCAGCCGCGCGAGCCGGTTAATCCCGGTGCGCTGCGCAATGAAGCCCAAGAGCGCTCCAAGCACCGCCCAATCCTTCAGAAAATCCTCAATCTCTTCCAGAAAGAGAAGGCGGACTTCCGCGAGCTGATCATCAATTCCGAGCCGCTCGAGAAGCGCGTCGCCCTGCTGGTCGACGGCATCCTGGAGAAATTCGAGATCGAGCGTGAATCCGACAACCGCATGGTTGGCGGCATTTTCAAAGGGAGGATCAAGAATCTCGACCCCGGGCTGAAGGCCGCGTTCGTCGACATCGGCTTCAACAAGAATGCCTTTCTCCACTACTGGGACATGCTCCCGGCCGCCGCCGACTCGTCGGTCGAGGTCGTGCGCGTCAACCGGAAGAAGACGGAAGGCCCCCGTGTCGCGGAGCCCACCGTCAAGGACATCCCCGGCCTCTATCCGCCCGGCACCGAAATCGTCATTCAGGTTACCAAGGGCCCGATCGGCACCAAGGGGCCCCGTACCACGACCAATCTCGCCCTACCCGGCCGTTATCTGGTGTTGATGCCCTACTCCGACCAGTGCGGCATTTCGCGCAAGATCGAGGACTCGAAGGAGCGCCTGCGCCTCCGGCAGCTCGTCAACGAACTCACTATCCCCGAGGGCATGGGTGTCATCGTGCGCACGGCCGGCGAGGGCAAGAAGGCGCGCTATTTCGTCCGCGATCTCCACCTCCTGCTGAAAACCTGGGAGGAGATCCAGCGCAAGGTGCAGACCGAGCGGGCGCCGGTCAGCCTCTACCTTGAGCCCGACATCGTCGAACGCACCGTGCGTGACTTCCTCACGGAGGACATCGACCGCGTGCTCATCGACAGCCAGACTGATTACGAGCGCGTGGAAGGGCTGGTCGGCCAGATCTCCAAGCGCTCGCGCACCAAGATCGGGCACTACAAGGACAGCATCCCGATCTTCGAGCGCTTCAACATTGAGCGCCAGATCGAGCAGACCTTCCAGCGCAAGGTCGCCCTGCCTTCCGGCGGCGAAATCGTGGTCGACGAGACCGAGGCGCTCATCGCGATCGACGTCAACACCGGTTCGCACAAGGCCCGGCCGGGCGAGGAGAAGAACACGATCCTCCAGGTCAACATGGAGGCGGTGCAGGAAGTCTCGCGCCAGATCCGCCTGCGCAACATCGGCGGGCTGATCA
This sequence comes from Opitutia bacterium, assembly GCA_003153035.1. GTDB lineage: Bacteria > Verrucomicrobiota > Verrucomicrobiia > Opitutales > Opitutaceae > Fen-1467. The sequence continues at coordinate 11,183 of PMBT01000088.1, forward strand.
TCATCGACTTCATCGACATGAAGGAGCGCCGGCACCGCAACCAAGTGTACGATTCGATGGTGCGCGCGATGTCGGAGGACAAGGCCAAGACCCACATCCTGCCCATCTCGCTGCTCGGCATCCTCCAGATGACGCGCCAGCGCCAGCAGGAGTCGCTCTCCTCCAACCTCTACACCAACTGCCCCTACTGCCACGGCCGCGGCATCGTGAAGAGCGCNNACCATGTCGGTCGAACTGCAGCGCAAGCTCTCCTCGATCGTCCGCCGCCTGCACGCGCGCAACGACGGCAAGGAGTATGCCCTCCGCGTCCTCGTCCACCCGAGCATCCTCGAGCGCCTGCGCAGCGAAGACGCCGATCTCCTCGTGCGCATGGAACAGAACTACGGGGTGAAACTCGCCTTCCGCGCCGATCCCAACTACCACGTCGAGAACTCGAAGATCATCAACGCCGTCACCGGCGAAGAGTATCGCTGAGGTTGGCGCTCAATCGGCCGCGCAAGATCCCGCGAATCTCCTGAGTCTTTTTTGCAGGAGGCAACGGAGGTCGCGGAGGAGAATCCCGGCCTTCTGCTGCGCGGCATGGAGGCGGTTCGACAGTCGCGGTAGGAGCCGGCTTGCCGGCCTATGCGATTTCTACTTTTCGATCCGGAACACCAGGGGCACCGACATGCGGGTGTTAACTGCCCGTCCGCCCTTCCAGCCCGGCTTGAATTTCCATTTGCTCACCGCCTGCACGGCGGGGGCCTCGAACTCACGCCGGGTGGATGCGGCGGCGTAGGGCGCGAGCACGTCTCCGTTGACGTCGACGATGAAGCAGACGGTGACCTCGCCCTCGACGCCATCCCGCTTCATCTCATACGGGTAGTTCGGCTCCATCTGGGTCTTGGCAACCGGCACCCGCTCCAGTTGCGACGGGTCGAAAATCTTCCCGATTTCCTGGTGGAGGTTGGGCGGCCCGCTCGGGATGGTGACGAGGCCCGGGACCGTGGGGATGCCCGGCGGGGGCGGCGGGGTGACGTCCTCCGTGAACATGGGGTCGCGGGATATGGGCGGCACGTCGATCAGGGAGGGCGGGGCATAGGGCACCTTGACGACGTCGTCCTCGTCCTGGGCCGGGTCGTCCGACTTCTTGACCTCGGGCGGCTCGGGGGGAAGCTGCGGTATGTCGTCAATCCTGACAACCTCCACCGGTATCGCCCGCTCCGTAGGCGAATGCCGGTTGAACAGGAGCAGGCTGGAGAGGATGCCGGTCGCTGAAACCGCTGCGGAGAACATGGTGGTTGGTGTCATGGTGGGGAGTGGTTGGGGTTTAGCGTCTTCGTCCATATGTTATACGTTTGGCCGTCCGAATTATTAGTCGCGGGCATCCCGCCTTCGATTCCTCCGGAACTTCTTACGGGAGGCACTGGAGGCCACGGCGACGCATCACGGTGCAATTCGACCGCCGGCGGCGAACCCTGCGGATTTCTGAATCCAAACGCCACCCTGACGGCCACTCACTGGTGTCGACCGCTCTCACCACCATGACTTCACTTGACTTCGCAATTGCCGGCCCGGCGTTCTCCAGCCCGCCGTTTGCCTTCATCGGCCCCTACGGCCTCGGGCCTTTTCTCATCCCGATCGCCGGAATGGCGTTCGCCTTTGGCGTCATCCTCCTCGGGGTGATTGAGAAGGCCCAGAAAGAGAAGCTCCGGCACGAGACCATCCGGCACGCCCTCGAGAAGGGTCAGCCGCTGCCGCCTGAATTGCTCGAGGGCAGACCGCTCCGGCGGGCGCGCGACGATCGGCGCGGGGGCCTTGTCTCTATCGCCGTGGGGATTGGCGTGTTCGTGTTCTTCGACGCGATGCAATCGGAAGGCGTCCCGGACGGCGTCAAATGGCTCGGGCTCATTCCCGGGCTCGTGGGCATCGCCCTCCTGATCAACTGGGCGCTTGAGCGCGGCGGGACAAACGACCAGCCTAAGGTCTGATCGCCCTCCGGACCGGGCCGGGTGGTGGCTAGGCTCTGACCCGGAACTGCCGAGCAACCACGAAGCCGTGCCCCAGCCTGATTACCCACGCGTGAACGATCGCGACACGGAGCTCATTGCCCGTGTGCTGGCCGAAGACGACCGGTACGCCTTTGGCGAGCTCGTGCGCCAGCACCAATCAGCGGTGCGCGGCTTCCTGCGGCGGCTGACGGGCGGTCGGCACGCTCTGGCCGACGATCTGGCGCAGGAAACCTTCGTCGAGGCCTACCGAAGCCTTGCGCGATTCCACGGCAAATCGGCGTTTGGCACCTGGTTGTTTGGCATCGCTTACAACCGGTTTCGCCGCTCCCGCCGCCAACAGCGCGAGACGGTCGAGTGGACGGACGAAATCGAGATTGACAACGCGGCGGCGGGCCATGCAACCACGGTGCCGCCGGCCCCGGCGACTGTCGACCTGCAGCAAGACCTTGCGACCGCGCTCGCCCGGCTTTCCGCCGACGAACAGTCCGCGATCCACCTCTGTTATGCGGAGGGTCTCACGCACGAGCAGGCAGCGGGGGTGCTGGGCTGCCCCCTGGGCACGGTGAAAACCCATGTCCTCCGCGCGAAGGCCAAGCTTCGCACCACCCTCCGCGCCTGGGCACCCGCCTGAACCCGATCAACCGCCTCTGCCATGAATCATTCTGAACCGCCCGTGCTCTCGGAGCCATCGCCGGACGACGATGGCCGTCTTGAACAGAGACTTCGCGGATCTTCCCCGCCTTACATCGATGATGCCGGGTTCACTGCTCGAATCATGGGTGCCCTTCCGCTTTCGCGGCGTCGGGCGGAACGGCGGCGCAGCGTCCTGCTGCTCGGTGCGGCTCTGCTGGGGTTTGGCCTCATGGCGGTGTTCGGCGGATCGAGTCCGATCGCGTTCATCGCCACGGTAACGGATCGGTTGGCCGCATGGAGCACCCTCCCGGTGCCGGTCCTCGGCGCCACCAATACCGTCGGTGTGCTGGCCTGCTGGGTCCTGGCCCTCGCGGCGGGTGGGTGGGCGTGGGCCCGAATCCGGTAGGAGCCAGGTGGACTTCGTCCGCGGGCTCCGAAAAAACAGCTTTTGCGTTGTAGCCGGCCTCGTTGAGGCCGGGTTGGGGTTGGCCGCCGAGGCTGGCGCACTCGTCGTGACCCCGGCTACAAGACCCGATAACCTTTTCCCGTCCGGCGCAAACCGCGTTTTGCGATCGGGGTTGTATCGTTCCGGCCTAAAGTTCCCGCAAGGCCGCCGCGATCGGCTGGCGCGCCGCGCGAATCGCCGGCAGGAGGCCGCCGATCAATCCGATCAGCGTCGCCCAGACCACCCCCTGCACCAGCAGCTGCGGGGTGACCGCGAAGGCGAACGTGACCTGGCTGAAGCTCTGCCAGTTCATCGTCGCGGCGTGAAAACCGTTGAACACGACATAGGCCAGACCCGCGCCCGCCGCGCCGCCAATCAGCGCTAGCGCGACCGATTCCAGAATGACTGACACCACCACCGCCCCGCTCCCAAACCCGAGGGCGCGCAAGGTCGCGATCTCGCGAGTCCGCGCGGACACCGAGCTGTACATCGTGTTGAGCGCGCCGAACACGGCGCCGACCGCCATCAGGAACGCGACGAGATAGCCCAGCGTGGTGATGAGTTTCGTCACCGTCGTCGACTGGTCGGCATAATAGTCGGTCTGCCGCACCACCTTGACGTTTAGCCGCGGGTCTGTGGTCAGGGCGTCTTTGAACGCGTCGAAAGCGGCCGGTGAGCTCAGTTTGGCATAGACGGATTGAAAACTGTCACCCCGGTTGTAGGCCGCCTGCAAGATCGCCGCGTCCGTCCAGATTTCCGATTCGGCGTTGCCGCCGCCGACGGAGAAGATCCCCACCACTGGCCATCCATGACGGCCGACCTGCATGGTGCGTCCGACTTCCAGGCCTGCGATCTCCCGGGCGGCGCCCACCCCGACGATGACTTCATTCTTGCCCCGTTCAAACATGCGCCCGTCCACGATCTTCAGCCGGTCGCGCACTTTGAGCGCCGGGGGCTCCACGCCGCGCAGCGGGACATTCACATCGGTGCCGGTCGAGCGTTTAGGGAGATTGATGATGACAAACAGCTCCGCGGAGGCCAGCGCCCCCTCTGGTGAACGCGCCACGCCGGGTGCGTCCGCAATGATCCGCGTGCTCTCCCGCGAAAGCCCGCTGACCATCTCGCTGTCCGCCCCGCTGCGCAGAACCAGCACGGAATCCGGTGAACCCGAGGCCGCCATCGTCCGGAGAAAGCCCGCCGCGATGGACAGCACGCCAACCAGCACGGTGACGACGCCGGCGATGCCGATGACCGCCGCGGCCACCGAACCCCGCCGCTGCGGAATACCCAGCAGGCCGAACTTCGTCACCGAGGCGATTTGCGAAAGCCAGTTGATCGGGCCGGCCATGTCAGATCCTCCTCAAAGCATCCGCCACGCGCAGGCGCATTGCCTGCAACGCCGGGAAGAACCCGGTGACCAGCCCGAGCGCCAGGCTCAACCCGAGGCCAAGCAGCAGATCGCGGGTCGGGAAAAAGAAGAGCGGAAGAAGGCCGCCGGTCGGATCACCGCGGGAGGTCATCAGCCAGGCCAGTCCTAGCCCGAGCACCCCGCCCAGCACCGCCAGCAGGCAGGACTCAAGGAGCACCATCCCGAGCACCTGCCCATTGGTGAACCCGATCGCTTTGAGCACGCCCATTTCACCGGTTCGCTCCCGGACCGCCTGGGACATGGTGTTGCCGGTTACCAACAGGATCGTGAAAAAGACCGCGCCGAGAATGGAGGCCGTGATCAGCGCGATGTCGCCAATCTGATTCACCCAAGCCTGCACGAACGCGCCCTCCGGCTCCGACTTGGTCTCGGCCGACGAGTTCTCGAATTCGGCGTCCACCGCCTTCGCGACCTCCGCCGCCTGCGCCGGATCCTTGATCCGGATGGAGTACCAGCCGATCAGGCCCTTGCCAAACCCCGGGCGCCGCACTTCATCAAAATAGTCGTAACGGAGGAAGAGGGCCGTCGTATCCGTGTTCTTCTCCCGGCCATCAAAGATGCCCACGATGTCGAAGGTCCACAGCCGGCTGCCGTCGGTCTGGGCCCAGATGGAGGATTGGATGGGGACCTTGTCCCCGATCTTCCAGTGGAAGCGCTCCGCGGTCTTCCGCCCCACAATTGCCCCCGTCCGCGTCTGCAGCCACGCCTGCTTCTGCTCCGGCGGCAGGATCATCTCAGGATACATCTCCAGAAATTCCTCCGGCACGACGGGGTTCTGCATGAAGAAATTCTTGGGGTCCTGGTAGATGCCGCCGAACCAGGTCTGATGCGTGACGAGCGAAACTCCGGGGATTCGCGCCATCCGCGCCTGGTAGCTGATCGGCAGCAGCTGGATGATCGACACCTTGTGCCGCACGATCAGGCGGTTGGCCCCGGCGATGGTCACCCCGCCGGAGAGCGCCTGCTTGATCGCCGACAGAAAACCGAAGAGCACGAAGGCGACGACAATCGACAGCAGCGTCAGCAGCGTGCGGAACTTCTTCCGCTTCAGATTGCTCCAGGTGAGATAGAAGAACTTCATGGAGACCAGCGGCTCATTTCACCGGCTCGTTGCTCAACTGACCCTTGTTCAGATACACCGTGCGGGAGGCGCGCGCCGAGGCGTGCGGGTCGTGGGTGACCATGATGATCGTCTTGCCNNGCCTTGCGGTCGAGGTCGCCCGTCGGTTCGTCGCACAACAGCAGCGTCGGGTCCGTGACAATTCCGCGGGCAATACCGACCCGCTGCTGCTCGCCGCCGGAGAGCTGCCGTGGAAAATGTTTCGCGCGCTCCAAAAGTCCGACCACGGCCAGCGCCGTCTCCACATGGTTCCTTCGCTCGGCTTTGGATAAATGCGTGAGCAGCAGGGGCAGCTCCACGTTGCGCTCCGCGGTCAGCACCGGCAGCAGATTGTACAGCTGGAAGACGAACCCGATGTGCCGGGCGCGCCAGGCCGCGAGCCGGTGGTCCGACAGTTCATCGATGCGCTCCCCCGCGATGGACACCGTCCCCTTCGTCGGCCGGTCCAGACCACCGATCAGGTTCAACAGCGTGCTCTTGCCGGAACCCGACGGCCCCATCAACGCGAGAAATTCCCCGGACGAGACCTTCAAATGTAGGTCCTTCAGCACGTGAATCTCCTCCGCGCCCCGGTGGAAGACTTTCTCCACCCCATCCACGTCCACCAACGTGCCGTTCTTCTGGTTGCTGGTCTGTTCGCTCATGGCTTGATCTCCTTCACGGCTGCTCCGTCCGGCAAATCCTTCGGCCCGTCCACCACGACCCGTTCGCCGGCCGTCACGCCGGCGCTGATTTCGATTTCATTTGCGCCGACCCCGCCCACGGTCACCGCGCGCCGTTCGGCGCGTCCGGCCTGCACAGCCATCACCACGTCGCGGCCGTCCTGCTGCTGGACCGCGGCCTTTGGCACCATCACGGTCCGCCGCGCCGCGGTCGCCGCGCCGCCCGTCTCGCGGAAGGCCACCTTCACGCCCATCTCCGGCAGGATGCGCAGGTCGAGCTTGTCGAAGCCCACCCGCACCCGCACGGTGGATTTCTGGCGATCGGCGGTCGGGATGATGGCGATGACCTTGCAGGGAATCTTCCAATCGGGATAAGCGTCGAGCGTTGCTTCAACTGGCTGGCCGGATTCCACGCGGTTAATGTAGCTCTCATTGACGTCGATTTCAATTTCCAGGGATTCCATGTCGACGATTGTACAGATGCCCGTGCGCGTAAACCCGCCCGAAGACATGGGGGAGATCATCTCACCCGGCTGCGCGTTCTTCGAGGTGACGATTCCGGCAAAGGGCGCGCGGATGATCGTGTCCTCCAGTTGCTGCTGCCAGATGGCGACCGTGCGTTCCGCCACGGCGGTCTCGGCTTGCTGCTGTTCCAGCCGGGCCTTGTAGGCTAGGGCCGCGGCCGCCGCGTGGTCATAGTCGGCCGGTGTCGCGACCTTAGCCCTGGCGAGGTCGGTCTGGCGCTTGAGTTCCTGCTCCGCTTCGCGCAGGCGCACCCGGGTCTCTTCCAGGCTGGCTTGCGCGGATGCTTCCTGCGCCCGGGCCAGGAGCAGGCTCGCCCTGACATTTGTGTCGTCGAGCCGCGCGAGGACCTGCCCTTCCTTCACGCTCATGCCCTCTTCGATGAGAATCTCAGTGACCTTTCCGGTGATCTTGGACGAAACGGTGGCGTCGCGGCGGGCCGTGACGTAACCGGAGGAATTCAACACGGTGCGGTCACCTCCCGCGCTGATGACCTCGCGCGCCATCGCCGTGCGCACCCCGATGGCCGTGGGCCGCGTCAGCCACCAGATGGTCGCGGCCGCCAGCACCAGGACAACGATGGCGATCGTTACCGGCAGGATGCGCCAGGGCGAATCGGATTTCAGGCCGCGCTCGATGCGCAGGTCATCCAGCTTCGGGGTCGGCGATGTCATGGGTCGCCTCCACACAAGAAAACGTCGCTGGTGGGGTCAATGGCGTTATGGCGGGCCGATTTGAGACGGCGCTCCATCAGACCAGCGGCATCCATTTGGTCGACAGACGAAAATCGAGGGTCGAGTGGTCCCAATCCCACAATCATTCCGCGCTACTTATCTGCCCCGGGGCGCCGCCGCCTCGGATCGGGCTCTCGTCGCTCGCCGCTGGACTCTCGACTGCCCGGGACCGGCTCAGACCAGCGCCAGGACCGCACTGATCGACAGGATCGACAGCGCGGTGCTAACCACGACGCAACTCGCCGCGAGTGCCTCATCGCCTCCCAGTTTTCCGGCGAGAGTGAACGAGGCCGCCGCAGTGGGACAGGCGAGAAAGAGCAAGGTGATCCGCAGTTCATCCAGCGAGAGTCCGATCCAGCGTCCGAGCGGCCAGCCCAGCAGGGGCAGGAGGGCGACTTTCAATACCGAGGCAGTAAACGCCGGGGTGCGTTTGCCCCGCAGCGGCATGACGACCAGCGTGCCGCCGATGCAAAGCAGCGCCAGCGGCAGGGCCATCTGGCCGAGAATCGCCACCGATTGCAGCAGCCACCCCGGGAGGCGCAGACCCAGGCCGGCGCACGCCACCCCGGCGCCCGTGGCGAGCAGCAGCGGGTTGGTCGCCAGCTGCCAGCTGATCGAACGCCACATGGCGGCGCCCGCCCGCTCGTGGCCGATGAGCAGCAATAACACGCCTAGCGTGTTGGTGATCACGACGAGCGGGGCCATCGCAATGAGCGCGACCGTGCCCAGCTCCCCCGCCGCGGGGCCGGCATGCGCCGCCAGGGCGAGCGTAACCACCGGCAGACCGATGTAGGCGAGATTCCCGCGGATGGCGGCATGAAGAAACGAACCGATGGAGTCGGACGACAATCGCAGCAGTTTCGCCACCAGGTAGCCGATCCCCAGGGCCAGCACCGTCGCGCCAGCCATCACGGCGAAGATCGTCGCCGCCCGACCACGGCCGAAGGAAACCTCGGCGATGCTGGTGAACAGATATGCCGGCAGCCCCACAAAATAAGTGAGCCTATTGAGCTCCGTGACGAGCGCAGCCGACAGGAACCGCATTTGCGTGAGCAGGCTCCCGAACGCGATCACAAGGAAGACTGGCAGGACGATGGAAAGGACGATCATGGTTTGAAACGCCGAGGGCGGAACGACGAATGAGACATCGCACCGCCGGAGCCAATCGCCAAAAGAACTCCGGGCTAAAGACCCGCCCGGGTTCCCGGCGGCAACGCCTGCAACTGCCTCAGATAATTGCGCGCCTCCGTATCGTCCGGCCGGAGCCGCACGGCCTCTTGAAAGTGGACGATCGCGTCGGAAGTCCGTCCGATTTGCGCCAGCACCATCCCCAGATTGTACTGGGCCAGGGCGTCGTTGGGGTCCAGCCGGGCTGCCATTTCGTACCGCTGGATCCCCTCGGAAGGCCGGCCGATTCGGACGAGCACGTTGGCCATGTTCGTATAGGCCGCGGCATCCTTTGGGTTCATCCGGACCGCCTGCTCGTAGCGCGCGATCGCCTCCTCCATCCGCCCTATCTGGGCCAGGGTGTTTCCCAAGTTGAAGTGAACGGTGGCCAGACCCGGTTTGAGCCGCACCGCGGTCTCGAGATGGCTCAGCGCCTCCGCCGGGCGGTTCATTTCGGACAGGAGGAGCCCCAGGTTATTATGCGCCTCGGCGAAGGTCGGCCGGAGCCGGAGAGCGGTCTCATATTGCTCCACGGCCTCGGGCAGCCGGCCCAGTTTGGCCATGGCAAGGCCCAGGTTATTGTGCGGACCGGCATCGTCGGTGCCGAGCTTCAGCGATCGCTCAAAGTACCGGATCGACTCGGCCGCCTTCCCCTGATCGTACAAGGCCATGCCGAGATTGGTTTGCACCCAGGGATTGCGCGGGCGCTTCGCCGCCGTGTCGCCCCAGATGGACAATTCGGTGCGATAATCCTCGTTGCGCGACACGGTCAGCCACCCGAGGCCCAACGCCAACGCAAACCATGCGACCAGCGTGCGCCGTCCGCCCCAGGCGTACACCCCAAACACCAGGAGACTGATGATGGCCGCCAGCGCCAGATACATGCGATGTTCCGCGATCGTCTGCCGGGGACCGGGAATAAGCGAGGTCGGTGCCAGAATCGCGAAAAACCAGACGCCGAGAAAACCAATCACGGGCCGGCGCTTTAGTGCAACCAACGTGCCAGCCACCAACCCAATCACCAGCAGGGCCGCAGGAACGACGTCAACCGCATCCTTCACCCATTCCGCGCCATAATCGAACACCAGCGGATGCGGCCACACGGACAGCCACAGGTAATTCACTACCGCAGGAAACTGGGTCAGCGCGTAGGCCCCGGGCGTCGCGCCGGAGCCCATGCCCGATGTGCCGCCCCGGTTTCCGCCGACGCTGGCCACCAAACAGCCCAAGAGAAGCCAGGTGGCCGCCAGTCCCAGATACAGCCGCTGGCGCCGCCGCCAGGCCTCCTGAAATGTTCCGGCGAGGAAGGTGCGGTCATAGAGCAGCACCATCACCGGCGCCGAAACCATCACCTCCTTGCTCGCCATTCCCAGCAGGCAGGAAATGAAGGAAAGGGCGAACCACCAGCCGGCAGACGTTCTTGAATCACGAAGACACGGAGGCACGAAGGAGTTTTTGCTCAGCTCATCTCTGCTTTGTGCCTTTGTGTCTTTGTGGTTAACCATTCCGAATTCCGCGTTGGCCACGCTACGGATGAAGCAATATAGCGTCAGGAGATAAAAAAGGCCCATGAGCGACTCGGTCCGTTGCACGATGTAGCTCACCGACTCGGTCTGCATTGGGTGTACGGTCCAGAGCAGAGCCACGGCGAGAGCGAGCAGGGTGGCATCCGATTGTAGGGGCCCAGCCTTCGCCCCTACGCGCCCCACCAGCGCCTGCCATGAGCGAAGTCGAAGGGTTCGTCGGATCACGCCAAACAGGGCCAACCCGGCCAGCAGGTGGATGAGTAGGTTCACCGCGTGATAGCCCCACACGTCGTTCTCGCCCACTGCATAATTCAAGGCGAGGGAGAGATTGACCAGCGGGCGCCCGGCCACCGTCGCCTGGGCCGGAGGCGACAGCAGGGCCGGGATTGACCAGGGGGACCGGATTGTCAGGTTCTCGATGATGGACGAGGGGTCGTCGAATACGAACGGGCCCGAAAAGCTGTTGTGATATGCCGCCAGTGCCGCCAGCACGATGGCGGCTCCGGCCAGAACGATCTTCCAGTGGGATTCGGCGATGAACAATTTCGTTGGTTCGGTCGGTGACGTCACAGGCTTTTGCCCCCTGTCCAGATTGAGCCGGACTCGGCCGCCGAATCCAGTGCAAACCAAAACCGGATGTCTTCCGGCACCACGGTCTGGGTTGTCTATCGATCCTGCCTCGGGACGATCAGCCAGACGGCAGCGTCACCCGAAGCTTCCGGGTGCCGCGAGCTGGCGAGATCACCACGCCCAGCGGATGCGCCGCAGAGGCTCCGCCCTTGACCGCCGTTACGGCCTTCACCCCGGCCAGCTGAAGCCGCCAAGACTTTCCGGCCGGACGGCCGTCGAGGGTTGCCGTGATCGTCCGGCCGGTCCGTTGGGCGGTGAGCCGAATGCCCGGCTCCCCGCGCACCGTCGGCACGGCCCGCGAAACGGACTGACCGTCGACCAGTTCGTAAAGCCGGAAGGTCGTGCCATTCGTGTAGTCGTAATCCGGGCGGTCATCGACTTCCCCGACCGGGAGGATGGTGCCGGGCCGGACAAAAAGCGGCAGGCTGAGGAACCCGTGCCGGGCGCGCTGCCAGCCGCCGCCAGTCTGGACCTTACCGGTGAGCAGATGGGTCCAGCGACCGTCCGGAAGATAGTAATCGACGGTGCCATCCTTGGTGAATACCGGCGCGACCAGCAGGGAGTCGCCGAGCATGTACTGGTGGTCGAGCGTGTCGCTCGCGGGGTCGCCGGGAAACTCGAGCAGCATGGCCCGCATCATCGGCACGCCTTCCTGATGCGCGACGAGGGCCTGGCCGAAGAGATAGGGCATGAGGCTGCACTTCAGCTTGGTGAAGAAGCGCAGCACGTCGCAGGCTTCGTCGTCGTAATTCCACGGCACCCGATAGGAGGACGAACCGTGCAGCCGGCTATGCGACGAAAGCAGGCCGAAGGCGACCCAGCGTTTGTAGACGGCCGCGGGTCCCTGACCCTCGAAGCCGCCAATGTCGTGGCTCCAGAACCCGAAGCCACAGAGGCTGAGCGAGAGACCCCCGCGCAGCGATTCGGCCATCGACTCCAGGGTCGACCAGCAATCGCCGCCCCAGTGGAGCGGGAACCGCTGGCTGGAGGCGTAGGCCGAGCGGGCGAACAGCGTCGCCTCACCCTTGCCCCGGACCTTCTCCAGCAGTTTGAAGACACATTCATTGTAGAGGACGGGATAATGGTTGTGCATGCCCACCGGATCGGAGCCGTCGTGGAAGACCACCCCTTCCACCGGGATGCGCTCGCCAAAATCCGTCTTGAAACAGTCCACCCCCATCGCTAGCAGCCGCTGGAGATGGCCGGCGAACCAGCGGCAGGCCGCCGGGTTCGTGAAATCCACGATGGCCATGCCGGGCTGCCATAGGTCCGTCTGCCAGACTCCGCCGTCCGTCTTCTTGATGAAATAGCCGTGCTGTTTTCCCTCCTCAAAGAGCCGCGAGCGCTGGCCGATGTAGGGGTTGATCCACACGCAGATCTTCAGGCCGCGCTGGTGCAGGCGCGCGAGCATCCCGGCCGGGTCGGGGAACGTGCGGGGATCCCACTCGAAATTGCACCAGTCGAACTCCCGCATCCAGAAGCAGTCGAAGTGAAAAACCCGGAGGGGCAAATCGCGCGACTTCATGCCTTCGATGAAGCTCGTGCACGTCTGCTCGTCGTAGCTAGTCGTGAACGACGTGCTCAGCCACAGGCCGAACGACCAGGCGGGTGGCAAAGCCGGGCGGCCGGTGAGCTGCGTCAGCTTGCGCAGTATTTCCTTGGGCGTCGGTCCGGCGATGAGGAAATACTCGAGCGATTCGCCGGGAATCGAGAACTGCACCCGCGCGGTGCGCTCCGCGGCGACCTCGAACGAGACCGGGCCGGTCTCATTCACCAGCACTCCATAGCCGCGATTGGTGAGATAGAACGGGACAGACTTGTAGGCCTGTTCGCTGCCGGTTCCGCCGTCGCGGTTGTCATTTTCCACCACCTGCCCGTTCTTGACGAAGGCCGTGAACCGCTCGCCGAGGCCGTAGACGTTCTCGCCCACGCCGAGGTGAAGCCGCTCGTGCACAAACGTGCCCCGCCCGGCATATTGGATAAAGCCCATGCCGCGCCCCGTGGACCGGGTCAGCACCCGGCCGTCGGATTCAAAGGCGACTTCCCAGCCGCTTTTCTTGACATGCACGCCGAGTGCGCCGGAACGCAGCACCGCCTCCGTCGGGCCGTTCTCGATCAGGATCTTCGGCGCGGCCTGCGCCTGCAGCGGTATGCGCGGATTGTGCTCGGCAGTCCCGGAGAAATGCTCGATCCGAACGTGGACCACGTCCGCCATCGGCGAACTCAGCCGGATGGTGAGCAGCGGGCCGCCCAAGGTATCGCCCCGGTGGTTGATCGGGCGGGTGGGCGCGTGGATGAGAAGCGTGCCGCTCTCCTCGGTGACATCATGCGCCTCGGCTGGATAAAACGCCGAGACGCCCGGCTGCATGAGCCATTCGCCATCGCTGAATTTCATTTTAGGGTCAAATCATCGCGTCCCGCCAGCTGGCGCAAGGAGATTTCCCCCCTCTTGCGCGATCTCTGCTCCCGCCGGACGAGGCAAAAAGGTGGTGCGCCCTGCCGGGCGCACCCAAAAGAAAACCGCGCGGCCTGAGCCGCGCGGTTGGTTAGGAAAGGACTTTGAGAAGCCGGCTCGGTCAGCCGGTGGCAGGCGTTACCCCGCCGCATTGAAGTTGAACACCTGGCTCGCCTTGACCAGCACGCCTTTGCCCCGGGTGGTTGGCGGCGTGAATTTCCATTGCTTCACGGCGTCAAGCGCCAAGGCCGTCAGCACCTTGTTTTCCGTGGTCACTCCAGCGGGCAGGCGGACCGCGCCGGCTTCGTCGATGAAGAACTCGATCGTCACGGCCCCTTTCACGCCCTGCTTCGCGAGTTCGCCCGGATAGCGCGGCGCAATTGTCACCAGGGGCGCGGGCGCCCGGTCCAGCTCCCGGGGACTGCAGGGTTGATAAACATTGCGGTCACCCCTGAAGCGCATGAACCGGGCCTCAAGCACATCGGAGGGACTCGAGGTCGAGACAACGACCCCTTTGGCTTCGAAGGAGAATTTGAGTTCGACGGTGGTGCCGACCGGATCGCCCTGCAAACGGCCGGGCTCGAATTTCCACTGCTTGAGGGCCGTGACGGCGGCCTCGGCGAACTCGGAGCGGGTGTAACTAATCACCAGCCAGTCTGCGAGCTTGCCATCGGCATCCGTGTTGATGACCACCCGTGCTTCGCCCTCCACTGCCCCGATCTGCAGGAGGTGGGGGGGATAGACCGGGTCGGCCGTGTTCAGGATTCTCATCGACTGCCAGTTGGATGAGGTTGGTTGGTTCTGGGCGAGGACGCTGCCGGTGAGCAGCACTCCGATACCGATGATGAGCATAGGGGATGTTTTCATGGTAAGAGGTGGTTGCAGGGGAAAACACCGGTGGGCAGCGCATCCCTTCAGGGTTTCCCGGAAATGCGCACGGCACGCAGATGCACGCGCCGGCAAAGTCCGGAACGAAATCATCGCGCCTCACGCCATGGACGCAAAGTCCGCAAAGGCCTGGAGGGCTCGATTCCCAGTTTTGCCCTGGCCTCCTTCGCCTGCCCTGAGCTAGATCGAACGGGCGACCGCTGCGTGATGAGGATTCAGCTCAGGATCCAGATGCGGCGCCGCCGCGCCAGGAAACCTCTCGGTCTTAAGCTAGCGGCTGGTATCCCCGCCCGGACTTGAACCGGGATTTGCGGTCTAGGAATCCTTACAATTCACAAGCAACGGATTCCGTCACTAGCAGACCGATACACCGAACTGCACCGCGATGCATTCTTCTGGATTCTTTTGGGCACCCAAATCGGCCTCTGCGGGACTAGACGCTCGCGGCCAACCGTTGCAGGTCGACGATCAGCGCGTCGGTAAAGTCGACACCGGTGTGGCTGCGGCTGGCGGTGAATGCGGAGTCCAGGCCGCCGTCGGCAAGCATCGGCTGCAGCTCGTCGAATGTCCGGCGCAACTCCGAGGACAGCAGCAGCGGGCTCAGCTCCGCATTACCGAGCACCCCGAGAAATCTCTCCTGCGCGGAAAACAGCCGCGGCCAATCGACCCATCGCGGAAAGTCCGCCGGTCTCGACCACGTCCGGAGAAACTGCCAATCCTCCGGCTTGAGCCAGTAGCGCGCTTTTCGGCCGGTATGCCCGGTGTGAATGAGACCGGATGCCGCGAGCTCTTTGAGGGCCTCCTCGACCGTGCGCGGGAAATAGAATGTCGCCCGCGTCAGGTCGGCGGGGTAACCAGCCCCGCGAGTCAGGAGGCAAAGCAAGATGTCACACCGGGCTTGGACGCCGAACAGGGCGCGCAGTTTCCACGACAACGCCGCGGCTGACCGGGGATTCGGCTGCTGGCTTAGCTTGCGCCGCTTGATGGGTCCCCGGGTGAAGCCGTGCCGCTCAAAGATCGGGTCGACTTCGCCAAAAATCGGCTGAGGTCGGCCATCCTTCAGCCGGAACAACGGCTCGGGATTTTCGGCATTCGTCCCGTCGGCGACGGCCAGCGGCTTCCATTTGTTCAGCGTGGAACGTTGGCTGAGCCAGTCGGCGATCGCCGACAAGACGCGCGAATCACCCAGGGCGATCCGACGGTGGATGTTCCGCAGCCGCTGGACGTTTACCCATTGCCCGTTTCCCCACAGCCAATCCAGCACCTCGTCAAACAGCCGCGGATCGGCGCGGGCTTGCGTCGTCGTGACAAGCAGCAGGGCTTCCAGGTCCACGCACCAGTCGCCTTCGGCTGGAGTGGATCCGGCGATTCCGAGAGCGGCCCATTGCTGCCAGAGCAGTCCCAGCAGCGACTGCCGCAGTTCCGCGTTAGATTTGGCGGGCGACATCGTCATGGCCAAGCTGGGTCAGGAGTTCCCGCGTCAGGCTTCGGAAGCCGGGAGAGACATCGTGGGTGAACGCCCATCGCGCGGCCGCAGCCAACTCTTCGCCGGATGGGTTGAGAGCGATGAGATCGTCGACATGACGGCCCGGCCCCTGGTCGGCCGCCGCGTAGAGCTTGAAATGGATCTGGTCGAGCCGGCCCGCGAACCACATCGTCAGGTGCGACCCGAATTCGCGTTGCTTTAGCCGGCTCGCAAATCCCTCCGGCAATCCCATCTCGAAAAGATCGGCCGGACCATTGTTCAGCCAGCCCTCGGGTAATCCCAGGTCAGCGGCCACGCGTGTAGCGGCTTCGAGCAGAGGCACGGGCAACGGACGTGCGCTGATGATCTCCTCGCCGCGGACGCGAAGCGCAAGAACGTCGATGTCGCGGGTGACTCGGGAGACGAAGCCGGCCGCGATCAGCGAGGATCCTCCGCAAACGACCAGTTCCTGGGGCGCCGCTCCGACCAAGCGCAGCCGCTCGCCCAGAAGAGTCAGGGCTTCAACCAATCGTTCGCTGTTAAGGCCATCCGGCATGTGTGTAAATATACGTATAACACGTGTTTTAAATGTCAATATCAGTCCGCAGATCTATTGACATTCTGTTTTTAAGCCGCCTATTGAGTGACACTTACGATCCCAATGGCTGGGCGCCCATCGGCTTCCCGATGAGGGTCGTTCGGTGACACCCTCGCTTCAATTGGGCCCGCAAAACGATGCGCCAGTGTAACGCACCGAACTTGGCCACTTGTTACTTCCTAACTTCCAGCGGCTGGTATCCCCGCCCGGACTTGAACCGGGATTTGCGGTTTAGGAAACCGCTGCTCTATCCTGTTGAGCTACGGGGACTTATGCAACCAAATGAGTTAGGAAATTCGGAGGCCTAAAACATGCCAAAGTTCTACCAAAAGTTCTACCTTGGCGCTCCATATCCGCTGAAATCTTAGGATGTATCCTCATGACTTCAAGGATTGAGGTTGCGCCAATTCCGTCGCGGCCTGGGCGGGTGTCAGCACCCGCACGCCGTGCAAGATCTCCGGCGGATAGTCCGCGAGGTTCCCGGTCACGATAGTTCTGTATTTCGTGGCAAGTGCAGCTTCGACAAAAACAACGTCGGGACCGGCAGCAGCAAGCGGTCTGGGCGTCACGGTCATTTGGCTCTGCAATCCATTCAGAAAGGCCGTGATTTTGTCCGGTGCCAGCTTCAGGCGTGGCCGCCGCAACACGTCCCTGTATTCCGCCAAAATGCGAGCGTCGTAAACCAGCTTCACGCGGCCATCGAGGATGGCGTCCAACACGCGCGCAGATGGCCCGTGCGGGTTCAGCAGGCCGGACACGACAACGTTCGTGTCAATGACCCACAGTCTCATTTGCGGCGACGCCGAGCCGTCCGCACGGCGGCTACCTCTGCGCTGATCTCATCCATCGTGAGAGCGTCAGTGCCGTTGACAACGGAATCGGATCGAATCGCTTCAACGGCCTGCGTCAACGCCACCCGGTCGAGCATCTCCAGGTCGCGCGAGAACGTCGCTTCCGAGGTCGGAATCATGATCGCTTTCGGCTTGCCGTTGGCCGTGACCAGGACGCGTCCGGAGCGACCGACCGTGGCCAAGGCGCGGCCCGGGTGGGCGGAGAATTCGCGGGAGGCAAGCCACTTTGTCTTCATGCCATCCAGTGTCGTGCAAATGTCGTGCATGTCAAGAAACAAGCTCGGACGTTATTGGCAAACACTCGCGCCGGCGTCGGCCGTTTCGGCCGCTCGGCGAATGTAGTCACAAACTGAATCGTAAGCGACCAGTCGCACGCCGCGCAGCGCCCCGCGCTGCCGCAGAGCTCCCATTTTGATTTCGCCGGAGCCGGCGGCCTTGTAATACCAGCCGCGCGAAAGCCCGAAGTGTGGGTCACGCTTGCCCGGCGGGGGCAGACGGAAGAATTCGGCACGCGGTGGCGCGGTTTCTGCGGTTGTGGGACTGAGTGGCATTACATTCATGGTTGTTCCTTTCGTCCCTACTGTTCGCTTGTCGAGCGACGCTCGACAATCGCGCGCAGCTACTGACTTCGCGGTAGCTCCTCTACCGAGTTTTGGCGAGGCCGCGACTTTCACGGCGTCTGCGGTGCCTGCGCTTATTGGCGCCATACTACTGCACCTCGGTGTTCAGAAAAAGGATCAGCGTTCGGTACCCGGACCGCCGATCCGATTTTCGCGCACACCATGAACCCCAAGGAACGGCCAATTCCCTGCGCGCCCCGATAGCGGCCAGGAATCTTGTGCGGTCAAGGTAAAGCGCAGGCGACGCCGAGCAATACCTTGACGGCACCAAGCACAATCGAAGGCGGGGCGGCAGTGACACCCTCGGCATTCTGGCGGCGCGCATGGTCTCCTCACGGCATCTCCTGTCATTCGTTCTTCGCGGACCGTAGGTGCGGTGCGGAGCAGATGCGCAACAGGCGGAGAACAGAGCCAAGCGGGGCCGGAGCACCAGGCATTCCGGGAGTGGAGACGCGTGCCCGTGATTTCGCGAGAAAATGCAGTCAGCTCGCGGCTTCAGGGGCTCGTTCCGGGGCGGCGGACTTTCGTAAGTGACATTAAAGGCAGCCTGGCGGGTCGTTCACCGTGTTTTATGGATGTCGTATCCGCGAGGCGGCTTCGTTGCCGTTTTCGGCAAGGGGTAATGCGTCTGCCAGAAAAAAGAAACGCAGAAGCGTTTCGCTCCGGGGAGCGCGGTCGCTGACCACTTACGTGACTACTGCATTTTGGGTAGAAGAACGCGCGCGCTTCGGCAGGTGCCCCGTGTCTGGATGAGGTTTTCACTGTGGAGCCAACGCAACGAGCCGTCGTACGTGAATTTTCCGGCGACAACGGCCCATCTATAGAGAGGTGTCATGTTAAGACCAAAACCGCAGCTAAACTTGCAGAATGCGTGGAAGTATTTCCGCGAGCATCTGTGCGTGGGAGACTACTATTCCCAGGGACAGACGATCGCAGGTGAGTGGATGGCATCGCGGCGGAAAGACTCGGACTGAAGGGCGTCGTATCGGAGAAAGACTTTTTGGCATTGTGCGAAGGCAGGAATCCACAGACCGGTAGCCGGCTGACTCAGCGGCTCAATACCGTGCGCAGCGAACAGGGGAAGCTCACGGCGAACCGGCGGATCTTCCACGACTTCACAATCAGTCCGCCGAAAAGTGTTTCAATTGTGGCGCTCATTGGAGACGAGCGGGTTCTCGAGTTGCACCATCGCGCCGTGCGGCAGGCGATGACAGAGCTGGAAGGACTCGCGGCAACTCGCGTCCGCAAGTCCGGGCAGCAGGGTTCACGGGTCACCGGCAATGTCGTGGCCGCGTGCTTCCGTCATGACACCAGTCGCGAACTGGACCCGCATTTGCACACGCATTGCGTCGTCTTTAACGCGACTTTTGACCCGGTCGAGGGTCGCTGGAAGGCCCTCCAGACGGAGGGCATGTATCGGGCTCAGAAATTCGCGGAGAACCTGTATTATCACGAACTGAGCAAAGGGCTTCGTGCGCTCGGCTACGAAATCGAGAACAATGCGCGGGATTTCGAGATCAAGAACGTCCCCGCCAGCGTCACCGCCCGCTTTTCCAAACGTCACGAGCAAATCGCGGCTGAGGCGCAACGGCTGGCGGCGGAGGGATACCACGGGGACCTGGGTGAACTGCGCACGAGGATCGCTCACAAGCACCGGCGGAGAAAAATGAAGAACTCCACCGCCGATGAATTGCGGTCATATTGGCGGAAGCAACTTGGCCCCGAAGAGCGGCACGCGCTGGAAAACCTGTGCCAGGGTTCCCAGCATCAGGCGCAAATGGCCGACGTGCGCGCCGTGTTGAGCTGGGCCGACGAGCATCTTTTCGAGCGCCGGTCGGTGGTGAACGACTATGAACTGATGGCAGCGGCGCTGGCGCGCGGTCGCGGGCAAGACTTCGACCTTGCCAATCTGCGCCAGGCGATCGCAGATCGCGGCTGCGTTCGATATAAGGACGACGCGCACAAGCTCGCATCTCTCGAGTTACTCCGTTGCGAGGTGGAAATCGTGAATACCGCGCGGGACTGTCGCAATTGCTTCTTTGCCTTTGATCGCGAATATGAACCGGACCCCAGTCTTTCGGCGGAGCAGGCGCAGGCGGCGCGCCGAATTATGGCTAGTCACGATTTCATTACGCTGTTCCGTGGCGATGCGGGCACGGGGAAAAGTCACACTCTGAAGGAAATCGCGCGCGGCAACGCGGCTACCGGTTGTCCGGTGATCGTACTTACTCCCCAGCGGCAGCAGGCACAGGACCTGCAAGATGACGGGCTGCCCGCACAGACGCTGGCCCACGTCCTCGCCACTCGTCAGTTTCCGCCCTATGCGGTCGTGATCTTGGACGAGGCCGGTCAAGTCGGTGGCAAAGACCTCCGGGAGCTGATTCGGCTTCTTCAGCCGAAGCGCGGCCGTCTGATACTCTCGGGCGACACCCGGCAGCATGGCGCGGTCGCCGCATCCGATGCGCTGCGGGCCATCGAGAAGCACTCCTTCCCGCGTGTGGCCGTGCTGCGCACGATTCGCAGGCAGGATCCTCAATTCGCCCGCTCGTCGGAAGAGAAACGATTCATCAAACAGTATCGTGCCGCGGTGAAAGAAGCGGCGCAGGGCAAGATCGCGCAGTCCTATGACCGACTGGAAAAGCTCGGTTGCGTCCGCGAATTGCCCGACGAACCGCGCCGGGCGGCCATCGCTGGCGAATACTTGACCGCGTTCTGCAGCGATTTTACGTCCGCCGCGGTTTGCGTCAATTACAGAACCTAAAAATGCCGTATCAGGCGACTCCTCTGGACCTTGCAATGAGCCCATTCGCGGACTGACACTTCCGGAAAGATGGCACAATCGGGTAGCCGGTGGTGATTAGC
>PMBT01000109.1:0-11570 GCA_003153035.1 Opitutia bacterium
TAGACGATGGCGCGGTCGTTCATCCATGATCCAAATACGGCGCCGATCGCGCCCTGGAGTTGGTCCCACGGGCTGGCCGGAAAAGCCTGGCCGGTGCGCTCCTTGATGAGCGCCTTGAACCGGGCGACGAGTTCCTTGAGGTCGTCAGTGGACAGCTTGGGGTCCTCGAGCTCGGCGTTGCCATAGCGTTCCTTCTTGAGGCCGCCGATGACGGTCTCGAACGGCTCGTGATCCTCGTCGGGGCGTTTCTGCACCCCCTGAACCACGTCGCCATACATCTGGACAAAGCGGCGGTAGCAATCCCAGGCGAAGCGCGGGTTGGCCGTCTTCTTGCAGAGGGCCTCGACGGTCTCGTCATTGAGGCCGAGGTTGAGAATGGTGTNNAGCGGACGGAGACGAGCAGCGGGTTGACGAGATCGCCAAACCTCATGCCGGTCTGCACTTCGATGGAGGCGACGCCCGCTTTGATCTGGGCGTCGAGCGCAGCCGGGTAGGTGCGCTTGTTGGCGTANNGGGGGCACCGGCAGGCCGATGCGCGTCATTTCGGCGAGATTGGCTCCCTTGCCGCCGAGGAGCGGCTTCATCGAGCCGTCGCCATCCGTCTTCTTGCCGAAGAGGTAGACGTATTTGGGGGCCTTGCCGGCCGCGGTTTTCTTGGCCGCGGTTGCGGGTTTCTTGGCTTTTGCTTTTGCGGGCATGTTTTTTTGAGTAAGTTGTGTGCGGCGAAGGAAGCACGGTCGGTGCACGCACGAAGCACGCATCGGAATACCGCACTGGAGGCCTGTCAATCGTGGAGAGGCGGTATTCGCGCCACCATTCCGCTAGATTCGGGTAATTAATCAGTTGGAATCTGGCCGGGTCGAATCAGGGAGGAACAATTTGAGGGGTGACGATGCAAGCTGCTCGAAGGCCCGGCTTTGGCGTATCCATGCAAGGAACCCCGCTCTCACTCGTAGACAACATTGCTGTCAGGTGATCGGTGTAGGAGCCTGCATGCAGGCGATTTTCCCCTCGGAATCGCGAGCAAGCTCGCTCCTACAGTCTGAATGAGCACATCGCACCGGCGCCGTTTGCATAAATCGTTTGAGAACAGCATAAAACGGCAGGTGCTTCGCTCCATCGCAGACGATTCCATGAGCGACGGTTTCTGTTGAAACAGGGGAGCTTCGGGCTTTCTTTATGATTCGGCCTCCAACGCTCACAGACATCCTCATTCGAATGAAAACAAGAAATCACTGGTTTCTCGGTGCGCTCGCCCTCGCTCTTCCGAGTCTTGGGCTCCTCACAACGGTCCGCGCGGACGGTACTTATCACCTGTTGCGGGAAATCTCGGTCGGTGGCGACGGCGGCTGGGATTATCTTTCCGTTGATTCGGCTGGGCGCCGTTTGTACGTCAGCCATGGCACGAAGGTGGTGGTGTTTGACATCGACAAGGATGCGGTCGTTGGCGAGATCGCCGACACGCCCGGAGTGCACGGTCTGGCCGTCGCTTCCGAGCTTAAGCGCGGTTTCACCAGCAATGGCCGGGAGAATAAAGCAAGCATCGTCGACCTGCAGACCCTCAAGACCCTCTCCCAGGTGGACACCGGCCAGAACCCGGACGGGATGCTCTTTGAGCCCGGACAGCAGGAAGTCTACATGTTCAACGGCCGCGGCCATTCGGCGACCGTTTTCGAAGCCGGTTCAGGAAAGGTCGTCGCGACCATTCCGCTGTCCGGCAAACCGGAATTCGCCGCCGCCGACCCGCAGGCCGGGCGCGTTTACAACAATATCGAGGACAAGAATGAGGTCGCCGTCATCGACACCAAAACGCACCAGGTTGTCGCCACCTGGCCGATCGCCCCGGGCGAGGAGGCGTCGGGCATGGCGATCGATTTGGCGCATCACCGCCTTTTCCTTGGCTGCGGGAACAAGCTGATGGTCATGATGGACAGCACGACGGGAAAGGTCGTTGCCTCGGTGCCAATCGGGGAAGGCGTTGATGCCAACGCCTTCGATCCGGGCACCCAACTCGCGTTCAGCTCCTGCGGCAGCGGCACCGTCACGATCGCCAAGCAAGAGGCGCCGGACAAACTGACCGTGGTGCAGACCCTGACGACGGAGCCCCGGGCGCGCACCATGACGCTCGACCCGAAGACCCACAGAATCTACCTTGCCTCGGCAAGATTCGAGGCCCAGCCCGAACCGGCGGCGGGTGCGCCCCGCCAGCGCCCCAAGATGGTTCCGGGAAGTTTCAAAATCCTGGTGTACGGCGTGGATTGAACAAGCCACTGGCAGCCGCGAGACACTGCAGCTGCCAGAGTTTTCATCAGCACACCATTCCGCCTTGCGCTGTGCTCGTAGTCTGCCGATCGGGGAAGGCAGTTCCTGTCACCCGAGCCCGCTGTCGGTGGCGGACGGTTCTCGGGTGAATAACGTCTTTGGCATTCAAACGCATCCTGTGTCCTGGTATTCGCTGCACGGGATGGTTGCCACCCAACCATCGCGAAGCCACTGTCGTCCTTCCAACGGTGCATTCTTACCAACCGCCCAGCCTCTTCCCTAATGTCTCTCAACCGCGGAATTAAGACGGGTGGTTTGTCGGGATTAATCCCCGCCGCCGCACACGCCGCGGTTCTGGCAGCCGGTCTCGGGATCCTCGCCGGCTGCACTCATTATCAGTCCCAGCCGATTTCGCCCGACAGCGCGGGGGCAGCCCTGACCGCCCGGTCGCTGCAGGACGAGGGCTTGCACCGCTTCCTAACGCAAAATCTCGGGCGCGAGCCGGTCCCCTGGCCGCTGCCCAAGTGGGATTTCGAGATGCTCACGCTGGTGGCCTTCTATTATCAGCCGTCCCTCGAGGTGGCGCGGTCACAATGGGATGTTGCGCGCAGCGCGATCAAAACCGCCGGGGCGCGGCCCAATCCCACGCTCACTGTTACCCCCGGATACGACACCAGCGTATCCGGCGGCACCTCGCCCTGGTTTCCCTCCATCGACTTCGACTTTCTCTTCGAGACATCGCGCAAGCGGGATCATCGCGTCGTGATCGAGCAGCTCACGGCCGAGGCGGCCCGGCTGGAGGTGCTGGCGTCCGCGTGGCAGGTGCGGAGCGAACTCCGCCGGGCGTTGATCGAGGTCGTGGTCGCCGGTCGGCGGCATGACGTGTTGCGCCAGCAGACCGGATTGCAGCAGGAACTCCTGTCAATACTCGAACGGCGCCTCGCGGCCGGAGCCGTTTCGTCCTTGGAAGTCTCCGCGGCCCGACTCGCGCTGGCAAAGTCCGAGGCGTCCGCGGCGGATGCCCAGCGCCAGGAACCGCTGGCGCGCGGCCGCCTGGCGGAGGTTCTTGGATTGCCGCTGGCCGCGCTCGACAGGGTGGTCTTCGACGATCCGTTGGCCCGACCCCGGCCGGCTGTCACCGTTGAGGAGCTTGCCGACGCGCGGCGTGAATCCCTGCGGTCGCGTAGCGACGTGCTCGCCGCCCTGGCCCGTTACGAGGCGACGCAGACTGCCCTGCAGCTCGAAGTAGCCCGGCAGTATCCGGATTTTCATGTCGGCCCGGGCTATCAATATGATCTGGGGGAGAACAAATGGAGCGTGGCGCTTTCGCTGGAGCTGCCGTTGTTCAATCGCAACGCGGGGCCGATCGCCGAGGCCGAGGCGCGCCGGCGCGAAGCCGCCGCCCGGTTCACCGCGACGCAGGCGCACGTGATCGCTGAAATCGACGGCGCCGCGGCGGCGCACGCTGCCGCCGTCGGGCAGCGCGCCCACCTCCTGCGCGTCCGGGAGGAGCTGCAAAAGCAGGCCGCGCGCCTCCAGATCCGGCTCGACGCCGGTGACGCCGACCGCTTGGAACTGCAAAACGCGAAAATCGAACTGGTCGCCGGCGAATCGGCCCTCCTTGAGTCCGAGGAGGGCGCCGTCCTGGCTGCGGGTCAGTTGCAGGACGCCCTGCAGGTGCCGTGGACCAACCTTGCGGCCATCGTCGGGGCTCCGCGCGACGGCGACCAATCCCACCTACCATGAAAAAGATTCTGCTCGGCCTGCTGGCCGGCCTTGCCCTCGGCGCCGCAGTCGCGGCGTTGCTTCTGCGGCGGGCCGCGGGCCCCACTCCGATCACCGCCGAACCAGCGGCCGCCGAAGCCACCGGGAGCGCGCTGCAGCTTCTCCCTGATCAACAGGTCAGGGCCGGGTTCGTGCTGGCCACGCCGAAGGTGGTCGAACTCCAGCCGGAGACCAAAGCCTACGGACGGGTTCTCGATCCGATGCCGCTCGCGGCCGCGCTGGCGGAGATTGATTCTGCCGAGTCGACGCTCGCTGCCTCGGAGAAGGCGTTGGCGCGGGCGCAGACGCTGCAGGCGGACGGCGACAACGTTTCCC
Organism: Opitutia bacterium; assembly: GCA_003153035.1. Lineage (GTDB taxonomy): Bacteria > Verrucomicrobiota > Verrucomicrobiia > Opitutales > Opitutaceae > Fen-1467. The sequence goes on from PMBT01000109.1 coordinate 4,363, forward strand.
GGCAGGCCGTCGAGACGGTCCGGGCCGCGGAGCAGCGCGATCGGATCCAGGCAGTGTCTGCTCGCGCGAAGCTGCTGGCCGGCTGGGGCCCGGCGGTGGCGGCCCGGCCCGATCTGCCGGCACTCGTGGAGGCGCTCGTCGGTCAGAGGGCCGCGCTGGCGCGGCTCGATTTGTTGTCCGGTGAAACGGTGTTGCCGCCGCCCTCGACGGTGCGCGTCAGCCCGCTCGGAGGCGGGCCGACGCCGCAAACCGCCGAGATTCTCGGACCGGCGCCAAGCGCGGATCCGCAGGTGCAGGGCGCGGCCTATTTCGCGTTGCTGCGGGAACAGCCCCTCCCAGCCGGCACGACGCTCGTTGCCTACCTCGTGCACAGCGGGCCGGCGCAAAAGACAGTCACGATTCCGCGCAGTGCCGTGATCTACCATGAAGGCAGCTCCTGGGTCTATGTGCTGGGCGAAAAAGACACCTTCCATCGCCGGAGGATTCAACTCGGCCTGGCCTTGGCCGACGGGTTCGTGGTCACCGAGGGTCTTGCGGAAAAGGAGCGCGTCCTGATCGTCGGGGCGCAGCAGCTGCTTTCGAACGAGCTCCAAGCAGCAGGCGGCGGCGGGCCGGACTGAACCCGGGCCGCCATCACCACTCCCAACCACCTTCGCACTTCCGAGATGCTGCAGTCCATCGTCCAGTTCGCCCTGCGTTTCCGGGGCATCGTCATCGCCCTCGCCGGCCTCGTGCTGGCCTATGGCATCTTTGTCGCCAGCCGGGCCCAGATCGATGTCTTTCCTGATTTTGTGCCGCCGCAGGCGACCATCCAGACAGAAGCGCCTGGGCTCGCTCCGGAACAGGTCGAACAGCTCGTCACCCGGCCGATCGAGTCTTCTGTCAATGGCCTTGGGAACCAAGAATCCCTGCGGTCGGAGTCCGCGCAGGGGCTCTCCGTCATCACCATCATGTTCAAGGAGGGGACGGATATTTTCGGTGCCCGGCAGTTACTGGCGGAGAAGCTTTCCGAAGCGGCGGGTCAGCTGCCAGCGGGCGTGAAGACGCCCAAGATTTCTCCGCTGACCTCGGCGACGATGGATCTGCTCAAGATCGGCCTGCGCAGCGAAAAGCTCTCACCGATGCAGCTGCGGACGTTTGCAGACTGGACCCTCAAACCGCGGCTGCTGGCCGTACCGGGCGTCGCCAAATGCAGCGTTTTTGGCGGCGAAGTGCGCCAGCTGCAGATCCAGGTGCACCCGGATCTGCTCGTGGCTCGCAACCTGACGCTTTCCGAGGTATTGTCCGCGGCTCAGCTGGCCAGCGGCGTGCGCGGCGCCGGGTTCATCGAGACCGCCAACCAGCGCATCGTGCTGCAGAGCGAGGGCCAGTCGCTTACCGCGGAGGCACTGGGCGGAATCGTGGTCGCCACGGGCGCGGGCGGTGCCCCGGTGCGATTGCGCGACCTCGCCACGGTCGTCGAGGGCGCCGAGCCGAAGTTCGGCGACGCCCTGATCATGGGCGAGCCCGGCGTGCTCATGACCATGGGAAACCAGTACGGGACGAACACCAAGGAAGTCACCATGGCGCTCGAGGCCGCGCTGGCCGACGTGAAGCCGCTGCTGGACCGCGAGGGCATCACGCTTTACCCGCGGCTTCACCGTCCAGCGTCGTTCATCGAAGCCGCGCTCGGCAACATCCGGCATTCGCTGCTGCTCGGCGCGGGGTTGGTGGCGGTCGTGCTGTTTCTCTTCTTGGGCGATTTCCGCACGGCGCTCATATCGCTGGCGGCGATTCCGCTGTCGCTGTTGACCGCCATCATCGTGCTCGATCGGCTGGGGGTGACGCTCAACACGATCACGCTCGGCGGACTGGCCATTGCCATCGGCTCGGTGGTGGACGACGCGATCATCGACGTGGAGAACATCGTGCGCCGGCTGCGCCTCAACCGCGCGTGCCGCCCGCCCCGGCCGGTTGCAGCCGTGATCCTTGATGCGTCGCTGGAAGTGCGGAAGGCGATTGTCTATGCGACTTTCATCGTGGCGCTAGTGTTTCTGCCGGTGCTGACGCTGACCGGCCTGCAGGGCAGCTTCTTCGCGCCTCTCGCCAAGAGTTATATCCTGGCAATCCTCGCGTCGCTAGTGGTGGCCCTCACGGTGACGCCGGCGCTGACATTGACCTTTTTCAGCCGGGGCGCCCGCGAGACCGAACCCCCGTGGCTGCAGGTCATTCTGCGGAGTATCTACGGGCGGACCCTTCGCTGGGTGGCACGCCATCCCTGGACCGTGATCGGCACGGTGGTCGTGTGCTGCGTGCTGGCGCTCTCGCGGCTGCCCTTCCTCGGGGGAGCGTTCCTGCCGGACTTCCGCGAAGGCCATTTCGTGCTCGGAGTGTCGACCGCGCCGGGCACCTCCCTGCCGGAGATGCTCCGGATCGGCCGGCAGATTTCCACCGAGCTGCTCAAGAACCCGCACCTCGCCACAGTGGAGCAGCAGATTGGCCGGGCTGAGCAGGGCGAGGATCCGTGGGGCCCGCACCGCAGCGAGTTTCACGTCGAGCTGAAGCCGTTGCCGGGCGAGGAGGAGGAGAAGGTCGCGGGTGAAATTCGCGCGGTCCTCGAGAAGGTCCCGGGAATTCAGTTTGAAGTGATGACTTTTCTCGGCGATCGCATCGGGGAGAGTATCAGCGGCGAGACCGCCTCCGTTGTCGTGAACCTCTATGGGGAAGATCTCGATGTCCTCGATGAGAAGGCGCGCGAGGCGGCGGCCGTGCTCAACACGGTGCCGGGGCACACGGACGTGCAGGTCAAGTCCCCGGCCGGCGCGCCGCGCGTGGCCGTGCGATTGCGGCCCGAGCGGCTGGCGGAACTGGGTTTCCGTCCGCTCGAGGTCCTCGAGGCCGTCCAGACCGCCTACCAGGGCGCCGTCGTGGCGCAGATCTATCGCGAAAACCAGGTGGCCGACGTGGCGGTGATGCTGGATGCGGCGAGCCGGCGCGATCCGGAGAACGTCGGCGCGCTGCTGCTCAGCAACGCCGCAGGCCTGCGCGTGCCGCTGCGCACGCTGGCCGATGTCTACCACACGAGCGGACGATTCTCGATCCTGCACGATGGCGCGCGGCGGCGGCAGACCGTCACCTGCAATACCGCCGGCCGCGATGTGCAGTCGTTTGTGGCCGAGGCGCGGCAGGTCCTGGCGGAAAAAGTGAGCCTGCCGGCGGGCGTTTATGTGGAATTCGCCGGCGCGGCCGAGGCGCAGCGCGCCGCCACGCGGGAACTGCTGCTCCATGCCGCCATCGCCGGCGCCGGCATTCTGATGCTCCTCTCGGTGGTGCTGGGCCACTGGCGGAATCTGCTGCTCATTTTGGTGAACCTGCCTTTTGCCCTGGTGGGCGGCGTGCTCGCGGTTTACTTGGTTATGCTGTTGAGCAGCTCGGGCGAGGGAGCGTTGACCATGGGATCGCTCGTCGGGTTCGTCACGCTATTCGGCGTCACCACCCGCAATGCGATCATGCTGCTGTCCCATTACGATCACCTCGTGCGGGAGGAAGGGTTGTCTTGGAATCTGGAGACCGCCATCCGCGGCGCTTCGGAGCGGCTCGTGCCCATCCTGATGACCGCCCTGGTCACCTCGCTGGGCCTCTTGCCCCTGGCGCTGGGCAGCGGGGAGGCCGGCCGGGAGATCGAGGGACCGATGGCGCAGGTGATCCTCGGCGGCCTGGCCACCTCGGTGACGCTCAACCTCCTCGTGCTGCCGACGCTGGCGCTGCGCTTTGGCGCGTTTGGCGGACTACCGTCGCCGACATCTCAAGCCACCGCGGGAAAATGATTCACCCGAGTTAAGAAGTGGACGGCCGCAGTTGAATGTAGGGGCGCAGGCTTGCTGCGCCCATCGCGAGTGGGACGCAGCGAGCCTGCGCCCCTACAGTACCGACCTCCTCATCAACTATTCGCGATGCTCACCGGCAACGGTCGGGTGCGCCCGTTTTGCCGCGAGTTGCGCTCCCAGCACGGCACGGAACATCTGCAGGGCGAGCCAGAACAGCGCCGCCAGGCACGACGCGGTGACAGCCGCCCACATCCAGATGTAGAACGGATCGTTCGACGGCACGTGCGAGCGGAGAATCCAGGTGAAGAACGCAAACACCACGAGGGTCAGGCCGGCATCGAGCGCAAGCGTGAGGCCTCGGAGGGGTTTTCGGTCAGGCTGGTCCATGAATGCGAAACAGACTCACGCCTCCGGTTTTGTCCAATCGTTTCTCGCCGCCCTCAGGGGGGCGCTGTCGGCACGAACACCTCCATCGCGTCGGCCCCGGGGATCGGCTTCACCCGGCCGCCATGGCGTCGGAAGATCCCGAGCATGGGCGCGTTGTCCGCCTGCACCTGCGCGCCGAGAAAACTCATCCCGCGCGTGCGGGCGACCTGCAGCAGCGCCCGCAGCAGGGCGGTGCAGATGCCCAGCCCCCGCTTGTTTTCCCGCACGACAAAGGCTGCCTCGGCCGACTTGCCTGTGGCGTCGAGCAGATAGCGTCCCACGGCGTGGAGCACTTGCTCGCCGTCTGGCGCACGCTCAAACACTCCCAGGGCCACGTCGCGCAACTGGTCCACGCCGACCAGCCGGCGCGCGCGCTCCGGGGTCATCTCCGAGATCTGGTAGCCATACCGCTGGCGGATGGTTTCCCCGGTGTGCGAATTGAAAAAGGAGATCAGCCGGGCTTCGTCCGCGGGTCCAAGCGGCCGCAGCACGTGGGGCTGTCCGCCGAACATGACCTCGCGTGGCTCGAGCGCGCGCGGGTCCTCCTGGGGTGGCGGAGCCGGAGGAAAGGCCAGAAACGGATTGAAGGGGGCCACCGGTGCCGGCGGGGGAGGCTTCACCGCGTGGCGCGCGCGGGCACGATGCGCAGACTGGTGAGGGGACCTGCGTTTTCTGACCACCCGTTGGCGCCGGGGCTCGGCGCCCTGATTTTTATTAGCCATCGACCGCAGCTGATTAACCAAATCTAAGGCACGTTAACGCGCTGGCGTACAACCGTCTGCGCACGCCTTGGCGAATTCTGTGCGGATTTTGTCGGAAGACTGCGCAGATTCGAGCACGAATATCGCATTCCGCGTTGCGCGGCGCCGCTGCGTGTCGTTCAGTGTGCGGTCTCATGACCGACCCAGGTGAAACTCCCTCCCGCCGCAGTCGCACGATTGTGGATCAGCTGAGGCGATCGGAGGTTTACCGCGATTATGAGAAAGCGTTTCAGGAGACCACCGGGCTGCCGCTGAGCCTGCGGCCGGTCGAGGCCTTCGATCTTGCGAATCAAGGCAGCCAATTCGCGAACCCGTTTTGCGCGCTGATGGCCACCACCAACCAGAGCTGTGCGGCCTGCTTGCAGCTGCAGCGCAAGGTCGAGGAGGCGGGCAATCTGGAACCGAAGACGCTCAAATGCTTTGCGGGGCTGTGCGATTCCGCCGTACCAATCCGCGTCGGTCAGGACCTGATCGCCTTCCTTCAGACCGGCCAGATCCTGCTGCACCGGCCAACCCGCCGGGAGTTCTCCACGGTCGCCCGGCAGCTGATCAACTGGGGTGCGGAGGTCGATCTCAAGCAGGTGGAGGAGGCGTATTTTCAGACCCGCGTGCTCACTCGGCTTCAATACGACTCCATCCTCCGGCTGCTCGCGATTTTCGCGCAGCACCTCGCATCGCTCAGCAACCAGCTCATGGTGCAGGAGGAGAAGTCCGAGTCGCCCCAGATCGCGCGGGCCCGGGTCTTCATCGGCGAACATCAGGACGAGGATCTCTCGCTCAGCGAGGTGGCGCGGGCGGTGAACATGAGCGCCTTTTATTTTTGCAAGATGTTCAAGCAGGCGACGGGGCTCACGTTTACGGATTACCTCGCACGCATCCGCGTCGAGAAGGTCAAGAACCTGCTCCTCGATCCGCACAAGCGGGTCAGCGAGGCGGCGTTTGCCGCGGGCTTTCAGTCGCTCTCTCAGTTCAACCGGGTCTTTCGCAAGGTTGCCGGCGAGGCGCCCTCCACCTACCGGGACCGCGTTCACCGGACCGTGGCGGCCTGAACCGTGGCGCGGGCTGGGGTCGCGGGGGCTCTCATCCGGGTCCATGCAGTCGGACGGTGATCACGGAGGGAAACGCTCCCCACCGTTCAATGATTGCAGGGTCGGCCCTTGTGGCCGGACCGTTTGCGCGCGACCGGCGGGAATCGCATGGCTTCCGGCCATGGTGGTGGTGGCCGGTCGGCGCCGCGGGTCTGAGCGCCAGGGACCGGCCGACGCAAGATCTGCACAGCCTGGCGTAGCCGGGCGGTTTTTCGGGAAGGCTTCGGGGTGAGCCCGTTCCGTGCCAAATTCTGAGCCATCTTGTGCAAGAAATGCGGAGCGGCTGGCAGGAGGCTGCGCTACAATCCTGGCGCGCAACCCAATCACCCGATGTCCGTCATCCCGCTTACCCTCACCATCAGCCTTTGCCTCGTCTTCACGTTCGTCCTCTTCTTCATCCGCGAACAGGCCCGGCATCCCTTCAGCAGTTCCGAGCGTGAATCGTTGCTGCCGCTGGCCGACGAGACGCCGCGGACCGTGACCTTCGCGGACCGTCGCCAGCCGGACGGCTCCGACGGGCCCCTGGCCGGTTGAGGCCGCCGCGCGCGTTCCCGGCCGCTGCTCCCGGCCGGCACCGATCGCCTTTCCAGCCCATGAGCGACCGCAGGACCACCATCGAGTACAACGACCGGGTTGTGCGCCAGTTCATGCTGGCCGCAATCCTGTGGGGCGTCGTCGGCATGCTGGTCGGAGTGCTCATCGCCTCGCAGCTGAGCTTCTGGCGGCTGAATTTCAACCTGCCGTGGCTCACCTTCGGCCGGCTGCGCCCGCTGCACACGAACGCGGCCATCTTCGCGTTCGTGGGCAACATGATGTTCGCCGGAATCTACTATTCCACCCAGCGCCTGGTGAAGGCGCGGCTGGCGAGTGATTTCCTCTCGTCGCTCCATTTTTGGGGCTGGCAGGCGATCATCATGGCGGCGGCCGTCACGCTTCCGCTCGGCCTGACCCGCGGCAAGGAGTACGCGGAGCTGATCTGGCCCATCAACGTCGCGGTCGTCGTCATCTGGGTCGTTTTCGCGGTGAATTTCTTCTGGACCCTCGCGCGCCGCAATGAGCCCAGCCTCTATGTGGCGATCTGGTTCTACATCGCGACCATCGTCACGGTGGCGATGCTCTACATCGTC
>PMBT01000109.1:11602-61312 GCA_003153035.1 Opitutia bacterium
TACTTCCTGCCGAAGGCGGCCGAGCGGCCGGTCTACAGCTACCGGCTCTCGGTGATTCATTTCTGGTCGCTGGTCTTCGTCTATATCTGGGCTGGGCCGCACCACCTCCTCAATACCGCGCTGCCCGGGTGGCTGCAGGCGCTGGGCATGACCTTCTCGCTCATGCTCTGGGCGCCGTCCTGGGGCGGCATGCTTAACGGCCTGCTCACGCTGCGCGGCGCCTGGGGCCGGCTCCGCACCGATCCGGTGCTCAAATTCTTCGCCGCAGGCGTCACCTTCTATGGCATGGCGACCTTTGAGGGACCGTTGCTCGCGATCAAATCGGTCAACGCCCTCGGGCACTACACCGACTGGATCATCGGCCACGTGCACGGCGGCACCCTGGGGTGGAACGGCTTCATGGCGGCGGGCATGTTCTACTGGCTGGCGCCGCGCCTCTGGAACCGGCCGCTCCACTCGCCGGCGCTGGCCAACCTGCACTTCTGGCTCGGGCTGGTCGGCATCCTGCTCTACGTCTCCGCGATGTGGACAAGCGGCATCACCCAGGGCGTGATGCTCAACGCGACGTCCGAGGGCGGCACGGTCCTGACGTATCCGAACTTCCTTGACACCCTGAACACCATCAAGCCGATGATGCTCATGCGCGTCATTGGCGGGGGGCTCTACCTCACGGGCTTCCTGCTGCTGGCCTACAACCTCGGGCGCACCATTGCGGGCGCGGCGCCGGTCAACGGCACCATCGAGGTCTATGTTGAGGCACCGGATCCGGCGGCCGCCCTGGGCGTGCGCGGCACGCTCGCTAGTGCGCCGGTCGTGTTCAGCGCGCTCGGCCTGCTCTCCGCCTGCGCGTGGCTTTTCGGCGGCGGCCTGCTCAACCTGGCCGGCCTGTTCGCCACCAGCGCCTGCGTGGTCCTCGCGATTGCGCACTACCAGGCCCGCGCGCGGCACTGGGGCGATTGGTACGACCGGCTGCTCGTCAACTTGGCGCCGTTCACGGTGCTGACCTTCCTCGCCGTGGCCATCGGCGGCCTGATCCAGATCATTCCCACCGTGACCGTGAACAAGGCCGCCAACGTCGAAGACCGCCTCGAGGTGCCCTGGACGCCCCTGGAGCTCGCCGGGCGCGACCTTTACGTGCGGGAAGGCTGCTATCTCTGCCACTCGCAGATGATCCGCACCCTTGTGCCCGACGTGCTGCGCTACGGCGACTACTCCCGCCTCGGTGAGTCGATCTACGACCATCCCTTTCAATGGGGCTCGAAGCGCACTGGCCCCGACCTGGCGCGCGAGGGCGGCCGGTATCCCCACGCGTGGCACTACGATCACCTGCTGGATCCACGCTCGACTTCGTTGGGCTCGATCATGCCCCGCTATCCGTGGCTGTTTGCCCATGACACCGATGTCGGCGCGCTGAAGGGGAAGATCGATGTTCTTCGCACGCTGGGCGTGCCGTACCCGTCATGGTCTGCCGGCGAGATCGCCGCGGCCGCCAGCGGGCAGGCGAAGGAGATCGCGCGCGATCTGCGGACGCAGCAACGCCTAAGCGCGCCCGAGAAGGAGATCGTCGCCCTGATCGCCTACCTGCAGAAGCTGGGAAGATCCGTGCGGGTGCCGACAACCGCCGCACGCGCTCCGTAGCCGCGCGGCGACCCTCGCCTCCCTTCACTCTCACTTTCACTTCCGATGTTTCAGCGCATCCTCTACGAAGACTGGCAGCTCGTATTCCCCGTCGTCGCGTTTGCCGCCGCCGCCGGGTTCTTCGGACTTGTGATCTGGCGGGCCCTGCGGATGAAGCGCAGGCATCTCGAGCGCCTTGCCCGGATGCCGCTGGAGGACGATTCACCCACTTCCGCCCGCCATGAGTGACCCCGCCCACCTCGCGCCGCCCGAGGACGCATTCCGCCCGCATGCCTACGACGGCATCCGTGAATACGACAAACGACTGCCCAATTGGTGGCTCTGGACCCTTTATCTGACGATCATCTTTTCCGTCGTCTATTGGTTCTATTATTTCACTACCGGCGTCGGTCCCGACGACCGCACCACCATCAACCGCGAGATGCAGCGAATCGAAGACGCCAAGCTGGCGTCGGTTGGGAGCCTGAACGACGAGGTGCTGTGGAAGATGAGTCGCAATCCGGTGTCCGTGGATGCCGGCAAAGCAACCTTTACCACAACCTGTGTCATCTGCCACCTGGCGAGCCTGCGCGGCAAGGCGGAAAGCCCGGCCGCCGTCGGGGCGAGCCTGATCGGCACCAAGTGGATTTATGGCGGGCGGCCCGTCGAGCTGGTCGGCGTCGTCTCCAAAGGTACCCTGCGCGGCATGCCGGCCTGGGGTCCCGTGCTGGGGACCCGGCGCATCACCGAGGTGGTGGCCTACGTGCTCAGTCACCACGAACCCGGTGAACCGGTGGAGATCGTGGCGTCGCCCGCTCCCGGAGTGAAATAGGCCTCAGGACGGCCCGCCTCCCATGTCCTCGGCATCCGTCCGTCCGTCCGCGAGCCCCGCGCCGTCGCTTGATTCCGTCACGACCATCCGGTCCGACGGCTCCCGCTTCTTCTTGCATCCCGCCGACAGCGCCGGCCGCTTTACGCTCCTGCGGCGGGTCACGGGCTGGGGGCTCATCGTTTTTTATCTGTCGCTGCCGTGGATCAAGATCGGCGGTTTTCCGGCGGTGTTCCTGGATGCCGCGTCGCGCCGGTTCCATTTCTTCGGCTGGACCGCCGCCGCGCAGGACATGTGGCTGCTGTTCTTCGTGCTCAGCGGGACTGGCTTCCTGCTCTTTTTTCTGACCGCGCTCCTCGGCCGGGTCTGGTGCGGCTGGGCCTGCCCGCAGACGGTGTTCCTTGAACAGGTTTACCGGCGACTGGAGCGTTGGATCGAAGGCGATGCCATGGCCCGCCGAAAGCTCGATGCCGCCCGCTGGACCGCGGCCAAGGTAGTCAGGCGCGGGGCCAAGCACGCGGGGTTTGCGGTGCTCTCGCTGGTCATCACCCATCTGTTCCTGGCTTATTTTGTGTCGGTCCCCGCCCTTTGGAGCATGATGCGCGCGGCGCCGGGCGAACACGGGGGGGCCTTTCTCTTTGTTTTCGTTTTTGCCGGCATCCTGTATTTCAATTTCGCGTGGTTCCGGGAGCAACTCTGTATCGTCCTGTGCCCTTACGGCCGCCTGCAGTCGGTGCTGATCGACGACGATTCGCTCGTCATCGGCTACGACACACGGCGCGGGGAGCCGCGCGGAAAATATCGCCGGGAGGTGACTCGGGCCGGGTCGCGTGATGCCACCGTGGGGGATTGCGTGGACTGCCACCGCTGCGTCGCCGTCTGCCCGACGGGCATCGACATCCGGCAGGGATTACAGATCGAATGCATCGGCTGCACCGCCTGCATCGACGCCTGCGATGAGATCATGGCGCGGCTCAAGCGTCCCGCCGGGCTCATCCGCTATGATTCGCTCAACGGCCTCGGCGGCCGGCCCACCCGCTGGGTGCGGCCGCGCACGATTGCCTACGCCGTGCTGTTGCTGATCGGTGGCTCCGCGGCGGCCTGGGCGGTGTCGACCGTGAGACCGGCCGCCGTCGGCCTGACCCGAATGGTCGGATCGGCGTACTTTTTCGATGGCGCGACCGTCCGCAACCAGTTCTTCGTGCGCCTGGTCAACAAGCAGGACACTCCGCAGCAGCTGCTCGTGCAGCTACGCGATGTGCCCGCGGGCGTGGTTGCGGCCGGCCTCGATGCCCCGGTCGCGCTCGCCGGCATGGGTGAGGAGGTGCGGCCGCTTGTGGTGGTCGTCCCCCGGTCCCGCTATGCCGGGGCGTTCCATTTCACCGTGGTCGTGCGCGACGAGGCCGGGACGTTCGAATTGACGCGTGATGCCGAATTCCTCGGCCCCGATCCGGGGCTGTTGCGGGAGGACGAGGAGGCGCATGAAGGCCCCAACCGGAAATAGGCATCCGGACCGGGGCGGGAACCGGCTGCTCTGGCTCGTGGCCGGCGCCTCTGCGGTAATGATTGCGGCGTGGACCGCCTTCTTTTTTATTGCCCACCGTCATCCCGTGGGGACGGTGCCGATGGTGACAAACGCAGTTAGACATTAGGAAAAGCGATGGGGACGCGGCGCCCCCGTCGCGTGATTTGCAGACCGAACTGGCGCCGCGCAAATTTGCAAGCCATGCATGCCGAACTCATGAGCATCAACAGCCCCGCGGCCGCCTTTGTCGCGGGGTTGATCACGAGCCTGCACTGTCTGGGCATGTGCGGCCCGCTGGCCTGCGCGATCATGCCGGTGCGCAGCGCGGCCGGCGGGCAGAATGCCGACGCCCAGGTCGTCAGCACGGTCTATCACGTGACGCGTCTCGCCGGGTACTCTGCGCTCGGCGCGCTGTTTGGGGCGCTGGGCCGGGCGCCGCTGGCCTGGCTGGGCAGCGGAGTGGCGCGGTATCTGCCGTGGCTGCTGGTCGGGTTCTTCCTGGTCATCGCGTTCCGCTGGGACCGGCATCTGCCGCGCGTGCCGTTCCTGGGGAATATCTACCTGCGGGTGCACGGCTGGGGCCGGGCCCGTTCGCCGCTCTCCGCCGCCGCGGCGCTTGGACTGGCCACGCCGCTGCTGCCCTGCGGGCCGCTTTATCTGCTGGCCGCACTCGCGATGATGGCCGGATCGGCGCTGCGCGGGGTGGAGTTCATGCTGGCCTTCGGCCTCGGCACGGTGCCGCTGCTCTGGCTGCTGCAGACCAATTTCTACTGGATCCGTCTCAAGTTTTCGCCGGTGTGGATTGCGCGGACGCAAACGGGCGTGGCCCTGGTCGCGGCTGTTCTCATTGCGTGGCGCCTGCGCGCGACGCTGGGGTTGCCCGGTCCCGGCTTCGAGAACTTCGTCTGCCATTGAGATGAGCGGGATCGCTGAGGCCGGGGCGGCGGCGGCCGCGACGCGGGAGGCGCGGCGCCAGGGAACGCCCAACTGCCGCCATTGCGGCTCGCCGTTGCTGACCGAGGCCGCGCGCACGTCGGGATTCTGCTGCGCGGGCTGCGCCTACATCTTCCGGCTGGTCAGCGGAGCCGGCTTCGACCGGTACTACCGGCTAAAGGACAAGGTCATCGCGCCCGCGGGCAGCGCGCTCTTCCAGCCGCGCGACTATGGCTGGCTGGAGGCGTTGCAGCGGGAAGCGGAGATGGCGGTGGGGCCACCCGGCGCGACGATGACGCCGCGTCGCCGACGACCGCCGGAGATGGTCCTGGATCTGCAGGGCATCTCGTGCGTCGGCTGCGTCTGGCTCATTGAAAAGCTCTTTGAGCGCGAGCCGGGCGCGCTCCGGATCGAAATCAACGCCCAACTCGGTCGCATCCGGTTGAAATGGCAGTCCAGCCAGTTCGACGCCGCCCGCTTCGCCCGGACGCTCCAATCCTTCAATTACTTTGTTGGGCCGCCGGGCGCCGAGTCCACCGCGCCGCCCGAGAGCCGCGATCTCGCCAAGCGCATCGGCCTTTGCACTGCCTTCGCGATGAACATCCTGCTGTTCACGCTGCCGGCCTACTTCGGCATGCAGGCCTCGTTCCCCTATGCGCGGCTGTTCGGCACTCTCGCGATGCTGTTCGGCACGCTGAGTTTCCTCGCGGGCGGCAGCTATTTTCTTGGCCGGGCGGTGCGGGCCGTCCGCGAACGCGTGCTCCACATCGACCTGCCGATTGCGCTGGGCATCCTCGGTGCCTACGCCGGATCCGTCTACGGCTGGCTCGCGCAGGACGCGCGGTTCGTGTACTTCGACTTCGTCGGTTCGTTCATCCTGTTGATGCTGGTGGGCCGCTGGGCGCAGATCGCGGCGGTCGAGCGCAATCGCCGGCGGTTGCTCAGCCACCAGCCGGGTTCGCAAAAGGTGCGGGTCTATGGCGCGGTGGGAACTTCGGCGGCTGGCGAGGTCGCGCTGGCCGCGCTGCAGGTCGGGCAGGTTTTCGGCCTGCCGATGGGGCACATGGCGCCGGTCGAGGGCCGGCTGACCGGCGGCGACAGCATCTTCACGACGGCATGGATCAACGGTGAATCCGAGCCGCGGCTGTTCCGCGCGGGCCAGCGCGTGCCGGCGGGGGCGGTCAACGTCACCCGCGACGAGGTGCGGCTGGAGGCGCTGCAGACCTGGACCGATTCCCTGCTCGCGAAACTGTTGCAGACCACGGTCCGGCCGGGTTACCGGCATCGGCTTTTCGAGCGCATCATCCAGGGCTATCTGGTCGGCATCATTGGCCTTGCGCTGGCGGCGGGCATCGGCTGGGCCGTCGCGAGCGGCGATGGGCCGCGCGCCCTCGCGGTGGCCTTGGCTGTGCTAGTGGTTTCATGCCCCTGCGCGCTTGGCCTCGCGCTGCCCCTCGCCGACGAAATGGCGGTGGCGGCAGTGCGACGCTGGGGGGTGTTCGTGCGCGAGAACGACCTGTGGGCGCGGCTCGAACGCGTGCGGAAGATCATCTTCGACAAGACGGGCACGCTNNCCGGTCAGCCAGTGTTTGCATGAGGAGTTGCTGGTGAATGGCGAGTCTTCCTCTCCTTTGGCCGGCGAACTGCGCGAAGACATCGGCTCTGGCGTCAGCCTGCGCGTGGGCACGGATTTCTGGACCCTCGGTCGCCCCGGATGGCGTGGCCATCTCGAGAAGGATGTAACGTATTGCGTTACAAACCCTGAAGCGGGTGCTCCCGCGGCGGAAACGGAGTTTTGCCGCGATGGCGTCGTGCTGGCGCAATTTCGTTTCTTAGATGCGGTGCGGGCGGATGCGAGGGTTGAGGTTGCCGCGCTGCGTGCCGGGGGTCGGGAGGTTTACATTCTCAGCGGCGATCACCGCTCGAAGGTCGATGCCCTGACCCGCGAACTCGGCCTGCCGTTGGAGAACGGCGCCGGTGAAGTCTCCCCCGAAGGCAAGGCTGCCTGGGTGCGGCGCATGGATCGACGCGACACGCTCATGCTGGGCGACGGTGCCAACGACAGCCTCGCGTTCGAGAGCGCGCACTGTCGCGGCACGCCGGTCGTGCACCGCGGCGTACTTGAGTCGAAGGCTGATTTCTATTATCTGGGCTGCGGCATCGGCGGCATCCGGCGGCTTTTCGAGGTGGACCGCATTCGCGCGCGCACGCAGCGGTGGATCCTCGCCTTTGCCATCGCCTACAACCTCGCAGCGGTGGGCTGCGCCGCGGCCGGGCTCATGAGTCCGCTGCTGGCAGCCGTCCTGATGCCGGCGAGCGCATTGATTTCACTGGCGATCGTGGGGATCGGCATGCGGGCCTGCCTGCGGGGTTAGCGGTCTGACGGATTGGGCATTACTGACGGGCGTCCGTTTTTCCGCCGCCGTGCGATGATGCGGTCCGGATTGGCCCCCGGCATCGTGGCCTCGGGTTTCGCCGATTGGGGAAGAACATGGCTGCAATGCTTTGGGAATGGCTGCAGTCAGCACCTCCGGGGCGCCGGAGGTGACGAGGACATTGTCCTCGATGCGCACGCCGCCAAGGGCGAGATGCGGCTCGACCTTCTCCCAGACCACGCAATCGCGGAATTTCTCGCGGCGCTTTGGATCAGTAAGAAGAGCCGGAATGAAATAGAGTCCTGGCTCGACCGTGACCACGTAACCGGCCGCGAGCGGGAAGTCCATGCGCAGGTTCTTCAGGCTGGCCCGCGTCGAGCGCGGCCGGCCGGGCAGGGTGCCGCTGGCGTCGCGCACGCCGAGGCCGACGAGGTGGCCGATGCCGTGCGGGAAGAACAGGAGGTGTGCCTCCTGTTCGACGAGTGACTCGGCATTGCCGTGCATCAGGCCGAGCGAGACGAGCCCGGCGGTCATGTCGACCGCGCACTGCAGGTGAACATCGCGCCACTCGGCTCCAACCACGCAGCAGGCAACCGCCGCCTCCTGCGCCGCGAGGACCACTTGATAGAGATCGCGCTGGAAGGCCGAGGGCAGGCCGGCGACATAGGTGCGGGTGACGTCGATCACGTAGCGGCCGACCTCAGCGCCGGCATCAATAAGTACAAACTCGCCGGCTTGCGCGGCCCGGGCGGTTGGCTCAAAGTGCAGCACGGCGGAGTTCGGCCCGGTGCCGACGATCGTCCCATAGCCGGTGCGGGTCGCGCCGTGACGGAAGAACTCGGCTTCGAGCTCGATCTGCACCGCCCGTTCCGTCACGCCTGGGGCGATGATCGCGGCAGCCTTCGCGTAACCTGCGGCGGTGGCGTTCGCGGCCTGCCGCATTGCCGAGAGTTCCAGGTCATCTTTCGGACGGCGCGCATGGGAAAAGACTTCGCGCACCTTCGCGGTCAGCGCCTCGTCGGTGCGCACGCCGGGGAGGGGAGCGCCGAGGCCGGCGATCGGCCGGACCCGCCGCTCGGTGATCCACGCGGGCAGCCCGGCGAGCGGTTCGCCGGCGACTTGTTCCCGCGCCTCCCAGACGTGTTCGCCCTCGGTGACCTCGGGCACGAACAGCTTCCAGCCATCGCGCGGTCCGTCCTGCGGGTCGAACGTGGCGATGGCACCGGGGCACTCCACGCCGGCCACGTAGAAAAACTCAGCGTGGGCCCGAAACGGATAGGTCTGGTCGGTGTTCTCCGGCAAGGGAACCGGCGTGCCGGCCCCGATGAGCAGGATCTCGTCGGTCAGGTTCAGGGCGGCGGCGAGGCGGGCGCGCCGGTCGGTGAGTCGGGTGAACATAAGAAGGATGGCGGGGCCCCGTTGTCGGTCCGAACGCTCCGTCCCACAAGCCGTTTCAGCTCGCGCCGGCCGGAGCCTCTTTGAATTTCGGATGCGAAACCACGATCACCGGGCACCGCGCCCGGCGGAGAATGTACTCGGTGGTGGTGCCGACAAGCCGGCCGGTGATGGTTCCGTGGCCGTGCGAGCCCATGACCACGAAGGCGACGCGGAGTTTGCCGGTTTGCTCCAAAATCAACGGGGAGGGATCTCCGCGCAGCAGCACCGTGGTCACGGCGATCTTGTCGAGGCGCAGCCGCTTTTCGTAGCGGGCCAGACGCCGGGCTGCCGCCTGCTGGTCCGCGGTGACCGCCGCCTGCATCGTCTCGATCCCGGTGATGCCGGCCGCCGGCACCCGGGATGGCTGGACGACATGAAGCAAGACGACCCTGCCATGCAGGGCGTCGGCGAGACCGGCCGCAGTTTCAAAGACTTGGTCGGTCACAGCAGAGAAATCGAGCAGGGCGAGGATGGTCATCGTAAGCGGGGAGGGGCACCGGCGGTTTCGACACAGCTTGAAGGGATGGGGGAGATTCGCAAATCCTGTTTGCAGACGACACAGGATTGCCCTTCGCCCGCCGCCCTGCATGGTGGCTGTCGAACGTTATGAAATTCAGCCAACCCCAGGCCGATATTTACGTGCCGTCGGGCACCGAGCCCGCCGCCGCGCTCGCCCGCACCACGCACCTGTGCGTCGCCGCCCACCAGGACGACATCGAGATCATGGCGTACCACGGCATCGCCGAGTGCCAGCAGCGCGACGACCGGTGGTTCTCCGGCGTCGTCGTGACCAACGGAGCCGGCAGCCCGCGCGCCGGCCCTTACGCGAAAATCAGCGACGAGGAAATGCAGGCGGTCCGCCGCCGGGAGCAGCGCCGGGCGGCCCGGCTGGGCGGCTACAGCATCCAGATTCAACTGAGCCATCCGAGCGTGGCGGTGAAGCGTCCGGGCCATGCCGATGTCAGTGCCGATCTCGCCCGGATCTTCGCGGGCTGCCGGCCGGAAGTGGTCTATCTGCACAATCCCGCCGACAAGCACGACACCCATGTTGCGGTGTTTCTGCGCTGCCTCGAGGCGATCCGTTCGCTGCCCAAGGCGGAGCGGCCGCCGCAGGTTTACGGTTGCGAAGTCTGGCGCGACCTCGACTGGCTGCCCGAAAGCGAGAAGGTGGCGCTCGACGTGTCGGCGCGGCCCCGGCTGGCGGCGAACCTTCTGACGGTCTTCCGATCGCAGGTGGCCGGCGGCAAGCGCTACGATCTCGCGGCGCTCGGCCGACGCGCGGCCCACGCCAGCTTTCACATGGCGCACACCACCGACGCAACGACGGCGCTGACGTTCGCGATGGACCTTACCATCCTCGTCAAGGTCGACTCACTCGACGTGGAGACGCATGTGCGCGGAATGATCCGGCGCTTTCGCGACGACGTGACCGCGCGCCTGAAAAGGTACGGCTGAACGCCCGGCAGTCACCCAGACAACTTGTCAACTGATGGTTGAAAAGGGACGAAGCGTCGCGCGGGCCGTCCTTTTGTCATTTAATAGAGGACAAAGGGCGCCGCGCCAAACGGGCTAGGACGGCCGTCTAAAAGCCCGGCGAATTCACGGTCTGCGGGCAAGGGAACGGCGCGCCGAGAAAACCCTTGCGTCACCCGGGAGCATGGCTCTTGCTTCCCCTCCTTGGTTCGGGCCGTGGCGCAGCCTGGTAGCGCACTTGCATGGGGNNGAGTTCGAGTCTCACCGGCCCGACCATTTCTCTGACAGGCAATTAGTTGGACTACTTCTTGCCTCGCAGTTATGGCGAAAGTCATAACAAGTCCCCAATTCTCTTAGGGTTTCCGCCATTGTGCGGAAGCCTCGAAATGCGGGATTTCCGCAGTTGAAAGCCGAGCCGCGGGGCATTTGCCCGCCGTTCAAAGCAGCTATTTCCACCCCATAGCCGCCCGCCCGAGATCGGCCCACCTGGGGCGAGGGCCAAAGTGCGCGGACGGCAGCACGCCTCGACCTCAAAGACAGCCCATGAGGTGAAGCAGGAGGCATCCGAGAATTAGCCCGATTACGATACCGGGACGGGGCGATTTCGACTCGCCTCGGTCAGATGTTTTCGGACTACTGGTGGCGGCGGGTTTCGGTCTCCCGTTCCTCCCAGCTTCCGTCGCGGGCCCATTTTCCCCATGAGAGTAATTCAAATCCTGATCTGGTTCCTGTGGGCCGGCGCCTTGGTGTGCGCCGCAGAAACGCCCTCGCGCAGACTTCCCCGGAGCACTCCGGAGGCGCAGGGCATCTCCTCCGCCGCGATCCTCGAATTCATCGAGTCGGCGGAGGCGAAGATCAACGCGCTGCACAGCTTCATGCTCGTGCGGCACGGCCAGGTCGTGGCCGAAGGATGGTGGGCGCCGCACGCTGCCGGGGAAGAGCATGTCCTGGCCTCGCTCAGCAAGAGCTTCACTTCGACGGCCGTCGGACTTGCGGTGGCCGAGGGAAGACTGAGCATTGACGATCCGGTCCTGCGCTTTTTTCCTGCCGAGGCGCCGGCGGCGCCCAGCGTGGACTTGCAGGCGATGCGGGTGCGCGACCTGCTGACGATGGCCACGGGCCACCGCAAGGAGGACATTAGTTCGTTCCCCTTTAAGTCATTTCCGCTCCTGCCACAGCGGAACCTGGTCAAGGCGTTCTTTGAAATGCCGATCGTGCACAAACCCGGCATGCAATTCCTCTATGACACGCCGGGAAGCTACATGCTGTCCGCCATTGTCCAGAAGGTCACGGGACAGACGGTGCGGGACTACCTGCGGCCGCGCTTGTTCGAGCCCCTGGGGATGGGCAACCCGACCTGGGAGACGAGCGCGCAGGGAGTTTCATTCGGCGGGTTCGGGCTGAGCCTCCGCACCGAGGACCTCGCCTGTTTCGGGCAGCTCTATCTGCAGAAGGGCGAGTGGAAAGGGCGGCAGCTCGTGCCGGCAACGTGGGTGGAGGCGGCGACTTCACGGCAGATCGCCAACGGGGTCGAGGGCACGAGCGATTGGAACGAGGGTTACGGCTATCAATTCTGGCGCTGCCGGCACGGCTTCTATCGCGGCGACGGCGCCCGCGGGCAGTTCTGCATCGTCATGCCCCAGTACGATGCGGTCATGGCAATCACGAGTGACACCGATGACATGGCCGCGGTAATGAACCTCGTGTGGGACGTCATCGTGCCCGCCTTCCAGGACGCGCCACTGCCCGCCAATCCCGTCGCGTTCGAAAAACTCGGCGCGAAGAGCGCCAGTCTGGACCTGCGCCACCGCTCCCCGTGACGAACCGGGCGGGCGCTCAGGTCAGGTTTCGACGGCAATCCCTCGGACAGGCGCTGCACCGGGCTTCCCTTTGCTGCGCGTGTCGAGGAGTTGAACCAGCAGAGCCGGGAAAGTCCTAAGCATGATCCGCAAGTCCAATAAGAGTGATTTATTCTGGGCGTACTGGATATCCAGGCGGATCATCTCGTCGAAGGTGGTCCGGTTCTTTCCAGAGACCTGCCAGAGGCCGGTTAATCCAGGCAACGCATCGAAACGGCCGCGCTGCCGGGCGGTGTATTTCTCATACTCGTAGGACATACAGGGGCGAGGTCCAACCAGACTCATCTCGCCGCGCAGGACGTTGACGATCTGGGGCAGTTCGTCCAAGCCTGAGGCGCGAATCAACCGGCCGCCGGGAATCAGCCGCGCGTCCCCGCGGGCGTCCATCTTGACCATCGGTGCGTTCGACTGGATCAGATGATCGCAATGGGTCTGGTGGATGCGGCGGTCAGCCCCGACATGCATGGTGCGAAACTTGTAGCACTGGAAGCGCCGGCCCTGGAACCCGACGCGTTCCTGACGGAAGAACACCGGCCCGGGCGAGGTGAACTTCATCACGATGGCGGTTAACACGGTGAACAGCGCGAGCACTGGCAGCGCCGCCAGGCTGCAGGTGATGTCCACGGCCCGTTTCCAGACTGGCATCTCGACAGACGTTTGGACGGACGGTTCTTTATTCAAAAGTCTGCCGAAATCGAAGTGCATGAGCAGTGAAAGGGGACGCTGGGCGGTACACGGTGTGCCGCGATCGAGGGACAGTGTCGTCAAATCGAGAGTAAGGCAATATAATGGTAGATATTATTAGAAGTTATGATAGATGGTGTGGCCCTTCCGATTCAACCCAGGCCTGGCAGAGGATAATCGATTCCGGAACTCGATCGCTCCTCAGCTGACTGGCGCGTTCGCAACCGAGGAAGCCGACTGCGGTCCTTGCGGGCGGCCTGGCCAACTGAGGCAATCATCACGGTTGGATTTTTCCGGAGGATTTGAGATGGTGGGCTGGAGATGATCGCTTTGTCCTCGGAAGCGGCCGGGCGGAAGCGGCCTGATCGCCTACGGGCCTGGTGGCCGTGGGTGCTGATGGCCGTGATCACCTGGGAGTCGGTGAGTTCAATCCCCGCCGTGGGGCCTGCCTGGCTGTCGTTCGACAAGCTCGCTCACTTCGGGGTATTCGGCTTGCTGGCGACCACCATCGCCCGCCTCGAACGGGCGCCGCAGTGGCCGCTGATCGGCGCGCTTTGGGCCATTGTGCTCGTGTCGGTCTACGGTTTTAGCAGCGAGTTGCTGCAGAGCCTGACTCCGGACCGCTCGATGGAGTTCGACGACTGGGTGGCTGACACGCTGGGGGCCGCGGTGGCCGTCATCCTCTACCTGCGCTGGACGTGGTACCATCGGTTGCTGGAAACGCCCCTCAACCGGCGGCGCCAGCCGCGAGTTGAAATTTCGACAGAATCACTGCCTAATCTGCCCGAATGACTTCCGCCGAGGTCCACGAACGCATCGCCGACCTGCGCGCCCAAGTGGCGCGCCACGACGAGCTTTATCACCGGCAGGCGAAGCCGGAGGTCACGGATTTCGAATATGACCTCTTGAAGAGCGAGCTGGCCGGCCTGGAGGCGAAGTATCCCCAGTTCAAGGCGGCCGACTCACCCACCACCCGTGTCGGTGACGACCGGCTCGAGGGCTTTGCCACCTACCGGCACCGCTTGCCGATGCAGAGCCTCGACAACACTTATTCCGAAGCCGACCTGCGCGCCTTCCACCAGCGGCTCGTCAACCTCTTCGGCCTTGAGGATCTGGCCTATGTGGTCGAGCCGAAGATCGACGGGGTCGCGGTGAGCCTTACCTACGAAAAGGGTGCGCTGGTGCGCGCTGTCACGCGCGGCAGCGGGTTCGAAGGCGATGAAATCACGGCTAACGCGAGAACCATCCGGACGCTTCCCAAGGAATTGAAGCGGCCGGGTTCCAAAGGAGCCAAGGGCGCACCGGTCCCCAACGTCGTCGAGATCCGCGGCGAAATCTACATGACGCTAGCCGAATTCGAGCGCATCAACCACGAGCGCGAGGAGGCCGGCGAGGCGCCATTCGCCAATCCGCGCAACCTCACCGCCGGTACGATCAAACAGCTCGACACCCGCGAGGTCGCCCGGCGCAAGCTCGAGATCGTCCTCTACGGGAGCGGATTCTGCGATCCGGCGCTGGACCATGCGGCGGCTTCGGCGGGCACGCAGAACGCCTTTCATGGGCTCGTCAAGGCCTGGGGACTGCCGAGCGTCGAGCGATTCTGGACCACCCACGGGATCGACGAGACGTGGAAGGCGGTGCAAGAACTCGACAAGCTGCGGCACAGCTTCGCCTACGCCACCGATGGAGCGGTGGTGAAGCTCGATTCGTTCGCGCAGCAGCGCGAGGCCGGCAGCACCGCGAAGGCTCCGCGCTGGGCAATCGCCTACAAGTTCGCCGCCGAACGCGCGGAAACGCGACTCAAGGCCATCACCGTGCAGGTGGGCCGCACGGGCGTGCTTACGCCGGTGGCCGAGCTGGAACCGGTGCTGCTCGCGGGCACCACGGTGGCACGCGCCACGCTGCACAACCAGGACGAGATTGCGCGCAAGGACATCCGCGTTGGCGATTTTGTCATGGTGGAGAAGGCCGGCGAGGTCATTCCCGCGGTCGTCGGCGTGAACACGGCGCGGCGTCTGCCGGAATGCGTGGCGTACGTTTTTCCCGCCGTCTGCCCGGTGTGCGGCACCCGGACGGTGCGGTACGAGGGCGAAGTTGCCGTGCGCTGCCCCAATGTGAATTGCCCGGCGCAAGTCCGACGCCGGGTGCAGCATTTCGTGTCGAAGGCCGGCGTCGACGTCGAGGGTCTCGGCGAGGCCATGGTGGATACCTTGGTCGAGAAGGGCTGGGTCAAAAGCATTCCCGACCTCTACCGCCTGCAGCGCGACGACCTGCTGCTGCTCGGCAAGAGTGTTGAGAAATCGACGGATAACCTCCTGGCGGCGCTTGAGGCGAGCAAACATGCCGAGCTCTGGCGCTTCATCAACGGGCTCGGCATTCCGCACGTGGGCGCGTCAGCGGCCAAGGACCTTGCCGGTAAATTTGGCAGCCTGGAGGCGCTGACCGAGGCGCGGCGTGACGACCTGCTCGCCATCGCGGGCATCGGCGAGACCATGGCCGACGCGATCATCGCGCATTTCAATGAGCCCCGGAATCGTGCGCTCGTCAGCCAGTTGCTGACGCTTGGCGTGGCGCCCGCGGCGCCCGCGCGCCCGCCGGGCGGGCCGGGGCAATTATCCGGCCGCACGTTCGTGCTGACCGGCACGCTCCCCACGTTGTCCCGCGAGGAGGCCGCGGTGAAGATCGACGCCGCGGGCGGCAAGGTGAGCAGCAGCGTCAGCCGCAAGACCAGCTACGTGCTGGCGGGGGATGAGGCCGGGTCAAAGCTTGAAAAGGCCCGGTCGCTCGGCGTGCCCGTCATCGACGAGCGGGAATTCCTCCAAATGCTCGGCGGGTGACCGGGCGCGGTGGGTCTGATCCCTCGAAGCTCGCTTCGGCCTGGTCGGGAAGTGGCACGGGTCTCCTGACCCGTGGGGAACAGTGACACGGGTCGGGAGACCCGTGCCACGGAACTGACCGATGGATGAGGCGGGACTTGAGGTGTCTTGATCAAATGCCTTGGGGCTTTTCCCGAGGATCTTCATTTTCTCCGTTACCTCCTGTAGAATGGTTTGATTGTGGTTCCGCCGCGTCAGGAGAAACCCGGCCTGAGAATGTCCTACGTGCCCGCAACGGACGCCGTACCGTGCACCAGCTCCATGCTGACCGCCCGGCGAAAACCCGTGACCGTGAGGCTCAGATCCGGACGCACGTCGACCACAGCGTAGGCATTGTTATCCGGTCCCGAGTCCTCGATGATCGCCTTGAGGGTGTAGTAATGGATTCCGTTGATGAGGGAATAGGCGCCCTTGTGATCGTGGCCCTGGAATACCGCCAGCACCTTGCCGGCGCCTTCGAGCGCGGCGCGCACTTCCGCCCGGTTGACGACTTGAACGTGTCCGTCGCCGTCGAGGCGCTGGTGCCCGAGAATGATGATCGGTTCGGTCGCGGCCTTCAGCTCGGCGCGCAGCCAGTCGAGCTGTGGCGCCGGCAGGTAGATTTCGCGCCAGTCGAAGTTGCCGTGATCGTAATCCCGGCCGTCCTTGGTGAAATTCGTGTCGATCGTGATAAAGCGGACGCCGCCGTGGCTGAAGGCGTAATGGCTGCGGCCGGCGGGGATGCCCGTATTGGTGATGCGCGCGAGCACCTGGGCCTTGGACAGGTTGTCCATGTCGTGATTGCCCAGCACGTGGTAGGTCGGTCCGCCGAAGCGCTGGAATTCGTATTCGATGGCGACGAGATGGGACAGCGTCCGGGTGTCGGGTTCGTTCAGCGCCATGTCCTTGATGTCGCCCAGCTCTCCCAGGAATTCCACCCGCGCGGCCCGCAGCCGGTCGACGGCCTCGCGCATTTTGCCAAGGGATTCGCGATAATAACGGGTGCCTCGCGGCTCGGCGTCGGCATAGTGCGGATCGGCCAGGAGGCCGAAACGGCAGCCGGCGCGGAGCGGCTCAGCCGCCGCGGTCAGCCGGCGGCTGCCGAGCATCAGGCCAAACAGCGAGGCGGCCGATGCCTTGAGAAAATCGCGGCGATCGACGCGCCAACCGCCGATCGCCCGTTCGATCTGGTTGAGTCTGCGTCCGGTCGAGGGCATGAGATTCTTGGGGGACAAGCGGCATTATCGCCCATCGGGGCGGCACGGCAAGCCGTCGCCGGCGCCCATCGCAGGATTGCGCGACGCCGGGCGGCCTGCATGCTCGGACGGATTGGCTGAGCCACCGATTACAGCGGCGTATCTGTTCACGACCTTTCCGAAGACGTCCGAGGCGTTCCTGCAGCGCGACGTCGCGGCGATGCAGGCGCGCGGAGTCAAACTGCGGCTCTATTCGCTCTGGGGCGGCGGCGGCGAGTTCAACGGTCTGCCGGTCCGGTCCCTGCCGCGCTGGTGGTTCTTCGTGGCGCTGCTCTGGTGGATCCCCGTTGAATCGGCGCGCTACCCTGCGATGCTCTGGGAGCTCATCGTGAACACCTGCCGCCGGCGGGCGCCCTCGGCGCTCAATTTCTGGGAGAACATGCTCGGCGCCGGATTCACCGCCTGTTTTGTCCACGAGTTCCGCCGCGATCCGCCCGACCTGGTGTACGCGGCCTGGACCGGCGCGCCGGCCACGGCGGCCTGGCTCATGTGGCGGCTGACCGGCATCCCGTATGCCACCGGTGCGCATGCCTACGATCTGTACGAGCACGGCGGCGACTGGTGGCTGATGGAAAAGGTGGCGCTGGCGCGCTTCGTGCACACGTCGACTGAGATGGGGCGCCGTACGCTGCTGGAACACGGCGCCGACCCAGCCCGGGTGGCGGTCATCCGGCGCGGACTCGAGGTCTTTCCCGAACTGAAGCCGCTGCGTCCGGACCGCCGCCCGCTGCGGCTGATATGCGTGGCGCGACTGGTGCCAAAGAAAGGGCTGCGGGCGCAACTCCAGATCTACGCAGCAGTGCGCCACGCTGGATTGGACTTTGCCGCGCGGATCGTCGGTTCGGGCGAACTGCGCGAGGAACTTGAGCGCGAAACCGCCGCGCTCGGGTTGGCGCCGCTGGTGACGTTCACCGGCGAGGTGGCGACGGCCGCGGTGTGGGAGCACCTGCGGTGGGCCGACGTGCTGCTGCACACCGGCGTGGTGACGCCGACCGGCGACCGCGACGGCCTGCCCAACGTAATCCCGGAGGCGATGGCCGCCGGCACCATCGTGCTGACCTCCTTCGCGGCGGCCACGACTGAGGCGATCCAGTCCGAGGCGACGGGCCTGGTCGCCGACGTAACCCGACCGGCGGAATGGGCCGCGGCCTTGCGGCGCCTGGCAGACGATGATGCGCTAGCGGAGCGGCTGCGGGTGGCGGCGAGGATCTGGGTCGAGGAAAATTACGACGCGCGCCGGAATGCGGAGCGGCTGCACGCCTGGTTTGCGCAGGCGGCCGCGGAAGGCCGCGTCCAATCCCGCGAGAGTCCGCCTGCGGGAACCCGCTCATGATTTACCTCGATGTCACCAAATCCGGTGCGGCACGGCATCAATCCGGATTGATGCGGCTGAACGCGCGGCTGCGCGATGAGCTCGGGGCCGCGGCGACCCCGGTGATCTGGGTCGGCGGCAAGGATGGGTGGTTGCAGAGCGGCCACCGGGCGCCGGTGAGGTTTCTGCCGTCTGACTGGCTTTTAACCGCCGAGCTCTTCAGCGAACCGGAGCGGCCGGGTTTCTGGGACTTCCTGCGCGCGCGGCCGTGCCGGCTGGGCGCGATGTTCGCCGACGCGATTCCGCTGCGGCATCCACAGATCACATGGCCGCAAAGTGTGGCACGGCATCCGGAGTACCTGAAGATGCTGGCGGCGTTCGATCGCGTCTGGGCGATCTCCGAGGCGAGCCGCCGCGATCTTGCGGCGTTCTGGCGCTGGCAGGGCGGGACGGTGCGGGCCATGGCGGGGGCCATCGAGCTTGGCGCGGATTTCGACCGTCAGCCACGGGTGACAGCGCCGTCCCTGCCGGCAGCCCCGCAGCTGCTGTGTGTTGGCATCCTGGAGCCGCGGAAGAACCAGTTGTTCCTGCTCGACGTGTGCGAGGCGCTGTGGGCGTCCGGCGGCGATTTCGAGCTTCACCTCGTTGGCCGGGTGAATCCCCATTTTGGCCGACCGATCGCCGAGCGGTTCAAGGCTTTGCGGAGGACCCAGCCGCGGTTACACCATCACGAGGCTGCGTCCGACGCGCTCATGAGCCGGTTGTTCGCGGCGGCGCGGGCCACGGCGTTTCCCACCATCGCGGAGGGCTGTGGCCTGCCGGTGCTGGAGTCGCTGTGGAAGGGGCGGCCATGCGTGTGCAGCGACCTGCCGGTCCTGCGGGAAATTGCCGGGGGCGGCGGATGCCGATTGGTGGCGCTCAACGACGCGGGTGCCTGGGCGACTGCGCTGCGCGCCGTGCTCACGGATGACTCGGAGTGGCACCGGCTGGCAGGGGAGGCGGCGGCCCGGAGGTTACCCGTTTGGGCGGACACGGCGCGGGCGCTGCTCGCAGGCCTAGTTTAGGCCAGAAGCATGGATCTGTAGGAAGCGCGCTTCCTACAAATGCATGTTTATTGCCCTGGCGATGATGATCTGAAACCGGCAGACGGAGGGGCCTGCCCGTCCTGTTGCTGCAACCGCCTAGTTCAGGTGGAAACCGGTTCCGCGGCGACTGCCCGGGCCGGCTGCGGGCGCCACAGCAAAAGGGCGGTGGCGAAACCGAGGATGCCGAGAACGCCGCAAGCCGACTCGGTGAGCAGCATGTTCTTTGGACCAAGGAGGATCTCGGCGGCTGCGAGCAAGAGACCCATGTACCAAATCGGCGTGTTCGAGAGCGAAGCGAAGCCGTTGTATTTGGTGGCGGCATTGCCGGCGCCGATGGCATCGAACACGAAACCAGAGAACGCGGCGTAGCAGAATCCAGTCACAAGAGCGTAGGCTAGGCTGAAGATCATGTAGGTCGCAGGGTTCGCTGGTGCAACGGCCATGGCGGCGGTCACCGACGCCATGATCGCCCCGTAAACCACATAAGCCGTACGCGCGCCGAAGAACCTGCACCCGTACCCGCCAATGAGGCAGCCTACCATGGAGATGACACCGGTGAGGAGACCCTGCACGAGCTCCACCTCGTGCGCGCCCACGCCCCAGAAGGCCGCGACCTCGGCTTGCGTAAGCACACCGGCCGCCGCGCCCGTGCCGACGGGCACAAAACAAAGCACGGCGCACAGCACACCGTCCCGCGAGCGGATCACCTGCCAGATATCCACGGCAACGGCGCGAATGGCGCCGGCCAGAGAACCGTCTCGCGGTTCCGCCACCACGTCGGGCAGCAGCGGCAGCACCGCGGCGCAGCCCAGCGTCAAAGCCGCCAGCACCAGCCCGGTCTGCCAGCCCGCCGGCAGGTTGGTCAGAAGCCACAGCCCGGCGCCTCCGCCGAGGCCGACTCCGCCGAGATTGCCGGCCTGAAACCAGCCGCTGACACGGCCGCGGTCCGCTGCCGGTGTCAGATGGGCGATCATGGCCTCCACCGCGAAGCCCAGGAAGGTCGCGGCCACGCTGGTCACCAGGACAATCACGCCCATGGGCCCAAGCGTGGGCGGCCCCAGCGGCACCGCCGCCATCGCGAACATGCCCGCCGCGCACAGGATGCAGGAGAGCAGATACCAGCGCTTGCGCGTGAGGGTGGTGTCGGCGAGCGGGGCCCAGAAGAACTTCCAGACGTTGGGGAACATTCCGACCGCAATGAGCTCCGCGCCCTGGGCGACGGTCAGGCCCTTCCGGGTGGCGAGGAATGCGAGGGCGACGCTCACAAAGCCGAAGGTCGCCCCGAACGGCGCGATCAGCACCGTGTAGAGAAACGGGTGCGGGGGATGGCGGGTCGCTGCGGGAGAACCGGGGCCGGGCGGATTCAAGTGAAGGCGGCTGCGAGTTTCCCCGCTTCTAAAGTTTCTTCACGGCATAGGCCATGGCTTCGGCGACCTTGTCGAGGTCCTCGTCGCTGTGCAGGGCCGACACGGCGGTGCGCACGAGATCCTTGCCGGGCGGCACGGCGGGGGCAATGGACATGACCGTGAACACCCCCTTTTCGAGCAGGGCCTGCCAGAAGCGATAGACGAGTTCCTTCGAACCGAGCACGATAGGAATCGCCGGCGTGTCGCTCTCCCACGTGTCGAGGCCGAGCCCCTTGAGCATGTCCCGGTAGCGGCGCACATTCCGCCAAAGGCGATCGAGGTGCTGGGGTTCGCTCTGCATGACCTCGAGGGCGGCCGCGGCGCAGGCGGCCTGGCTCGGGCTGATCGCGGCGCTGAAAATCGTCTGCTTCGAATGAAAACGCAGATAATCAATAAGGCTGCGCGAACCGGCGACAAAACCTCCCGTGCTGGCCAGCGACTTGGACAGGCTGCCACAAATGATGTCGACCTTGTCGTTGACCCGGAAGTGATCGACCGTGCCCCGTCCCTGCCGGCCGAGCACACCGAAGCCGTGGGCATCGTCGAGCACAAGGAAGGAGCCGGACTCCTCCGCAATCTCCGCGATCTCAGGCAGCCGGGCGATGTGGCCTTCCATGGAATAAACGCCCTCCACTACGATAAGTTTCGGCGTGGTGTAGGGGATCGTCTTGACGAAATGGCGCAGGTCCTCGGGATTATTGTGTGAGAACCGCTCGACGGCCGCCATCGAGAGCCGGATTCCGTCCAGCACAGAGGAGTGGATGTTCTTGTCAGCCAGGATGACGTCGCCCTTCTGGGCAAAGGCGGCGACGCTCGACATGCACGAGATGTAGCCCGCGACGCTGACGTGACAGGCCTCGCGGCCGAGGAAGGCGGCCAGTTTCTGCTCCAGCTCGACATGGCAGGCGCGCGAACCGTTGGAGGGGCGGGCTCCGGTGGTGCTCGTACCCCACTGAAGCAGGGCGGCGCGGCCCGCTTCGATCACCTTGGGATGGAAGGACAATCCCAGGTAGTCATTGCTCGCCAGCATGATGATGTCGCGGCCGTTCAGGCGGACGTGCGCCCCCTGCTGCGCGTCCATCGCATGATAGAACGGTTTGTATTTGAGGAGCATCTTCGTTGCGTAGTCGTCGCAACAACGCTCGAAAATCGCCTTCTTGTTCCGGTTGAGGAGGGTCAGGGCCATGGGTCGGGTGGGAACGATTGGAGAGCCGGGACGGCATAGCAAACCGAAAGCCCCGCTAGCGTGAGCCCGACTCCGGCGCTCCGCCCCGGTTTTGCGTCAGGCGCCCCGGCGAGCCAGCGTGGCCATCCAGGACACGAGTTCGCCGGCGTAGGTGGACCAGGTCTTGAACGTGCGGTCCCGCGCGTTGCTGGTAAGCCCCTCGAGACGGTCAGGATCGGAAAGCAGGGAAGCGATGGCGTCGGCCAGGGCGGAAGCGTCGACCCGCTCGAGGGCCAGGCAGCCGCCGCCGCGGGCGGACTCGCCAAGCGCGCTGTGAGCAGAACAGATGCACGGTTTCCCGTGGCTGAGGCTTTCGAGCACAGGCAGTCCGAATCCCTCCATCAGCGACGGATAAACGGTGAAAAGGCAGGTGCGGTAGGCGTCCTGCAAGCCGGCCTCGGACGCCGGTCCATCGTAAAAGAGAGGCCGTCCGGCAGCCTGAAGCGCACGCAAACGCTCAATGGCGGCGCGGCCCGTTTGCGGGTGGCTGAGTCCAATCAGGCGCAGTTCAAAACGCAGGCCGCGCTCCCAGAGCCTCTCGCAGGCATCGAACAGAGCGAGGTGGTTCTTGCGGCCCTCGATTGAACCGACGCTTAGAATCACGGGAGACGCCTTCGGTGCGACGGTGTGCCCATAATGCGCGGGGGCCGGCGAATCGATGCCCAACGGCAGACCAATCACCGGCGGCGGATTCGCGATGCCGAGCCACTGCCAATAATCAACGAGCGTCGCGCGCGAATCCTCGGAAATTGCGGCAATGCCGTCGAAGCTCAGGAGTTCCTGCAGGTAGGCGGGATAACGGGCGACCGTCTTGGCCGGCGACAGCTCCGGCAGGCGCAGCGCCGTGGCATCGTGGAACAGAGCCACGCGCGGACCGGAGACACCGGCGAACAGGCCGGGCAGCGCGCGACCGGCGATGGGGGAAAAGATTTCGGGCTCGATAAATGCGCCGCCCGAAATCGCCGGTTCGCGCCCCGGTTTGCTTCGCGCACCTAGCCAACGGCGGAGACGGCCGCTGATTCTAGCGTGCAGCGGCCAGCGGGCGCCGCGGGCTCCGGCCGTGGTGCCGCGGGGCGGCGCGAGATTGCGCTTCTCCCAGCCGCGGAGCGGCCGCCAGGCGGACTCATAGGCATCGTACGTCAGCGGCAGCAAATCCTCCCCGCGCCCGGCCAGCCCCGCATAGAGCGAGCGGCCCAAGCGCTGGATGCCGGTCTGGGCCCGCGTGTGGCTGGTGTGAGTCAGATCGATCAAAAGTCGGGTCATGGTGGGGCGGACGGCCTTTCTGACACAGAAATCGCCGGATCATAAAGCGCGAAACCCAGCCGGCGGGCATCCGGGCTGGCGCTCTCCGGGACGGACGGCCCCTCCGTCGCCAGTTCGAGGTCCATGTCGCCCGTCACCAGCAACGGCGGCAGGCTCGCCGCGGTGAGCGTCCCGCCGATCGGGCCGCGCCAGATTTCGCGCCCGGCGGCCAGAATGCGAAGCGTGCGTTGCGTCAAGCTCAACAGGCGCAGGGTCAGGCGAGTCTCGATGACCGCGTGGCGCGGCCAGGTGGCGATCGACAGGTGGCCGTCGGACTCAGCCCATACCCAGCGGTGACGGGCATCCTGTTCCTGTCCATACCAGCCGTCGCGCAGTTGGACTGCTCCAACGGCGCGCCAGTGGCGCGCCACGACCAGTTCGTGCGGATCACGCGGCGGCGCATCGCGAAACGCGAGCAAGCCGGAGAACACGGTGAGATTGCAGGCCAGGAGCAATGCGACTAGCGCACGCGTGCGCAGAGCGATCACATTGCAGGCGAGGCTGAGCGGCAGGAGGACACGGGAGGCTGCAACAGGGAAGCCTTCCCAAACCGCCGGGCCGAGGGCCAGCAGCAGCAGCGTGTAGGCGGCGCCCACGCGCCACCAGGCGTCAGCAGGCCGCGGCCGGAGGAGAACGAACCCGGCCTGCACGGCGAGACCAATCATGGCGATCAGGGTGGCAAAGGCGTACTCGTTGAGCGGAAGACCGGACTGGATCAAGATGCCCGCGCATTCGGTCGATTTCTCGACGAGACCGACCAGAGGCCACGCGAAATTCCCCACACCATGGTTAACCGGCCCGACGCACCAGTTGATGTAGCCGAGCCATGCGATCAACGGCGTCGCAGCCAGCATGATCCAAAGCAGATTGCGCCCAACCGCGCGCGGAGATTTCCAGGGTCCGGTGACAAAGGCCGCGCCAGCCAGCAGCGAGGTTTCACGGGTGAGGGCGGCGGCGGCAAGCCAACCGACGGCGGTGCGCGGGCGCCCCCGCTCGGCGGCCCACACGGCCGCGGCGACGAGGGTCAATGCCGGCAGATCAATGAGCGCGAACCGGACGCTGCCCAGCACCCCGGCGGAAAACAGGATTCCGGTCCAGGCGATGAGACTGCGGGCATCGTTAACCGGCAGCATCCGCCACAACACGGCGGCCAGAATCAACCAGCAGACGATGTTGAGGCCCGAATAAAGCTGGGCAATCCAGGCCGGCTGACCTGCCGCGAGCAGCCAGGCCAGGGCCGGCAGGAGGATACGTTGCGCCCGGTAGGGGAGGTTGTCGATGGCCGGCCGCAACTCGCCAGCCTTCAGCAGGGGATGGTGAGCGATCTGGGCGTACTGGAGGCCGTCGTAACCGCCGTTATCGCGATGGACAAACACTGGGTAATCATGGAAGGCGGCAAGCGCCACGGCCGCACTGCGCGTGTCGAGCTGCAGAAAAGCCGTGAAACCATAGATCGGGTGCCAGAAGCGCACCACAATTCCGAGGAACAGCACCACGGCCACGACGGCGATGGCTTTCACAAGCCGACCGGCTGGAATAACAGGAGGCATCTCTAGAGGGTCGCAGGCGGGTCATAGCGCCAGATGCTCACTTGGCGCACGGTGCCGACTTGGGTCCACGGTCCCGGGATGTGATCACGGAAGGCATGCCACTCGTCGATTTCATAGGGATACAGCACCGCATATATCGGCCGGCCGGCCACCACGCAGGCGCCAGCGATCCGCTGGAAATCTGCCGGTGTGATCATGTCCCACCGCACCAGCGTGAAATCGGTGTAGTAGAAGAGCGCGCCGGTGGTTTCCATGGCTGCGACCGCGGCATTGGCAGGGACGTGCGCCTGAAGCCACGCCGCCGTTTCGGCGTAAATTCCCTCAGTGCGGCCGATGGTCAGCGCATGCAGATGGCGGGACCAGGCGGCACCGTGCAGGAGGACCGCCAGGGCGGCCGGCGCCAGCCACCAGGCCCGGGGCGTCAGATTGAATCGAACGACCAGTCGTCGCGCGGTCAGGAGACTCGCTACGATGATGGGCGGAAACGCCGGCAACAGGAAACGCAGGTACCACCAGTCGTCATGCGCATGGGAATAGAAAAGGTAAAAGACCGGGTAGATGAGCCCCCACACGGCGAGCAGACCGGAAAGCCGTAGCCACGGGCGCTTGGACACCGGCAGGCCCAGCGCCAGCAAGGCGATCGGCGTCAGCAGCACTGGCAGCCAGGTGACATAGTAAACCAGCGTGGCCGGCACGTACACCGGGCTGAATTCGAATCCAACGGATCCGTAGCCGGTGGTAATGGCATGACCGTAGGCCGCCAGGTTATGAAACGAGAGGAACAACGCACCCGGCACGCCGCCAAGAAACAACAGGAGCCAGCGGCGCGGAGTGAGGCCGAAGGCAATGGCCATCGGCGCAACGGCGAGAAGATTGGTGGGACGCACCAGCACCGCGATGGCCAGCGCCATTCCCGCGGGCAGCGCCATCCAGGTCCGTTCCCGGCTGCGCCAGGCGCAGAGGACCGCAGCGGTCACCCACACCAGCGCGGGCACGTCGCTCATCACCTGCACCGACACAAAGAAATAGAGTGGGCTTGCCGCGAGCAGCAGCGCGCCCAACCAGGCCCAGCCGGGTGCCAGGCCAGCCTCGCGCGCCAGCCGGTAAACCAGCCAGAGGCCGAACAGGGCGTGCGCTCCCATCGCCAGGGCGGGCGCCAGCTCCCAGCCGAAGATTCTTGCCACCGCCAGGATCAGCAGAGGCAGGCCCACGGGATAAGTGGGAGTCATCGTGACATGATCCGCGTTGGGGATAAATCCCAGCGGAACATGGGTGTACATCGGCAGGGTGTCCGGCCGGGGATCCGGAACGAGGAGCATCGGGGCGGTTACACGCCCCTGGTCCAGGAGGCGGGCCTCGTTGAGATAGCCCGACTGGTCGGACCCACCGGCGTAGGCCCCCATAAAATGCGCCAGCAACAGGGCGTAGAGCAGGAAACCCAGGGCGGGCGGCAGCAGCTGCCACGCAAGCCGGCGGGGAAGGGCAGCGGGCGCCAGGTTGGGGAAAAGGCGGGAATCCATTCTTGCCTCGTGAAAGCGAAGCGTGTGGTTTGTCCTCTTTTCGTGGAGCGGATCAAACTATTTCTCCGACGCTGGCACCATTTCTGGTACTGGGCCGCCAATGGCGCGGCGGCGGGATTCTTCATCTGGAACGCGGCGCAGTTTTATGTGCCGGGCAAGGGCTTCACCTACCTGATCCTTTTCAGTGGCAGTCCGGGACTGCACCATATCCGGGAACTCCAGTCGGTTGATTATTACGTCCACAAGGATTCCTACGGCTACGACGCCCAGTACTACGCCCAGCTGGCGGTAAAACCGGTGCTAGGGAGCCGGGATTTGCGGGCGGCGATGGACAATCTGCCCTATCGGGCGCGGCGCATCCTGTTTTGCTGGTCGGCCTACGTATTCGGCCTGGGGCGGCCCGACCTCGTGCTGCAGGCGTACGCGGTGCAGAACCTGGTCGCGTGGCTGTTGCTCGCCTGGCTGCTGCTGCGGTGGTTTCCCCCGACTGGTCCGGACAATCTGGTGCGGTGGGCGGGAACGATGTTTGCGTGGGGCCTGACGCAGAGCGTGAGCGAGGCCCTGATGGACGGTCCCAGCCTGCTGCTGATCGCCTGCGGAGTGGTCCTGGCCGAACAGGGCCGCCGGTGGACCTCGGCGTGCGTGCTGGGCATCGCCGGGTTGGGCCGCGAAACCAATCTACTTGCCGGGCTGGCCCACCTTCCGGGCCGCGATTGGAGCTGGCGCGAGATCCTGCGGGCGGCCGGCCGCGGAGCGATCATCGCCGCCCCGCTCGCGCTGTGGTTGGCCTGCCTGTGGTATGTTTTCCGGGAGCCCAGCAACACCGGTCTGCGCAACTTCGCGCCGCCGTTCGCGGCCGGCTGGAAGAAATGGTGCGACACGGTGCGGGAATTCCAGGCCAATGGCTGGGACTCCAACGCCCGATGGTCGCTCCTGATGATGATCTCCCTCACGGTGCAATTCCTCGTTATCATGCTGCGCCCGCAATGGACCAGCCCGTGGTGGCGCATCGGCGCCGCCTATGCGGTGTTGATGGTCTTTCTGGGCGAGGCGGTCTGGGGCGGATTTCCGGGTGCGGCGGCCCGCGTCCTGGTGCCCATGACGCTCGCGTTTAACATCGTCGTGCCGCGGGGCCGGTGGTGGTGGCTGGTGCTCCTGTTGGGCAACCTCTCGGCCTTCAGCGCGGCCGACCAGTTGCGACCGCCGGGTCATGAGAGCTTTCTGCTGAAGGGCCCCGCCGCCGTTTGGGAGGCACCGGCCAGGCAACCCCTCGACGTGGCGTTCAACGATCAATGGTATCAGAGCGAGCAGTCCAGTTTCGAGTACTGGCGCTGGAGCCGCGGCTCGGCCGGAATCGTCATCCGTAATCCCCAGATTATGCCCGTGGAAATCGAGCTGGATTTCGATCTGCGAGCCTATGATGAGCGGACGGTTCGCGTCTTCCAGGGCAAGACGCTTCGCTGGGAGGGCCGCGTGGGCCGGGAAAGCGCCCTGGTCCACCTTCCGGAGATCGAACTGGAGCCGGGGGATAACCACTGGCGGTTCGAGACGGACGGGTCCCCGAGCTTTCCCAATGGCGACCAGCTGCGGCCGGTCGCCTTCAACCTGCGCAACCTGGTGATTCGCGCAGTGCGGAAGATCGACCGGCCCGGTCCGGCCGGCGCATCCCGGCCATGAAGGCCAGAGG
The DNA here is from genome assembly GCA_003153035.1 of Opitutia bacterium. Taxonomy (GTDB): domain Bacteria; phylum Verrucomicrobiota; class Verrucomicrobiia; order Opitutales; family Opitutaceae; genus Fen-1467. Next base: position 39,533 of record PMBT01000109.1, read on the forward strand.
CCGGCCCGAACGCAGTTGCGCAAGATTCCGCGATGGTCAGGCTTGTCAGCACTGATCTGAGCATTTTCATGGGACCGATGCTGTAACGATTCCGCAGAACCCCGGAAGGTAACCTCGCTAGAACCTTTGCTTTTCATCCTCAAAACCTGCAAGGCGGCTCGCTGGGACGTGGCGCGGGTCGTCTTGTTATCCCTGCTGACGGCGATCATCTGGTGCTGGCATCATGACCGCCTGGCTTGGTCGGCATGGTCCACGCCGCTGGATTACACGGGCGATTCGCTGGAGATTCTCGCCCGGATCAAGGCGGCCTCGGAAGGCGACCTGGTGCCGTTCCGCCCGCATTTTGTGCGCCGGCTGGGCGAACCTTTTGACGCCAACTGGAGCGAATACCCCGGTTCCGATGACCTGGCCAACTTCGGTCTGGGCGTGCTGGCGCGATTGGTCGGCGCGGCCGCGGCCAGCAATTGCGCGCTCCTGCTGGCACAGGTCACGGCCGCGCTGGCCTTCTATCTTTGCGCGCGGCTCCTCCGGCATCGTTGGGAATGGGCGTTTGCCGGCGCGCTCCTGTTCTCGTTCTCGTTCTTTAGCCTGAGCCGGGGCCTGCCGCACCTGTGGCTGACGTTCACCTACACGGTACCCCTGGCCCTCGTCACGTGCGGGCTCATTGCCGTTGGCCGCCGCGCGACGAGGCGGCCGGCGTGGCGCTGGTTGTGTTACGGTACGGCGGTGGTGCTGGGCGCGAGCAATCCCTACAATCTCTTCCTTTACCTGCAGTTGCTCGCCTGGTCGGTGCTGGCTCAGTGGCTGCGGACGCGCTGGTCTGCGGGCGTGCGCCTCGGGCTCGCCTGCGGGCTGCTGGCGGTGTTCGTGTTTGGGGCGATTCACGCGAATCTCTGGCTCAATGTCGCTGATGAAGGCAAGGCCCCGCTGCTCGTGCGAAACTATGCCGGCACGGAGATCTACGGGCTCAAGCCCATCGAGCTCTTTCTGCCTTCGAGCCGGCATCATGGCGAATGGCTGTCGGCGATTGGCAGCCGCTACCTGCGCTGGTCCGACTGGCGCGGAGAGACCTTTTCCCCGTATCTTGGACTGGTCGGCGCGGTGGGATTGATCTGGTTGCTCGCGGCGCTCGTGAGAAGCCTGCTCGCCGCCCGGCGGCGCCGGGCTCCGGGGCTGGCTTTGCCGGCGCTGTGGGTTCTCCTGTTCTCCGTCATTGGCGGCATCAACAGCATTTTGGCGTTTTACATCGGCCTGAACATCTTCCGGGCCTCCAATCGCTACAGCATCTTTCTCCTGGCGTTGGTCCTGCTGTTTGTGGTGGCGCGGCTTTCCCACCTGACGCGAAACTGGCGGCCGGCGGTCCGGCTGGGCATGGCCACTCTGGTTGCCGCGATCGGGCTGTGGGATCAGATTCCGAGGGCGGCGGGCAAGGAGGTCGTGCAGCGCATCGCCGACAGGGTCGGGGCGGATCGCCGGCTCGGCAGGGAAATGGAGCAGCGACTGGGTCGCGGGGCCATGGTATTCCAGCTTCCCATCCTGGATTTTCCGGAGGGCCTGCCTCAGCTCCGTGTCAATGAGTATGACCATTTCCGGCCGTACCTCGCCACACGCACGATCCGTTTTTCCTACGGCGAAAGCAAGAACCGCGCGCGGGGCACCTGGCAGCGTGATTGCCTACGCCTTGCGCCGCCAGCGCTGGTGCAGGCGTTGGAAAGCTACGGCTTCTCCGCGATCTATATCAACCGGCAGGGATATCCGGACAACGCCGGACAGCTGCTGGCCGGGCTGGCCGCCGCCGGGCGCACCGAGGTCATTGATGGAATGGACCACAGTCAGATCGTGGTGCTGCTGCATCCCGCGGCCCGGGCGCAGCCGCCGCTGGCCCGGACATTCACCATCGGCCAGGGGTGGAATCCACGGCCGTCGGGCGAATCCAGCTCCGAGCCACACTGGACCAACGGGTCCGCCTCCTTGACGTATTTCAATCCATCCGCCGGTCCGCTGCAGGTTTCGCTGCGACTCACAGCCAGCGGCGTCAACGAGCGGACCCTGCGAATCCTGATCAACGGCCGGGAGCAAATCCGGGCCCGGGTCGGACTGATGCCGACGGAGATCAACCTGCCAACGGCGGAGTTTCCTCCGGGCGTCAACCGGATCGACTTCGTCACCCCGGAGCCGGCCATTCGCGTGAGCGAGCAGCGCTGGAGGTTGCGCGCCATTGGGGTGCAGCACCTCCAATTGCAGGTGCTTTCCGGGTCCGAAGCCGGGCTGGTTGATGTGTCCGACGATGCGCCGACCGGCGGCGATCCGGGGCCTTCCGGTGCCGTCGACGTCCGGTGACCGCGCTGGCCGGTGGGCGGCCGGCCCCTGTAATTGTAGGAAGCGCGCTCGCGCGCGACTCTTCTTCAGACGGGGAATCGCCCGCGAGCGGGCTTCGACATTAATCTGGACCCGCAATTATGGGAAGCGTTCTGCTGTCGAGCAGAAGGCGCGACTAGGCTTTTCCCTCCCTGCGCGTGGGCGATCAGGGTCGGCCAGCGGAGAATTTCGTCGCCACGGTCCGAGGGCGGCGGCATCTACTCCGGCATGGACGAGGCCGAGTACTACAAGATGGCCGAGGTTGAGGACCGGATGTGGTACTACCGATCGTTGCACGGCCACTGTGCCCGCCTCCTTGCGGCGCACCTCGGAAGCCGGTCGGCGGCGGTGCTCGACGCCGGCTGCGGCACGGGCGGGATGATCCGCCACCTGGAGAGCACGCTGCCCGCCGCCCGCCTCACCGGACTCGATTTCTCGCCGCTGGCCTGCCGCCTGGCGCGATCGCGGGTTCGCGCGCCGATCGTGGAGGGATCGGTTGCGGCGATGCCGTTCGAGGCCGCGGCCTTCGACGTCGTTGTCTCCGCTGATGTCCTGTACGAGTTGGACCGTCCGGCGGCGGCTCTGGCCGAGTTCAGCCGCTGCCTGCGGCCGGGCGGGTGGGTCGTGCTCAACGTCCCGGCGTACCGCTGGCTCTGGTCGTATCATGATGTCGCCGTGCGCTCGAAGCGCCGCTTCGTGCGGTCCGAGATTGCCGGGTTGCTGGCGGCGGCGGGCTTCGCGGTCGAATTGAACACCCATTGGAATGCGCTCCTGTTTCCGCTCATCGTGGCGAAGCGCAAGCTCTTTGCCCGGGCCACCGACACGAGCGACGTGAAGTCGTATCCGGCGCCGGTCGAGGCGGCCTGTCGTTGCATGATGACGGTTGAGCACGCCTGGCTGCGGCTCGGAGGAATCTGGGCGTGGGGCAGCTCGATTCTCGCGGTGGGACGCAAGCGCCCATAACCGCTCGCCGGGCCGGCCGGCGGTCAGATCAGCATCACGCGGTGCCGGCCGGGCGCCTCGATGGCAAGTGTCAGATGCAGCGCGTCGGCGGGCAGCCACGCCGCGATCCGCTCGGGCCATTCCACGGCGAGGCAGTACGGTGAAATGAGGAGGTCATCGAGCATCAGCTCGGCGACCTGGTGCGCGTTCTCGATCCGGTAAGCGTCGAGATGCGCCAGCATGCGCGTTCTCTGGGCGGAAGCCGGCGCGCGGTAAAGATGCAGAATGTTGAAGGTCGGGCTGGTGACGGCGCTCGGGAGACCAAAGCCGTGCGCCAGACCCTGCACAAAGGTCGTCTTGCCCACGCCGAGATCGCCATGGAGCGCCAGGGTGACATCGGGCGGCAGGGTAGCGGCCAACCGCGCCCCGAGCCCGCGGGTCTCCTCGGCGGAGGTGGTGACAACACCAATACGAAGTTCAGCCTGGATGCTCATGGCGGGCCCGCCCGGAAACTCCGCGACCATTGCTGAAATCTACCAGCCGGTTTGTAACGTATTACGTTACAAGTGCGATGGCGCCTAGCGGAGATGTTCATAGCCGTGCAACGCCGCCAGGTCGACCGAACCCTCGGCAGGTTGGCCGGCGACAATGAACCGCCCGATCAGGGTGAGGCGGATGCGGGGAAACCTCCGCCTCCAGGCGCGCTCCAGCGCTGTGCCGGCGGCGCGGCCGGCCACCGCAAAGACCAATTCGTAGTCCTCGCCGTCGCAGAGCGCCTGGTGCAGCGGGCTGCGGCCGGTGCGCGCAGCCACGGTGCGCGCGGCGGCGCTGATTGGAACGGCGGCGGCCGAGATTGCGGGCCAAGTCCCGGCCGGCGTGAGGGCCGGGAGGTCCTTGGCGAGGCCATCGCTGACATCCATCATTGCGCGCACCGCGCGGCGGCGCGCCAGCCACGCCCCTTCGGCGAGCCGGGGCATAAACCGCCAATGATGGCCGAGTTGGCTGCCGCCGAGCATGCCGGTGACGTAGATCCAGTCGCCGGATCGCGCTCCGGTGCGAAGCAGGATGCGCGGGCCGGCCGCCTCTCCGAGAAGCGTGAGGAACGCGCCGAAGAATCCATCGCCTTGCGCCACGTCGCCGCCGACGACCGAGACGCCGTAACGCCGCGCCACGGCGGCGAGCCCGCGGTAGAAGTCCTCCAGCCAGGACGTGCGGACCCGCGGATCAAGCGCCAGGGCGACGACCGCGGCGGTTGGCCGGGCCCCCATCGCAGCGAGGTCGCTCAGATTGCGCTTCAGCAATTTCCCGCCGACGGCGCGCGGCGGCACCGAAGCGTCAAAATGCCGTCCATAGATCACCGGGTCGGTCGTGATCAACTGCCGGCGCGGGTTGCCGCCCAGCACCGCACAGTCGTCGCCGATGCCGAAAGGCGCGGGCGGAGAGACGCCGCCCAACCAGCGGCGGATGGAGGCGATCAGGCGCGTTTCGCCAAGCGCGGCGACGGAGTCTGGATGGTGTTTTGTGAAAGGATGCATGCTCAGCGGCCGACGCCGCTCAGGACCAGCAGCAGCGTGTTCAGATTGAAGAAAGCATGGGCCAGCATGGGCACGGCCACGCGGCCGGTCCGCTCATAGGCGGCGGCGAACAGCAGGCCGAGCACAAACAACGGGAGCGAACTGACCCAGTTCCCGTGCAGCAGCGCAAAGAGCCCGGCACTGACGGCGAACGCCACCCAGCGGGGTGCGCGGGAGCGCAGGAAGCGGAAAAGGCCGGCGCGAAAGACAAGTTCCTCGCTGACGGGTGCGACGACCAGCGCCAGCGCAATCATCAAGGCGAGCAGCACGGGAGACTTGGTTTGCACGAAAAGATCGACGAGCTCCTGGCGCTCCGTGGGCAGTCCAACGACATTGAGAAAACGTTCCCAGGCCATCGCAGTCCCGCCGGCCAGCGGCATGACTGCGAGAAAGGCCAGAACCGCGCCGCGAATCGTCAGAAGTGGGGAAACCCGTGCCGTCGGGGCCCCCGGCAGTGCGGCGGCCTGCCGGCGCCGGCGGACAAGCAAGGGTGCGCAGAGCCAGGCGAGAATGGCGCCGATATGAAAAGTCGAGCCGTAGAGGATCAGCTCAATCGTGCTGCCTTCGGGCTGCGCGCGGAGCGCGGGGCCGACCGTGGCCCGCAGAAGGAGCTGACCAAGGAAACCGGCCACCAGGATAAGCCAGGCGAGGAAAAGGAAATCGGTCAAGGTGACGTCCCACACGGTCAGCGCGCACGGGCGGGCCCGCGCCGCCCGGCCGGACGGAACGAAGAAGAACCAGATGAGAAAACCGCACCCGGCGAGGGTCAGCGCGCTTTCGAAGATAATCACGGATTGCTCAAGAAGTGGGGACATGGAGAAACACGTCTGCTCGACGGCAGAATGGCGGCGGGCGCATCAAAACCAATCCGAAAGGCGCCCAACAGCACAAACTCCGGCCGCAACCCGCTGGCCGCCTCTGCCCGAGACGCAGCGGTCACAGCGGTTCCGCTGCGGCCGGCCGGTGTCCTCGGCGTCAAGGTTTTGTCGTGCTCGGGGCCTCAGGCGCGAAAACGGGGGGTGGAGCCAGTTCGATCTTGGGGCGCTCGATTTGCGGGGCCTCGATCCTGGGCTTTTCCGGCGCCGGAACGACCCTGTCCGGTACCGGCGGAATCGAACTGGCCGTCGGTGGCGGCCAGGCGGGTTTGGTTCCGCGGCGGGAGTCGATCTCCGTGCGCAATCCGGCCGCGCGCTTTTCCGCCGCGGCGATCATCAGCGGTTGTCCGGCCAGGTGGGCGCGCGTCCGCTGCTCGCCGTCGGCCTCGATCTGGTTGCGGGAGGCCAGGATGAGCCAGGCGAGGCCTTCGACATTATCGCGTTTTACGCCGCGGCCGCTCACCAGCATTGCGCCGAGGTTGTACTGGGCAAGAGGCACGTCGGCCAGCGCCGCCAATCGGTAGAGCTCGCCGGCCATGGCAGCGTCCGACGCGACGCCGGTTCCGTTCTGGTAGAACCGGCCCAACCGATAAATCGCCAGCGCCACGCCGCCGGCCGCCGCCTGCTCGTACTCGGCCTTCGCCTGCAGGTAGTCCTGAGCCACCCCGTCGCCGGTTTCATAACGCAGGCCGAGCTGCAGGCAGGCGTCGGGATCGCCGGCCCCGGCCAGCTTCTGCAGCTCTTTCAGCGTCTTCGGGGCGGTTTCACCCTTACCTCCGGTGGTCGAGATCAGCTTGGGCGCTTCATCTCTCGGCTGGCCGCCGATCAGAGGCGACAACCCGAGCAGTGGCACTGCGATCACAATCCACCGATCGCGGCGGAACCGAGACAGTAATCGGTGCCCGGATGCCGCGGTCCGGCTAAACCACGATCTTGGCTCCGTCATAGACAATCCGGCCCGAGACCACCGTGGTCTTGACGCGGCCGGTCAGGGTTTGGCCCTGCCACGGGGAATTGGCGGATTTGCTGAATCCAGCCTCGGCGTCGTAGCGCCATCGCTCGCCGGGGTCGAAGAGCGCGACATCGGCGGCGGCGCCCGCCGCGAGCGTGCCGGCGGGCAGGCCCAGCAGGCGCGCAGGCTTGCAGGTCATGAGCGCGATGATCTCCGGCAGGGAGAATTTGCCCTGGCGAAACAGCACGTCGAGGACGATGGGCAGCGCCGTTTCGAGGCCGATCACGCCGAAAGGCGCATAGTCGAACTCCTTGTCCTTCTCATAGTCAGTGTGCGGTGCGTGGTCGGTGGCGACGCAGTCAAGCGTGCCATCGCGCAGACCCTCGATAAGCGCGCGGCGGTCCTCCTCGGTGCGCAGCGGCGGGTTCATCTTGTAGCTGGGGTCGTAACCGGCGAGAACGGCGTCGGTGAGCGCGAGATGGTGCGGCGTGGCCTCGGCCGTGATGGACACCCCGCGGCCCTTGGCGCGGCGGATGAGGTCCACGGAGTATTTGGACGAAATATGCTGCAGGTGAATGTGCGCTCCGGTGTAGGTGGAGAGGATGACGTTGCGCGAGACGATGACGTCCTCGGCGGCATGAGGCCAGCCGCGGAGGCCGAGCCGGGTGGACATCACGCCCTCATTCATCGCGGCGTTCTGGGTCATGGCCTCATCCTGGCAATGGTCCATGACCGGCAGGGCGAACATCTTCGCATATTCAACCGCGCGGCGCATGATCTCGTTGTTCTGCACACAGCGGCCGTCATCGGTAATGGCGACCACCCCGGCGCGCTTGAGCGATCCGGTGGGCGCGAGCTGCTCGCCTTTCTGGCCGACCGTGATGCAGCCGGTCGGGTAGACGTGAACCACGGCGCCTCGCTCGATGGCGTTGTGGATGTACTCGATCGTGCCCGCCGAGTCGGCGACGGGGCTGGTGTTCGGCATGCAGACGACCGTGGTGAACCCGCCGGCGGCCGCGGCCCACGAACCGGTCTGGATGGTCTCCTTGTGCGTCTGGCCGGGCTCGCGAAAATGCACGTGAATGTCAACGAGCCCGGGGCAGGCAACGAGGCCGCGGGCATCGATCTTCCTGGCCTGCTTCTTTTGGGCGGGCGTGAATCTGGCCACGAACCGCCCGTCTGCGATGAACAGGTCGCCCTTGCCGTCGCGCTTGGCCGCGGGATCGATCACCCGGGCGTTGGATATCCAGAGAAGGCTCATGGGGAAGGGAAAGTGACAAGTAACAAGTACCAAGGAACCAGAAGGCGTGATGCCGGGGAGAATCGCATACTTGATACTTGTGACTTGAAACTTGGAACTTAGGCCGGCGGCAGGACCGGCTCGGGATGTGCGCCCGCACAGAGGTAGAGCGCGGCCATGCGGACGGCGATGCCATTGCTGACCTGTTCGAGGATGACGCTGCGGTCGGAGTCGGCGAGGTCGCTATCGATCTCGACGCCGCGGTTGATCGGGCCGGGATGCATGATGATGGCCTTGGGGTTCAGCCAGGAGGCGCGGGTCTTGTTGAGGCCGAACATGCTGGTGTATTCGCCAAGCGACGGGAAATGGCTGGAGGCCTGGCGCTCGTGCTGAATGCGGAGGAGCATGACGACTTCGGCGTCGGCCAGCGCGGACTTGAGGTCGTGCGAAACCTTCACTCCGAGGTCGGTGAACCAGTGCGGCACGAGGGTCGAGGGGCCGACCAGGGTGACATCTGCTTCGAGCTTGGTGAGCGCCCAGATATTGGAGCGCGCGACGCGGCTGAATAGAATGTCACCGAGAATGACGACCTTGCGGCCCTTCAGCGAACCGAGGTGCTCCGTCATCGTGAACGTGTCGAGCAGGGCCTGTGTCGGGTGTTCGTGGGCGCCGTCACCGGCGTTGATGACCGGAATATTGAGCAGGCGGCTGAGGTAGAGCGGGGAGCCGGCCGCGGAGTGGCGCAACACGATCATGTCGGCCTTGAGCGCCTGGATGTTCTGCGCGGTGTCGCGCAGAGTCTCGCCCTTGGTGGTGCTGGAGGAGGCGGAGTCGAAGGAGATGACGTCGGCGCTGAGCCGCTTGGCGGCCATTTCGAACGCCATGCGCGTGCGGGTGCTCGGCTCGAGGAAGAGATTGACGATGGTCTTGCCGCGCAGCGCGGGCACCTTCTTGACGCTGCGCTGCAGGATCTTCTTGAAGGCCGCGGCGGTCGTGTGGACCTGGTCGATCTCGGCTCGACTCAGCTCCTCGATGGCGATGAGGTTTCGGCGATTCCAGGGCATCGGCGGTGGGGCTTGGCGTGGAGGGAAGGGCGAACTCGTGAAGAGTGCTCGGGGGTCGGGTCAAACGGCCTGAACGGTGATGGCATCCCGGCCGGGATCCTTGGGATCAAGCGTGACGACCACCTTTTCGGTGCCGCCAGCGGCGAGCGTGAGACCACAGTAGTCAGCCGCGACCGGGAGCCGGCGGCCGCCACGGTCGACGAGCACGGCCAGCTCAACCTTGGCCGGACGACCGTGGTCAAAGAGTTCGTCGAGCGCGGCCTTCACCGTGCGACCGGAGAAAAGCACATCGTCGACGAGCAGGACGGTGGCACCGCTGACGTCGACCGGGATTTGCGTGGGAGCGAATTCCTTGGGGATCGGATGGCGGTCAATGTCATCGCGATGAAACGAGATGTCGATCACGCCGCAGGGCGCGCCCGGAAGCAGGGCGGCGAGCCGGCGGGCGAGAATGATGCCGCCGTTGGCGATACCGAGGAGGACGGGAGGCTTGGCGGCGTGGCATCGGGTGATGGCCGCAGCCAGTCGTTGGATCGCCCGCTGGATTCCTTCGGAGCCAATGCGTTTCGATGGGGCCACGAGCATTCGTTGTGACGCAGGCGGGCGGACCGGTAAAGAGAAAAGCCGGTTTTCGACGAACCGTCATCCCCGGCGCTTTGAGGAAACCGGCGACGGACCGGTCGGCGCGTCGCCGCGACCACCAGAACCCCGACCGCCGCCCGCCGCTGTCTGCCGGCCCGGCACACCGCCCCTTGTCAGCTATTAGTTGACAATGGAACGGGCTTACCGGGCCGGGTTTCGGAAATCGGTTTTTGCGTTACAGCCGGGCAACCGGCGACAAGGGTGTCGCCACTTCAAGACGAAGCCTGCCTGATGGAGACGCGACGGCCCCGGTCGATTAAGGCCAGTCAGCTCTGCAGCCAGGCAGCGAGCTCCAGATCCGTGGCGAGGTGTTCGCCGTGCTGGTATTCCGGCGAGAGCAGGGTGGCATAGGAGGGATCTGCGAACCGGCGGCAGTGCAGCAGCACCCGGGCCTGCTGGCCGGGCGCGCGCACCAGGCGGCCGAGCGCCTGGTTGACCTTGGTCATGCCCGGAATCTGGTACACACGGCGGAACGCGGCATCCCGGCTGAGTCCGGAGCGTTCGAGTTCCGAAAGGCGCGTGCGCTGGATGGCGTTCACTTCCGGCAGCGCCGGGCCGACGACCATAGCGTGGGTCACGCGGCCCCCGAGCAGGTCGATGCTTTCCGCGAAGCTGCTGCCGAGTACCAGAAAGAGCGCGTCGGTCTGGGCCAGCGATTCCTCGACCCACGCAGCCTGCGCTGCCAGATCGACCGAGCGCGGCTGGAGCGCCACGTGCAACGGGGAACCGGCGGTTTCCAGGGCCTGCAGGATGCTATCCGCGTAGGCATAGGAGGGAAAGAAGACCACGATAGCCCGGCGGGCAGCGTCATGGAGAATCTCTACCGTGGCGGCGGTTGCACCGTAATAGCGAACGCGGTGCTGGAAGGTCGTGTCGATGCGAAGGTCGATTCCCACGCGGTAGGCGGATTCGCGCCAGGGCGCCCGAGCCTGCAGCATTCGCGGCTGCGCGCCTTCCCGCGCCTCCGCAACCTGTAAAAGGGCGGCGCCGGAGGTGAGTTCGCGCAGCGTCTTGCGCGCTCTCCGTGAAAGCCTGCCGAGCACAGCGGGCGGCTCCAGGACGCCGGGGTGTGCGCGTTGGGCGGGCAGCTCGCCGAGCCCGCAGCTGGCGGCAAACACGTCTGCAGGCCGCAAGGTGGCGGAGGCGAGAATCACGCGGCCGAAGGCGCGCAATGTCCGGCCGATCAGGACCGAGGCATCCAGGCATGTGAAGTGCAGTTCGCCGTCGCGCGGACACCACAAGAGGGTTGGAACGACCGGATTCCCAATTCCACTTCCTGATTCCGGCTCCGGCTCAGCATGAAAACCTCCGGTCAGCCAGTCGCGCAGCGCGAGTGGCTGCCAGAGGTGCTCGGCGACATGCGGACCAAGCGCCACGTAATCAAGCGGCGTGGTGACAATGAGCGTGGCTAGCCGGTCGATGGCGTCGCGAATCTCATCCTCGACGGGAAGCCCGAGGCCTTCAGCGTGGCGGAGTCCGGACAGGATCCGGGTCCAGTGCTCCCAGGCGAGGACCAGCGAGGCGAGCGGCCGGATGCGGTGGAGCTCGACAAGCACAGCCTCGGCATCGCCGGCGCGCGCGACATGCGAATAGGCGTCGGCCACGCGGGCTGGCAGGTTGTGGGCCTCGTCAATGATGAGGAGCGTTTCCGCCGGATTGAAGCCGGGCCGCTCAAAGAACACCCCGCGGCTGTCGGGTGAGAAGACATAGTTGTAGTCGCCGATCCAGATGTCGTTAAAGGGCAGAGCGGCGCGGGTGATTTCGTACGGGCAGAAGCGGGCGTCGCGGCCCGCTTCGCGGAGGGCCGGCAAATCGTGGGGCTGGGCCTGGTGCAGATAGAAGCGAGCGAGTCCGCTCTGCGGCCAGCGAGCCTCGAGATCGGCGAGGAACGAGCAGGCATCGCGCATGCAATGAAAAACGGGGTTGATGCAGTGTTCGGACTTCGGCCGGACCTGCCAGGCGGCCACCGCCACCGGCGGGGCGGGGACCGCCCCGCCGGCGACGGCGAGGAAAGAGGGAAGAGGAAAGACAGAAGAGGGAGAATCAGCGGAGGTCATTTCGGTCAGGGTCCGCATGACCTGGAGCTGGCCGGTCGATTTGCCCGTCAGATAGAGCAGGCGCGCGAAGCGGCCGGCCCGCAGCCGGCCCAGCGCAAATTCCAGCAGCACACCGGTCTTGCCGTAACCGGTGGGGGCTTCGAAGAGGAGCACCGGCGAAAACCGCGGTTCGATCGTCGGCCGGCCGGAACCACGTCTGCCATCTGCAAACTCTGACTGTTCAGCGTCACACGCGGCGAGCAACTCGGCTTGGACGGTTTCTTGGCCGGGACGGAGAATGGCGAAAGGCGGACGGAACTGCAGATTCTTCAGCCGGTCGCGCGCGCCAAGCCGCAGATCGAGGAATTCGACGAGACGTTCAAGTTGCGACCGGAAGAGGATTTCGTCGTCGGCGCCGAGGATCACCGTCTGAGTGATCCCGGTGCCAACCTCGACGAAAATGAGCTCCGCTCCAAGGGCGGCGCCGGGCGGAAGTCCGGAAACCAAGGCGGAAAGCTGGTCGTCATCCGGGCTTTCGGCGTGCGCCGTTCGCACGGTGCCGCTGCCGGGAGCGGTGCGAAGCAGGGCCAGATAAGTGATGACCTGAAGGAAGTACTCCGGATAGTCGGCCCGGAGCGTGGTTTCTTCAGCGGGCAGCGGACCGGAGATGGTCTTGATCTCCCGGATGATGACCCGAACGGCTGGCGTTCCCTTATTCTCGCCGGCGGGAGGAAGATCGAAAATGGTGACTATCTGGTCGACGCGGCCGTTGAGGATGACCTTCCATCCGCGGTGGATGGACGGAAGGGTCAGCGGCACTTCAAAGGCGGCGTCGGCCCGGGTGCGCGCGCCATTCCTGAGCGCGACCTCAGCGTCCGTCTGGCTCCGAAGCTGGGCGTGCCATTGCTGGCCCAGTTGCGCCCGCCACAAGCCCGCCGGTCCCCCCGAGCCGGCATCGCGCGGGCCGAGCGTAAAGCTGGCAAACTCGCCGACGCTCAGGGCGCAGCTGCGGTCATCGAGGGAGAACTGCATGGCGGGAAGAAGGGAAAGTGAGGGTGAACGGGGATGACGCCAAGTCAGGGTTGCGCACATCCCTCACTTTCACGGTCACTCTCACTCGAGGAGAATCTCCGTGTGTGTGCGAAGGTAGTCTTCGAGGCGGCGGGTCAGGTCGGCGACGACCGGCCCGGCGGCGGTCTGGACGGCGAGCGGCTGGTTTAGAATCTCCGCCGTGGCGGCGCGGGGGCCCGCGGACAGCCCCTCCCACCATTCCTGTTTGACCGGATAGCCCTCATCACGAGCGAAACAGAAGAGCGCCTTGAAGTAGACAAAATCCGGACGGGCGGCGGTGCCGAACGCGGCAAACACCTGCCGGAGCAGGGCATACACACCGGCCCGGCTTTCCTCGTGGACCGGGTTGCGGACGATGACCGCGGCAAAGGTGGAGGCGAAGCGCAAGGCGTCGTAGCTTCGGCCGATGGCGTCGTGTCGCCGGACCAGGCGGGCCTCCTTGAGGAACCACGTCTGGCCCTGGTTCGAGCTCTCGAGAAAGAAATCCGCCTCGTCGAACAGATCGAGCACGGCTGTGGGCGTGGATTTGGTGGCGAGCCGCTGCAGGCAGAGGAGTCCCCCGTGTGATTCCGAGAACAGCGCCAATTGTCGAAACCGATCAGCCGGCGGCTTTCGGGAGAGCACGAACGCCTCGGTATGAAGCGGCTGGCCGGGCATCGGAAGGAACGCGGGCGCGAGCGGGAACGACAGGAATCGGGCAGAGACGGCCTCCGCCTCTATCGGGTGCCGTCGCCGTGGGTGGGGAGTTGCGGCGGTACGGGGCTGCGGCTGCCCGTGGAGGCGGGCGAGACGACGGTGCCGCCGGAAATGACCATTTTCATGCCCTCGCCCACCGACATCTCCATTTCAATGATGTCCCGCTTGGGCAGCATCAGGAGAAACCCACTGGTCGGGTTCGGGGTGGTGGGGACGAAGACGCTCCAGAGCTCCTCGCTGAACTTGGCCTGCAGATCGACGCGGACCTTACTGGTGAGAAAGCCGATGGTGTAGGTGCCCTTGTGCGGAAACTCCACGAGCACGACTTTGGAGAAGAGGTTCCGGTTCTGCGTGGAAAAGGTGTCCACCAGCTGTTTCACCGTCTTGTAGACGGTGTTCACACCGGGAATGCTCTGGATGAAACGCTCGGCCAGCCCGCCAAAATACTGGCCAAAGACGTAACGCGAGAGGTAGCCCAGACCGGTGATCATCAGCAGCACGACAACGGTGGCAATGGCGTCCCAGAGCAGGGCAAGGCTCTGCAGCGACCTCGGCAGGTAGGGTTCGAACAGCGGACGGAACGAGCCACCGACCAAGTCGAAGATCCGGCCAAAAACCCAGACGGTGACCGCCAGCGGCGCCAACAGGAGGAGCCCGGAGAGAAAGGCGTTGCGAAGGGAAGTGAGCAGACCCTTGTTCATGAGAAAGCTGAGCAGCGTATGATGTGCGCGGCGCTACGGGAACGCACGTAAAATCCTGACTGGGCTGACCGGGCGGCCGGGGCGGAGGCTACGCCGGCACCATGACGTGCAAGGATCGCGGTCGGATGATCACCTCGATGTCAGGTCCCGTCTCGTGCACCTCACCATCGGTATGAATGCAGCCCGGCGCGGTACGCTGGATGGTAAAGCGTCCGCCCCGGAGGTGGACCACCCCCGGGCCGCGATCAAAGGAATTGAGAAAAAGCCGGGCCAGGAGCGGAACGGCCTGGAGAAAGCTGGAGGCGGGTACGGCGATGAGGTCCAACCGGCCGTCGTCGACCTGCGCGCCCGTCGCGACGAAAGCCGCGCCGCCGTACTGGTCGGAGTTGCCCACGGCCACGAGGGTAGCCCGGATGGTGACGGTGTTCTGGCCGTCGCGAATGACAAAGGTCTCCGGATGGAAGCGGTGCCAGGCGCTCACGCCGATCCGGAAATACGCCGCGACGCCGCGGCTGGTGATCCGATTGAATTGCCGGCTGATCTCGGCGTCGAACCCCGCTCCCATGACATTGAAGAAAGGAATTCCGTTGGCCGTGCCGGTGTCGATCGTGCGCCGCCGGCCGGCGAGCAGGGTACGGAAAGCGCGATCGTCCGGCCGGGCAAGACCGAGATGGCGGCTGAGGCCGTTGCCCGAACCGCAAGGGATGAGTCCGAGAACGGTGTCGGTGCCAACGAGGGCCTGCGCCACCTCGTTGATCAAGCCGTCTCCGCCGACGGCAACCACGAGCCCGCAGCCATCGTCGACGGCGCGCCGCGCCAGCTCGGTGGCGTGGCGGGGGCGCTCGGTCGGCACCACGGCGGCGGCGAGATGGTGTTCCGTGATAAACGCATGGATCCTGTCGAGCAGCCGGGGTCCGCCAGGGCCGCGGCCCGCGCGGGGATTGAAGATAAAACGGAGATTCAAGCCGGCCAGCCTAGGACTCGCCTGAGCGAGCGCAAACCTTCAACGGCGGATGTGCCGGGGATTGCATGCGGCCATCATTCGGCGAAGATCGCCCGGAGATGGATCGCATCCTCCATGTGCTCACGGGCCCCACGGCGGTTGGAAAAACCGAATGGGCATTGCGCTGGGCAGAGGCCCACGGGGCCGAGATCGTGTCGTGCGATTCCCTGCTGTTCTACCGGGGGATGGATATCGGCACGGCGAAGCCGACACCGGCCGAGCGGGCGCGGGTGCCCCACCATCTCATTGATATCCTGGACCTGGGCGAGACCTGGGATGTGGCCCGTTTCGTGGCAGCCGCGCGGGCGGCGTGTGAGGAGATCCACGCACGCGGCCGGCGGGTGCTCGTCACTGGCGGCAGCGGATTCTATCTGAAGGCGTTTTTCGCACCGGTGGCCGACGAGGTGGCGGTGCCGGGGGAGCTCCGCCTGGAAGTGGCTGCCCGGCTGGCGCGGGAGGGGCAACCGGCGCTCGTGGATGATTTGCGTCGGCTCAATCCGCAGGGGCTGGGTTCGCTCGATGTGCACAATCCGCGGAGGGTGGTGCGGGCGCTGGAGCGATGCCTGGCGTCGCAGCGCACCCTGGCGGATCTGGCCGCGGCGTTTGCCTGCCAACCGGCGCCCTTCACTGGATGGCAGGCACAGCTGGCGCGACTGGACCGGCCGCGCGCGGAACTCGACGCGCGCATCGATGGGCGCGTCCAGGCGATGCTGGCCGGCGGCCTGGTTGACGAGGTGCGGCGGCTGGTGGCTGCGGGAATCGAAGGGAATCCCCGCGCAGTGCGGGCCATCGGCTACCGGGAGACCATCGCCTGGCTCCATGGCCAGCTGCGCAAGGACGAGCTCGCCCCGGCGATTGCGAAGGATACGCGGGCCCTCGTGAGGAAGCAGCTCACTTGGTTCCGAACGCAACTGCCGCCGCATCCGGTGCTGGCGGCAGGCAGCCTCACACTGGAGGCGTTGTTTCTGGAGCCTCGCGGCCCAGCCGCACAAAGATGATCACGTGAGTCGCGATGATCAGCGGCACGAGGAAGGTCGGCAGAATGCTGAGTGGCAGGACCTGGAGCGCGCGGAGTTGCCACGGGTGGGAGAATCCGATCCGGGTCGCGATGGCGACGACCAGCAGAATGTCCACCAGGCCGAAGGTATTCCAGATGACGTAGGCGTGGCGGCGGATCCCCGCGCGCATCGGCACGAGAACGACCAGCAAAGCCAGGAATGCCACGAGGATATCGCCCCAGCCGCCGGGCACAGCGAACGCATAGGGCAGCGCGCCGCGGTGGTATAGGAACAGAAAATACCCGCCAACGAAACGGGAAACGTGCACCAGGACGAGCGCGCGCACGTCGAGCGCCTGCAGCCAGGTGCGGACCGCGGGGATGCCGAAACAGGTGGCCAGCACCAGAACCGTCAGAACCGCGAGAACACCCTGCGTCGCCGCCGCGGGCAGGCGTGCCAGCAGTTCAAGCCGGCCAACGACGATCGCGACGATGAACCACGTCCAGAGGGCGATTCGAACCAGCACACGCACGGTGAAC
This sequence comes from Opitutia bacterium, assembly GCA_003153035.1. Lineage (GTDB taxonomy): Bacteria > Verrucomicrobiota > Verrucomicrobiia > Opitutales > Opitutaceae > Fen-1467. Next base: position 56,224 of record PMBT01000109.1, read on the forward strand.
CTGGGTTAGAAAAGGGGTGGAGAGAAGGTCGCGGGGGCCGCCGTGCGAAAGGCCCCGGGCCGGGGGCCGGCCGGCCGGCGGAGCAGTCGGGAACGGAGCCGGTGTCCTATTCAGACAGCGCGATTTGATACCGCTCGAGCGAGCTGCCTTCGAGCCGATGCAGGGCAGAGATGGAATTCTGGAGCGTGATCCGGGCCTGCAGCTCGGCGACGCGGGCGTTCTGCAAGTCCGACTGGGTCTGCAGCACGTCCCGACTAGTGGCCAGACCGGCGGCGAACCGGGCGCTCTCCAGGTCATACTGCTTGCCGCTGAACTCGGCGGCGAGCGCGGCAATCTTCACTTTTTCGTTGTTGGTCTCGACCGTGCGCACGGCGGCACGAACCTGCACCAAGATGCTCTGCTCGAGCTGGCGGACCACTAGCGTCTGCTGGTCGAGCAGGGAAAGACTCTGGCGGTACCGGGCCTTGTCGCTGACCCGGCCCAGCGGATAGCTCAGCGTGAGGCCGAGCTGCCAGGAGTTATTGTCCCGGGCCACGGCGCTGTTGATCGCGGCATAGCTGCTCCCCCGCGTGCCGTTGAGCCCGAGCGCACCGTCAACATTAAGAGTGGGTTTGAGGCCATTCTTGGCGACCATGAGATCGAGCTTCAACTGATCAAGCTGCATCTTGGCCGAGATGTAGTCGGGCTGGTTGTGGAGCGCGAGCTGGTAGGACGACGCCGTCACCGGCAACTGGCCGGTAAAGTCATCGAATTTCGCGACGCCCAGCGGGGAGTCGAGTTCGAAGCGACCGATGATGGCCAGCAGGGCGTCGGAGGTATCATGGACCGATTTTTCTCCGGACAGCACGTTACTACGAGCATTGGCCACGCCGACCTGTGCCTGCAGGACGTCGATATCGGTAGCCGTGCCCACGGTCTTCTTTGCCTGCGCCTCCTCGAGCAGGCGATTGGCCAGCGCGAGGGACACCTGGAATACGCTGAGCTGCTCGCGGGCGTAAACCAGGCTATAGTAGGCGCCCTCGGTCTGCTGGATAATGTCGAGCGCACTGGCCCTGAAGTCGAAACCGGCGCGGGCGAGGCCGATTCTGGCCCGGTTAAGGACGGCCGTGGTGACGGCGGTGCCGGCGCCGCGGAGGAGCGGCTGGGTCACGGAAATCGTGAAGTCCGAATTGTAGATCGGATTGTAGAAGCTGATGTACGAGGGCGAGGTGTTGGCGTTGCGGTTGAGGTCGGTACCGAGGTTTACGGTGGTGCCGGTTTCGAGCAGTTCGGTGATGCCGAGGCGAAAGCTGCGGGCGTCCTCTTTGCTGCCGGCCAGAGCCAGCATCGGTCCGGTATTGGCATGGCTTTGCGAGCCGGTTGCCGAGAGCACGGGCGTGAAGCTGCCCCGGGCGATGTCGACCGAGTCCTTGGCCATGGAGGGGTTGTAGCGCTGGATTTCCAGAGCAAATCCGTTTTGGAGCGCCCGCTTGATGCAGTCCTCCAGCGTCAGGGGCGCGGTGGCGACCGCGGCCTCAGCAGCGGGCGAAGGGGTTTCTTGTGCGCTGGCCGGCAGGCAAAGGCCGGCGAACAGGCTGACAGCGGCGAGGGAAGAGCGGAGACGGTTCGGCATGGCGGGAAAAACTTATGGGAAAGCTGGCGGGAGAAGCGGGACCACGGGCGAAGGGCGGATCAAGAACACATCTGGTGGGGAGATGGTTGGATTCTTTTCAAACCCACCCGTCAAGGGCACACCCAACAACGAAAGCCGGGTGGCCTCGAGACTGAGACGCCGGGCCGGGCGGAAAGTTTCGTGGATCCGGCACTTGCGGCGTACGCAGTGAGGGTCTGGCCGGCGAGCGGACGGGAGAAAGGGGGCGGGAAAGCAGGGCGGCCATGACGCCAAGGAGTCTGCCGGACGGCCGGTGCGGAGTTGAAAGCTTTTTGACCGGCGGCAAGGAGAAAGGATCAACGGTTCCGGCTGGCGGTCGGCGGTCCACCGCTTCAGCGCGCGGCGGCCGGCGTATTCCTCTTCAGCTCACGGGAGACGATTTCCTCCATGAACAAGTTCCGGTTTGCGCTCACGGACAGGCGGGCGAGTTGCGCCTGCGTCGCGGCAAACTGCGGGCTGGTCTCGGCCAGATCAGGGCTCTTTTTATCCTTCACGTAGACGAAGAGCCCCTTGTCCTCGGTCAGCAACATGTCGGATACCTGGCCCCGCTCCAAACGATCGAGCGGGCCCAGCACCGTGGCCTCGATTTCTTTCGGAGGCTGGCGGCGGAGAAAGGACGGATACTCCTTCACCACCAGTTTGGGCTGGCTGCCGCCCGTGACGGCGGCGGCCGCCCTGTCAAATGCTTCGCCCGCCTTGAGGCGCGTCTCGAGCTGACCGCGGAGCGTCCGGCCGAACTCGACAAAACGCTGGCGACGTTCGTTCTCCTTGAAGTCGGCACCCACGCGATCGCGGACCTGGGCAAGACCCGGCTGGAAGGAAGGCAGGGTCTCCCGCCAGAAAAGCACCAGGCTGCCGGCCGTGCCGGACAGGGCGTCGGACACCGGATGATCCGCCCCGAGTTGCAGAGCCTGCTCGACGATCGTTGGAGTCCAGTCGAGCCCCGGCGGAACGGCGTCCCGATGGAACGGGGCCACGGCCTTGAGGGTGAGTTTGTTCTTGGCGAGGAAATCATCAAAGGCCGGCGTGTGGGGCGTTAGTTTCTGTTCGTAAATGGCCACGGTCAGGTCGGCGGCCGCCTTGGCCGCCAGGCGCTGGGCCCGTTCAGTCTTGAGCGCCTGTTCGACTTGCGGCCGCACCGCGGCGAAATCGGCGTCGAGATTGACCGCCTTGGCGGCGTCCGCGGCTTTGGGTTCAGCGGGCTTTGGAAACCGAAGCGGATTCTCATCGAAATAGGCACGCACCTCGGCCGCGGTGACGCTGACCGCGCCCAGAAAGGCGCTGGCGGGATACTCAACAAAGTCGACCCCGACGCGCGGGGGCACCATGTAGCGAAAGGCCGTGTCATCGTAGAAGCGCTTAAGCGCATCCTCTGCCACCGGAAGGTCGGGTTGGAAGGAGGCGTAATCGGCGGTGGCGACCGCGATCGTCCACGTGGAGTCGGCGAGCGCCAGCTGGGCCCTGATCTCACCCGGCAGGACATAGCCGGGGCCGACCAGAATCTGCTGGAGGCGCATGATCCGGACGTCATCACTCAGGACTCGGGAGATATCGCCCTCGGAGAGGCGGGGATTGGTCTTGAGGCTGTCGCGAAAAGTGGCGTAGCGGTTGGCATCGAACTGGCCATCGGCCCCGGCGAAGGCGCCGAGATTCTTGATGTAGGTGGCGAGGTCCTCCCTGGACGGAGCGGGGATCTTGAGCTGGTCGGCGAGGGCGAGGGCGGCGATGCGCTGGAGGCCGTATTCCTGGACTTGCGCGCTCTCGCGGGGCATGAAGCCGGCCTGAAGCTGCACGCTGAGCGCGGCATCGCCATACAGGCTTTCGCTGGCGCCTTGCCGGCTGAGGTCGTGACCGAAGAACAATTGGGAATACGTCTTGGGTCCGGCCCGACCGATGCCCGGGGAGGCACCGATCGTGAAGATGAACGAGATGATGGTGACGGCCAGCAGCACGCCAAACACGACGCGAAAGTGGTGCTGGAAGGAGCGTTGAATCCAAGAAATCATGGGCGAAAGAGGGCGAGCTAACGCGGGGCGGGAAGAGGTGTCAACCGGGGATTGGGCCAAACACCGCGGTCGGGCTTCTCCGGGCCGATCTGGAGTGTCCGTCGCGGCGGCCGCATAGGCCGGGCGCGGCGCCGTCACACCGCTTGCGTGGCCACGAGGCCGGAGCGACCGTCGACGGGGGCCAGGACCTGATCGCGCACCGGAATGGTTGCGCGGTTGGCAAGGAGTTCGCGCGCCAGGTCGTCCAGACGCATGAACTGGATCCCGCTTCCGATGCAGGCGCGCAGCAGGGCGCGGAACAGGTCGCGTTTGCCCATGCCTTCGATTTCGGCGTGAATGGTGAGGACGTTGGGCTGGTCGGGGCGCAGGAGCGAGAGATAGTGGGCCACGATGCGGCCGTCGGGATACTCCGCCCGGCCGAGCAACTCGTCAAAGGTTGGCAGGGTGCTGGGGATTTCCAGCGTCTTGAACACGCGGCCATCGATGCGGGGGAAGAAAGGCGATCCGTTGCGGGTATCGCTCGCGTAGAGGAGTCCGGCCTCATCGTAAACCTCGCGGCTGCGGGCGTTGCTCTGCCAGCCGGCGGCGCCCGCCGTGTGCGCCTCGCGCCCGAAGATGCGTACGAACTCGGCGCGGGCGGCGGCGAATTCCGCCCGGACCGCCTCAAGGCTCATCTTCTGCACGTAATCCTGCCAGCGGTAGTGGTTGTAGCAGTGAATGCCCACTTCGTAGCCGGCGTCGCGCACGGCGCGCATAACCTCCGGGTGGCGGCGCCCGATGTGGGGCGCGGGCAGCAACGTGCCGTTCAAGAGCGCGCGGATGCCGTAGATCTGGACGACGCTGGTGCGGCTGACCTTTTTGAAGAATCCCGGGCGGAAGATGCGCGTGATCGCGCGGCCGGTCTGGTCGGGGCCGAGCGAGAAAAGAAAACACGCGGGGATGCCGGCTGCGCGGCAGTCGGCCGCGAGGTTGGGCAAGCCGAGCCGCGTGCCGCGGTCGGTGTCGACATCGACCTTAAGTGCGAGGCGGATGGGCATGCGGTAGGATTTCTCGTGGCATGGGTCTCCCGACCCATGTTTAGGACGCCACCGGTCGGGAGACCCGTGCCACCTTACTCCAGCTGGTAATCCTTGTGCGCGAGGTGGTAGTCGAGGGTGAGCCTGATGGCGGTCTGAAGGTCGACCTTGGGCTTCCAACCGAGATACTTCCTCGCGTTGCCGATGGCGGGCACGCGATTCTGGATGTCCTGGTAGTATTTGCCGAAATAGGTGCCCGATGGCACGACGACGACCCTGGCCAGCTGGGCGTGCTCGCGGTATTCCGGATACCGTCGGAATGCGGCGATGATCAGCCGGGCGAGCCGGGCGACGCTCACATTATTCTTCGGGTTGCCGATGTTGAAAATGCGGCGCGAGGCGCAGCCGTCCTTGTT
>PMBT01000028.1 GCA_003153035.1 Opitutia bacterium
TCGAGCTGGTGGAAGTTCGCGCTGTGGGTGGCGTCGGTGGTGTCGCGGCGGAAGGTGCGGCCGGGCGAAACGATGCGCACGGGCGGCGGGTGCTGCAGCATGGTGCGGACCTGCACGGAGGAGGTGTGGGTGCGCAGCAGGTATTTCTCGCCGTCGACCTTGCGGGAGACATTGCCGAAGCGCGCGGTGTCGGGGAAGTAGAACGTGTCCTTCACATCGCGCGAAGGGTGGCCGGGCGGCGTGTTGAGCGCATCGAAGCAGTAGAACTCNNTCCTCGCGCACCAGCGTGAGCGGGTGGTAGGTGCCGGGGCCGCCGTCCGGCGACGGCAGCGAAGGGTCGACGGGCGGTCCCAGCTGGGCGCTGATCTCCGTCTCCTCAATGGTTCGCAGCGTGGCGTCGAAGAGGGCCTGCAGCTGGGCCTTGGTCTCGTTGATAAGCTTGCCGAGCGCGGGGCGCCGGTCCTTGGGCACCGCGCCCATCTGTTTCATGAGCCCGGTGAGCTCGCCGTTGGGACCGACGAGGCGGGCCTTGGCGGCCTCAAATTCCGGGCGGAGGCGGAGGACCGCGAATTCGGCACGGGCCCTGGCCATTAGGGCGGTGAGTTGGTCTTGCATGAGGGGCGGCGATCTAAACACGGATTGCGCGGATGGTCACGGATTTTGGTTTCATCGCGACCGCGTTTTCTCGGGGACGGAAACGGCGGATGCTCATCCGTGCAAGCCGGGGCTGAAATCAAAAGGACGGGCGCTCCGGAGAGGCCCGTCCTGCAGTGAAGCGGTTCGAAAACCGGAAGGCGAGCCTTGGGTGGCCCGCTTCGGGCCCGGGTCTACGCCTTGCCGGCGCCGGCCTTGGCTTTCAGGGCGGCCTGGGCTTTTTCCACCAGGCCGTTAAAGGCCGCCTCGTCGCGCACCGCCAAGTCGGCGAGGACCTTGCGATCGAGCTCGATGCCGGCGGCCTTCAGGCCCTCGATGAAGCGGTTGTAGCTCATGCCGGCGTTGCGGCAGGCCGCGTTGACGCGCACGATCCACAGGCCGCGCCAGTCGCCCTTCTTCTTCTTCCGCGCGGCATAAGAGTACTGCCAGGCATGCTGGACGGCCTCCTTGGCGTAGCGGAACAGTTTGGATTTGCTGCCGAAATAGCCCTTNNCTTGCGCGACGCGGGGGAGTTGGTGGTACGAGGCATGTTATTGGTATGGTTGTGGGCGCCGGCGGGTCGCCTTGGGAATTACCCGCCTGGCGAAGTTGTGGTTGATGCGCGATCAGCGGCTGAACGGCAGGCAGCGTCTGAGCGGCGCGGCATGGCCTTCGGCCAGCGCCTTGGCCTTGCCAAGGCGGCGTTTCTGCTTCGGGGATTTTTGACTGGCATGGTGCCGGGTTCCCGGAGAGCGATGCATGAGCTTGCCCCGGGCGGACACTTTGAAACGTTTCGCCACGGACTTCTTGGTCTTTTGCATGAGATGATTCCGACGAGCGGAGCGGGTCAGAACAAGAGACGCCACCGGCGTTGGCAAGGGGAAACTGCTGGCCGGGGCCGGCCAGCGATCCCCTGGCGGAATCCCGCCGCCGGCTCGGCGGATTTTCCGGCTCCACGAGCTGAAAACGGGTTGACATCCCTCCTTTGATGTTGAGCGTTGACCCTTCCTCTCTGGCTTCCTAGCTCAATTGGTAGAGCAGCTGACTCTTAATCAGTAGGTTTGGGGTTCGAGTCCCCAGGGAGCCACCAACTCCTGCTCTCCGAGCCGTGGTTGGAGTTGTTTGGTTGTTATTTGCATCTTCCAGTCCGATTGTCGGTGGCACACGCCGGCGTAGCTCAATGGCAGAGCACCTGTTTTGTAAACAGGCGGTTGCGGGTTCGAGTCCCATCGCCGGCTCCACTGCTGCCGTTGGTTCCGCTCCGGCGGCGCCGCCGGGCAAACCGAGCCGGCGGCGGGTTCCGGCAGCCTGCTGGCACGTAATCGCCCCGGTTGCTTCCGCGCAGGTGAAGGGATTTACTGCCCGATGGTGTAATGGTAGCACAACGGACTCTGACTCCGTTTGTCTAGGTTCGACTCCTAGTCGGGCAGCCATCCCCGCTCGAAAAGCATCGTACCGTCCGAAAGCCAAGAAAGGGAATTGACAGCGGCAAGTGATTGAAACCAATTTTCCCGCTCGATTCTTGAATGTTGCCAACCCCTGCAAAGTCTATCTGCTCAATCTTCCGCCCGCCCAGCGCGCGGCCGCTTGTTGCGGTTTGCGCGACGTAGCCCGCTGATTGGCCAGCCGAATTGAAGCCCCGAAAATTACCTCATCGTTCCAGCGTCACCTGCTAATAGTCCCGCCCTGCGACGCTTTTTCCTCCCCAAAATCTGAGTTGCTGCTATCGATACGCTCCCTTTGAAAGTTGCTCCCGCCCGCGATTGTCCGCAGTCTCGACTACCCCGATACCCACCAACGCCCCCCGCCCCTTTCCTAATCGCCTCCTAACCTTAGATTCACCCACCATCCAATTATGAGCACAATGCATCTGCCCTTGGCCTTCGAGTTACTCATGGGAAAAACTCCGATGGAGTTGTTCCAAGCAGGTAGAATCATGATGTGGCCAATGATCACGCTTTCGTTCGTCGCGATGACGGTCGTCGTGGAACGCCTCCTGTTTATCATTCGCGAGAATGCCTCCCGCGATCACGAGTTGGTTGAGAAGATGCTCGAGAAGGTGGAGACACGCGATATCGAAGACGCGGTCGCCCTCGGCAAGAAAAGCAAGGACTTCGTCGCCCGCGTGCTCGTCTACGCGCTGTCGAACAAGGACACTTCCCTTTCGAACGCGTTCATCCGCGCCTCGAACCAGGAACTCGCCCGCTTCCAGCAGGGTCTGGCCACGCTCGACACCGTCGTCACCGCCGCCCCGTTGCTCGGCCTGCTCGGCACGGTTACCGGAATGATGGGTACCTTCGGATCCCTCGGCGGAGGCGGCGACATTGCCTCCAAGGCCTCCGGCATCACCGGTGGTGTCGCCGAAGCGCTGATCGCGACCGCCTGCGGTCTGGCCGTCGCCGTCACCACCCTTTTCCCGCTCAACATCCTCGGCGCCCGCGTTGAGGAAGCCCGCCACGAAATCGAGGATGCTGCCAACGCCCTTGAGCTGATCATCAAGAAGTCGGAGGCCGGGCTCCCTACCCAAGAGTGATCACCCGCCGTCTCCTGACGGCCTGTGATTGACCCATCGACTCAGCAACAACCAACCCTCCTGATATTATGCATGGTGCTGGTGGAACTGGCCCCGGCGGCAGGAAAAGAGCGCGCATCGAGATCATTCCCCTGATCGACGTCATCTTTTTTCTGCTCGCCACCTTCGTTCTCTTCACGCTTTCGCTGAACAAGTCGGGCGGCCTGTCGGTCCTGCTGCCGGCCTCGGAGACGAGCATTCCGCGTGACACCGCTGGAACCGTGACACTTTCCGTTACCGCGGAAGGCACCCTCGCGTGGAACAAGGATCTTGTCACGCTGGATGAATTCCTGGCCCGGCTCACCCAATACAAGCTCGACGAGGGCGATCCGCGCATCCTGATCAACGCGGATGAGCGCGCCCTGTTCGCCCAGGTGGTCTACGTTGTTGACCAGGTGCGCATCGCCCAGATCCCGAAGATCTACATCGAAACCCGCATCTTCCAGACCAATAAGTAGGAGCATGCGCCACCGTCCCGCTAAGAAACCCGCCGGATCATCGTCATACAGGTAGCACCGAAGCTGGCGAACCACGATTCCTCATGGAAGGCACCCGCATCATACTCCGTCCCCGCAAGAAGGCGCGCATCGAGATCANNCTCGCCACCTTCGTGCTGTTCACGCTCTCTCTGAACCGCATTCAGTCGGTGCCGGTCGACCTGCCGTTCGCCAGCCAGAACAAGCAAAACATCGAGCAGAAGGATTCGGTCACCCTCCAGGTATCCGATCAAGGCAACGTCTATTGGAACAAGGAGTTGATCGACATTGACGAACTGGCTCCCCGACTGGAGCAGTTCACCAGGCAGGCCCAGGCCCCGCGGGTGCTCGTCGCCGGTGACGACCGCGCGAAATGGGGGGTCACTGTGAAGGTGCTGGACGAAGTCCGCAAGGCGCACATCGAGAAGGTCTCCATGGAGACCCGCACCCGGCCGACAGGGAAGTAATCCCATCCGGCCCCATAATTTCCGCCCATTTTAACGACAGCGTATCCCACTCATGCGCAAGGATCTCATCATCGGCCTCTCGGTTTCGGTTTTGGTGCATTGGAGTTTCCTTTTCCTTACAAAGACGCCGTCTGCCGTGGTGAAGCACGTTGCCCAGGCTGACACTACCATCAAGATTGAGATGCCGGAGCTTCCGCCTGAAGAACCGGAGAAGAAACCGGACGAACTGCCGCCGGACGAGGATGCGGTTCCGATGGCCTTCGCCCCCCCCTCCCTGATCGACATTCCGAATGTCGTGGCGGACGCCAGCTTCGTGCAGCAGGTCGAGCCGCCGCCGCCGCCAGGCATTGAGCAGGCCAAGGGCGTCGTCACGATCCCGGCCACCCGGCCGTCTGGATTCGGCCGCGGACTCGCCAACCTGTTCGACATCTCCCAGCTTGACCAGATTCCCGTGGCCAGGGTCCAGCCGCCGCCGATTTATCCCTATGAAATGCGGCGGGCGGGGATCACCGGCGAAGTCAACGTAGGCTTCATTGTGGATTCTGACGGCAACGTCCGCGACGCCTACCCCATCAGTTCATCGCACCGCGAGTTCGAGGTGCCGGCCGTGCAAGCCGTCAGCAAGTGGAAATTCCGCGCTGGCCGCCGGGGCGGCAAGGCGGTCAACACCCGCATGTCGGTGCCCATCGTCTTCAGCTTTAACGACTGACCAACCTTTTCCCGTCGCCTCCCATCATGGCCTTGTTCCGGACCAAACCCCTTTTGCAGACAATGCTGCTCGTCGCCGCGCTCAGCCTGGGTCTAGCCGTTGTGCGGGCTGCGGAGCAGGAGCAGCCGCCCCAACTCTCCGACGACACTGCCGATGTGATCAACAAGACCTTGCGTCCGGCCAACGACGCCAAGGACTGGGACAAGGCGCTTTCCGTCATTGCCGGCGTGCTCGCCAAGGTCCCGCCGGACAGCTACGACGCGACGATCATGTACCAGATCAGGTCGCAGGTGTCGTACCAGAAAAGCGATTACGACACCGCTTTGGAAGCCTTGGTGCACTGCGTGGCAATCAACGATCAGAAGCACTATTTCGATGCGAAGACCGCCCAGGAACTGCTCTACCAAGTGTCGCAGTTTAGTTATCAGATCGGCGCCACCAACAAGGATCTCAAACTGCAGGCCGCCTATTTCCTCAAGGCCGATAACGCGCTGGAAAAGTGGCTCATCAACGCCGTACCCAAGAATTTCACCCAGGACACCTACCTTTACATCGCCACCCTGTTCTTTTCGCGCGGCCAGACCGAGCCCGGCGCGGCCGATCAAAAGGCCGTTCGCGACAAGGATAGCAGCGCGCTCATGGAGAAGGCCGTGTACTGGATCGACCGCGGGCTCCGTTCGGCCGCCAAACCGCGGGACAATTTCTACCAATTGAAGCTGGCCGCACTCTATCAGCTGGAACGGTACAGTGATGCGGTTGAATTGCTGGAACTGGGGGTCAAGCAGAAGCCGGACAAGAAGGATTACTGGCAGCAGCTCGCCGCCACCTATCTCCAGCTCGCAACGCTCGCTGAGGAGAAGAAGGACATGAAGGCTAACTTCGCCTACAACGTCCGGGTAATTCTCACCATCGAGCGCGCCCAACGCCTTGGATACATGTCCACGCCGAAGGAGAACTATAACTTGGTCGGCCTTTATTTTACCATCGGTCAGTTCGCCCATGCCTGCGAGCTCCTGGAAAAAGGGCTCGAAAGTGGCGGAATCGAGCCGACGCGGGTGAACTACGAGCTTCTTGCTGGCTCCTATCAGCAGATTCACATGGAACTTAGGTCAGTCGCGACCCTCGAAAAAGCTGCCAAGATCTTCCCAAAAGCCGGGCAGGTTGAGTATCAGATTGCCCAAGTTTACTTCGGAATCGACAAGGAGCGGGAAGCCTTCGAGCACATGAAGCGCTGCATCGCCAAGGGTGGCACCGAGAAACCGTCGGTTGGATGGATGTTTTATGCTTTTCTGGCCAACGATTTAAGAGAGTTTGATGTTGCCCTCAAGGCTGCTGCGGAGGCCGCCAAATACCCCGAATCCGCCAAGCAGGCTGCTCAGATAACTGAAGCGGTTAACGCCACGATTGAGAATCGCGAAAATCAGCGAAAGAAACCGTGACCAACACTTTCACCATTTAATTCGCCCGCTATGAACAAAGCCTACTTCATTTGGCCGCTGATTGGTCTGCTGGTTTTCAGCTCCTTCTACTGGCATGCCAGTAAGGGATTTGCCGAACGAGATCGGCAGGTCGCGATCCAGAAGGAAAAGGAACGTCAGGATCGGATTACCCAGGATCTCCTGCGCCGCAAAAAGGCGATTGAAGACGCTATCAAGGCACAGGAGGAGCGCAAGGCGGCGCGCCTGGTCAAGGATAAGAAGGAGGAGGAGGACAGAATCGCCCACGACGCTATGTTGGAACGCCGGACCCGGGCGTTCGACGAAGTCACCAAGCGTCTTCGGCCCCAGCTTGACCGCCTGAAGCAGGACGCCGACTCCGTGAAGGAGGACATCAAGCAGCTCGACCTGCAAAAGAAGCAGTACGTCGACGAAGAAACCTTTTTGCGCGGTTTCGTCCGCACAGCTGAGGCTAACGTGAAGACCTACTATGATTTGCTGGAGAAAGTAAAAGCGGCGGATGATGCTCGGGCCATTGCCGACGCTGCCGCTGCCAAGGCCGCCAAGAAGGACTGAGCCGCCAATCCCATCCCCTCGCATCCATGAACAAGTTCTATGTAATCTTTCCCCTGTGCCTGCTGATCGCCTTCGGGGTCTACTATACCCAGTTTGCGAAGCCCGAGATGGCGGCCCACGATATCGCGGCGGCCAAGCTGGTTGCCGACAAGCAGGCGGCAGATGAGGTGCACCGGCTGGAAGTCGAGGCCAAGGCGCAGGAAGATGCCCGCCGGCAGCAGGCCGAGCGCGACAAGAAGGATCGCGATAAGCAGGAAAAGCTCCAGAAGGAGAAAGACGACCAGGACCGCCGGATCAATGAGGAAACCGCCAAACTCGAGGGCGACGCCGCCAGCCTGACCAAGCAGATCACCAACCAGCAGAATGAGATCACCAATCTCCGCAACCAAAAGGAGACCCTGAGCCGCGAGGTTTTTGATTCCGCCGCCAAGGTCGAACTCGCCAAGATCGACCGGCGCAACGCCGAGCTCGAAATCCAGCGCATGTACGAGATGGTTGCCCAAAGGGTGACCGACAGCTCGCTCACCAAACTGCCGCCACCCCCAGTGCGCAAATAATTGACCGCTAACCCCCGTAACTCTTCAGCCCCGGCGGAAACCCGGGGCTTTTTTCTGCCTGCATGCCGGGTTCGCCCTCGTTTCTGACTGCCACTCCCAGGTTCCGGACCTTCTCAATATCTGCGCATTGCTCGCCAAAGGATGCGGAGCAGGCTCCTTCGAACGAAGCTACGCTTTTCCAATCATCTGGTTCCTCAATCATTTAGTCGTCCTTTTGCCGTGAATATCGATCAAAAACCCGCCTTCTCCACCCTTGATGGCAATGAGGCCGTGGCCTCCGTCGCCTACCGTCTCAGCGACGTTTTCGCCATCTACCCGATAACGCCGTCATCCACGATGGCCGAATACGCCGATGAATGGGCGGTCGCGGGCCAGAAGAACATCTGGGGACTCGTGCCCGAGATCGTCGAGATGCAGTCCGAGGGTGGCGCGGCCGGTGCCGTGCACGGCGCCCTGCAGAGCGGCGCGCTGGCCAGCACCTTTACCGCCTCCCAAGGGCTCCTGCTGATGATCCCCAACNNGATCACTCCGACGTCATGGCGTGCCGCCAGTGCGGCTGGGCGATGCTGGCCGCCAATTCCCCGCAGGAGGCGCACGATCTCGCCGCCATCGCGCATGCCGCCACGCTGCGCACCCGCCTGCCCTTCCTCCATTTCTTCGACGGCTTCCGCACCTCGCACGAGGTCAACACCGTCAGCCGCCTCGGCGACGAGACCCTGCGTGCGCTGGTCGACGCCGAGGCCCTCAGCAGTTTCCGCCGCCGCGGCCTGACGCCGGATCATCCCGTGCTTCGCGGCACCGCCCAGAATCCGGACGTCTTCTTCCAGGCCCGGGAGTCAATCAACCGCTACTACGAGGCGGCCCCCGCCATCACCCAGGCAGTGATGGATGAATTCGCCAAGCTCACCGGCCGTGCTTACCACCTGTTTGACTACGAAGGCCATCCCGAGGCAGACCGTGTGATCGTCATCATGGGCTCGGGAGCCGAGACCGCCGCCGAAACCGCGGCATGGCTCAACGCCAATGGCGAGAAGACCGGCGTTCTGAAGGTCCGGATGTTCCGGCCGTTCTCGGTCAAAGCGCTGGCCGCCGCACTCCCGCCCACGGTCCGTTCAATCGCCGTGCTTGACCGCACCAAGGAGCCCGGCGCCGTGGGCGATCCCCTCTTTGTCGATGTCGTCGCCGCGCTGCGGGAGGCCGAACTGGCGGGACAGTTTTCACCCCGCGGCGGCCGGACCACGATCATCGGCGGTCGCTACGGTCTCTCCTCGAAGGAATTCACCCCCCCGATGGTGCTCGCCGTCTTCGCCGAGCTCGGGCGGTCCAAGCCCAAGAACCCGTTTACCATCGGCATTCACGACGACGTCACCGGCCTTTCGCTCAATTACGATCCGGCGGTGAACATCGAGCCGCCGGAGCGGACCTGCGCCGTCTTCTTCGGGCTGGGGGCCGACGGCACCGTCGGCGCCAACAAGAACACGATCAAGATCATCGGCGAAGAGGCGGGCAAGTTCGCCCAGGGTTATTTTGTCTACGACTCGAAGAAATCCGGCGCGACCACCATCTCGCACCTTCGGTTCGGCGACAAACCGGTCCGGGCACCCTACCTCATCCGCGAGGCGGCTTTTCTCGCCTGTCACCAGTTTTTCTTGTTGGAAGTGCAGCCGGTCCTCGCCGGCGTTGCGCCGGGCGGCGTCTTCCTGCTCAATGCCCCCGGTCCCATAGAGACCCTGTGGGATCGCCTGAGCACGGACACGCAGCAGGAGATCATCGCGAAGAAGCTCCGGTTCTACACGATCGATGCCGGGGCGGTGGCCCGCGCCTGCGGCCTTGGCGGGCGCATCAACACCATCATGCAGGTCTGCTTCTTCGCGCTCAGCCGCGTGCTGCCGCTGCCGGAGGCCCTCGAGAGCATCAAGAAGGCCATCAAGAAATCCTACGGCAAGCAGGGCGAGGAGGTTGTGAGGAAGAACATCGCCGCCGTGGACAGCGCCCTCGAGGCGCTCCGCGAAGTGCCCATCCCCGCCGGTGCCACCTCAATTGTGCGCCGTCCCCCCCCCGTACCCGAGGACGCGCCCGACTTCATCCGCAACGTCACTGGCGTCATGCTGTCCGGCCGGGGCGACGAACTCCCCGTGAGCGCGTTTCCGCCCGACGGCACCTGGCCGACCGGCACCTCCCATTGGGAAAAGCGCAACCTGGCCGACGAGATCCCGGTGTGGGACGCCGCGCTTTGCATCCAGTGCAACAAGTGCGTCGAGATCTGCCCGCACGCCGCCATCCGCGCGAAATATTTCCCGCCCGAGGCCCTCGTCGGGGCGCCGGAATCCTTCCACTCGACCGATTTTCGTTCCCCCGACGTGAAGGGCATGCGCTACACGCTGCAGGTCGCGCCCGAGGACTGCACTGGTTGCGAACTGTGCGTGCAGTTCTGCCCGGTCAAGGACAAGACCGATCCGAAGAAGAAGGCCATCAATATGTCGGCGCAGGCGCCGCTGCGGATTCCGGAACGGCAGAACTTTGAGTTCTTCCTCCGCCTGCCCTCCCCGGACCGCACCACTCTCAAGCTGGACCAGGTGAAGAGCGCGCAATTCCTTGATCCGCTCTTCGAATTCTCCGGGGCCTGCTCCGGCTGCGGTGAGACGCCCTACCTCAAGCTGCTCACCCAGCTCTTCGGCGATCGGGCTGTCATCGCCAACGCCACCGGCTGCACCTCGATCTATGGCGGCAACCTGCCGACCACGCCCTACACGAAGAATAGCGACGGCCGGGGCCCCGCCTGGTCCAACTCGCTTTTCGAAGACAATGCCGAGTTCGGCCTCGGCCTCCGCCTCGGCCTCGACCGCAAGGAAGCCATCGCCCGGGATCTCCTGCAGAAGCTCGCCGCCCGCGTCGGACCTCCCCTGGTCGAAGCGCTGCTCAAGGCGGACCAGAACACCGAGGCGGAAATCGCCGCCCAACGCGCCCGGGTCGGCCAGTTGCGCGTCCAGCTCGCGGCCCTCGCCGCGGATCCGGCGGCGCTCGCGCTCGGCGAAGTCGCCGACTATCTCGTCAAAAAGAGCGTCTGGATCGTGGGCGGCGANNACGGCGGTCTCGACCACGTCCTCGCCTCCGGCCGCAAGGTCAATGTCCTCGTCCTCGACACCGAGGTGTATTCCAACACCGGGGGCCAATGCTCCAAGGCCACGCCGCTCGGCGCAGCCGCCCGCTTCAGCATGGGCGGCAAGTCGACCGGGAAGAAGGATCTCGGCATGTTGGCCATGACCTACGGCAACACCTACGTCGCCCACATCTCCATCGGGGCCCGCGACAATCAGACGCTGACCGCCTTGCGCGAAGCCGAGTCCTATCCCGGTCCCTCGCTGGTCATCGCCTTTGCCCACTGCATTGCGCACGGCTATTCGCTGATCGACGGAATCGAGCACCAGAAGCTCGCGGTCGACACCGGCTACTGGCCGCTCTTCCGCTATGATCCGCGGCGCGCCGAGCGTGGCGAGAACCCGATGGTGCTTGATTCACCAGCGCCCAAGACCGAGCTGATCAAGTACACGAAGTTGGAGAACCGCTTCCGCATGCTTGAGAAGAAGAATCCTGTGCGCTCGCAGGAGCTTGACCGCCTTGCGCAGGCGGAGGTTCACAAGCGCTTCGCCCTTTATCAGAAGCTGGCCGCCAGCCAGGTCAGCCCCAGCCCCGCGGTGGCCACCACCCTGCCCAAACCGCCGGCCCCCAGGAACGGTGATGGCCCTGCAACCATCAAGTCAGTCACCAGTGGCTGATCCGCACCGGTAGCCCTTCCCTCCGGCCAGGTGGCTGCGTCGCTTCCGGTGCAGCTGCCCTGTCCAGGCGCTTCTCAACGCCCCATGGTCGATCCCATTGCGCAGTTCAACTCCTGGCTTGATGACGCCAGCCACTGCGGCATCGACGAGCCCACGGCGATGGCGCTGGCCACCGCCGCCCCCGGAGGGCGGCCCGCTGTGCGCATGGTGCTGCTCAAACATGCCGATGAGCGCGGCTTCGTCTTCTACACCAATCTGGGCAGTGCCAAGGCGGCGGACCTCAAGGCCAATCCCCAGGCCGAGCTGGGCTTTTACTGGGGTCCGCTGACCCGGCAGGTGCGTATCAGCGGTCCGGTCGAATGCGTCGCGGACGCCGAGGCCGACGCCTACTTTGCCACGCGCCCGCGCCTCAGCCAGATCGGTGCCTGGGCTTCGGAACAATCGCGCCCCATGCAGGGCTATTTCGCCCTCGAGCAGGCCTGCGCCCGGGTCGCCCTGCGCTTCCCGATCGGAGCCGTCCCGCGCCCACCCTTCTGGTCCGGGTACCGGGTCGTGCCGGAACGCATCGAGTTCTGGAAACAGAAACCCTTCCGACGGCACGAGCGCATTCTCTGTACGCGCAAAAACGGCGCCTGGCAGGAGCAGTGGCTGTTTCCATGAAGCCCGGTCCCGCGGCAGCGCGGGAGTGACCCCGGCGCCATCCGCCGGCCAACGACCCGGCGCGCCTTCCGCTGAAAAACCGCTAGCGATCGGGCCAAATCCAGCTTACGTTTCTCGTTCGCATGGATCTGACCGAACTCTATCAGAGCGTCATTCTCGACAACAACCGCCGTCCGCGGAACTTCCGCAAGCTGCCCACAGCCAACCGGTCGGCCGCCGGCAACAATCCCGTGTGCGGTGACGAGGTCACCGTTTATATCCAGGTCGAGGACGGGCGCATTGCTGACATCAGCTTTCAAGGGGCCGGCTGCGCCATCTCCCAGGCGTCCACCTCGGTGATGACCCAGCGGCTCAAGGGCAAGACGGTCGCCGAGGCCGAGGCGCTGTTCGGCCGGTTCAAGGAAATCGTCACTCAGGGCACGCCGGACGAGGAGGATCTCGATCTGTCCGCTTTTGCGGGCGTCCACCAGTTTCCCGCCCGCATCAAATGCGCCACGTTGGGATGGCACGCCGCCCTCAACGCCTTGCACGGAGAAGCCGTCACCGCCACCACCGAATGAAACTGCCCGCCTCCACCCCCGATTGGGCCGCCCTGCGCGCGGATTTTCCCATCTTGCACCAGCTGGTCCACCGCCAGCCGCTCATCTACCTCGACAACGGCGCCACCACGCAGAAGCCCCGCGCGGTTATCGACGCGCTGGTGCGTTATTACGAACGGGACAACGCCAACGTCCACCGGGCCATTCATGAATTGAGCTACCGGGCCACGACCGCGTACGAGGCGGCGCGCGCGCGCGCCGCGCAGTTCATCAACGCCGCCTCCCCCGAGGAGATCGTCTTCACTCGTGGCACCACCGAGGGCATCAACCTGGTCTCCTACGTGTTCACCCCGCGGCTCAAGCGCGGCGACGGCATCCTCCTGACCGAGATGGAGCACCACAGCAACCTGGTGCCGTGGCAGCTCCTTGCCCGGCGCACGGGCGCCCAACTGCTCTTTGTGCCCGTCACCGGCGACGACGGGTTGCTCGACCTCGCCCGGATCGACGACCTGCTCGGGCGCAACGTGAGGCTTTTCGCCTTCACCCACATTTCCAACTCGCTCGGCACGGTCAACCCGGTGGCCGAGTTGTGCGCCCGCGCGCGCCGCCACGGCGCCGTCACCGTCGTGGATGCCGCGCAAAGCGCCGGCCACCTGCCGCTCGATGTCCAGGCGCTGGGCTGCGACTTCCTCGCCTTCTCGGGACACAAGATGGCCGGCCCCACGGGCATCGGCGTGCTTTTCGGCCGCCACGAGTTGCTCGATGCTCTCGAGCCATTTCAAGGTGGCGGGGAGATGATCGCCTCGGTGCAGTTCGAGCAAAGCACCTGGAACAAGGTGCCGCATAAATTTGAGGCCGGCACGCCGGACATCGCCGGGGCGGTGGGCCTGCACGCCGCCATGGATTATCTCGACGGCATCGGGCGGCCGGCGATCGCCGCGCACGATGAGGAACTGGCGCGCGAGACCTTCGCGCGCCTCGGCGGCATTCCGGGCATCCGGCTGTTCGGTCCGCCGGGCGAGCGGGGCGGCCTGGTCAGTTTCGCCCTGGCCGGCGCCCATGCGCACGATGTGGTGACGTTTGCCGACCAGCAGGGCATCGCTTTGCGCGGCGGGCATCACTGCAACCAGCCGCTGCTCCGCAAGCTCGGGGTCCCCGCGACCACCCGCGCAAGTTTCTACCTGTACAACACTCCCGAAGAGGTCGACCGGTTGATCGAGGTCATCCGCCAGGCGGCCGGGTTCTTTGGCCGCTAGCCCGCCCCCGACCGCCAGCCGGCACCGGGCCGCTTTCCGAAGCGGCCCGTCTGGTGTGATGACCTGCCATTTTCCTCCTGCAAGAAATGCGCAATGCTCGCCAAGGCGTGCGCTGCCGAATAGCGCGTTCCCTGTCAAGATGGCTGGATGAAGCTCGGGTACCTGGAGGCGCTGGATGGCCATCGCGCCGAAATCAAGCGCAAGTGGGAGATTCTCCTTCGCGCGGCGCCCGCGACCACCCCGCTTGGAAACCCGGATACCCTCGTCTACCTCATGGACGAGTCGCTTCAGCAGCTGTTTTCGCTTTTCCGCAGCAAATCCACGCACCTGTGGCTGGCGCGGCATCCGCCGGCGCCCCGGCTCATCGGCATGACCTGTCATTGCCGCCTGAATCCGCTGATCAACTACTTCATCGCCGGACAGGCGGCCCTGGCGTTTGTGGCCCAGACGGTCCCGCGCAGCCAGCATCATCTCGACGATGTGGCCGCCACCGGTTGCGTGGATGAACTGTTGCTGACGTTCCGCTTCGTCGCGCACCGCGAAATCCACGCGTTCTGCGAAGTCTGCCAGTATTCGCCGGCCAATGCGCACGCGGCCGGCAACGGCGCCCACGGCAAGCCGGTGTGCCCCCTGCCGTCGCACGCCTCCGCCCGGGC
This sequence comes from Opitutia bacterium, assembly GCA_003153035.1. Lineage (GTDB taxonomy): Bacteria > Verrucomicrobiota > Verrucomicrobiia > Opitutales > Opitutaceae > Fen-1467. The sequence continues at coordinate 14,314 of PMBT01000028.1, forward strand.
CTGATACCCCCCGCATCCGTCGGGACTCCCTCCCGGACCCCGGGGCCTTCAGATCGGCGCCGGCGGGCCGGGCGTATGCAGTTGCTCGCGATAATCGCTGGGCGACAGTCCTTCGATCTTCTTGAAGACGCGGTTGAACTGGGAGAGCGACTGGAAACCGGCCTCAAACGCCGCCTCGCTGACCCGCTTGTGCGGATTGAGCAGCAGATTCTTCACCTTCTCGACGCGCACCCGGGCCAGGTAGTCGGTGAACGTCAGCCCGGTGGCCTGCTTGAATATCTTGCAGAAGTAGAACGCGCTGGTGTTGACCGCCCGGGCCACCTCCTTGAGCGAGAGCTCCTCGCTCTGATGCTCGGTGATGAAGCTCCGGGCCCGTGCAATCATCGGGGCCTCGGCCTTCTCCTCCCGCACCATCAGCTGGTTGCTCAGCGCCGCGAGGTGCTGGGAGAAGATCGCCAGCAGGCGGATGATCGATTCGTACTGGCGTTTCGACACCACGCGCGTCTGGAAATACGCCTCCTCGATCCGCGTGATGTCGATCTCGCGCCCCCATTCGAGCAGCTGCCGGGTGACCCGCCTGAATGACCCCTTCGTGGGCCGGTGCAGGAACACCTGGCCGGTCTGAAGAAAGGCGATCAAATTCTCGCCGACCCGGACGGGGATCGCGGTGTCGCACAGCCCGGCGAAACACCGGAGCGTCTGCGCCTCGTCCTTCGCCGCCTCGGCGATCTGCTGCTGCATCTGCAGACAGGCGGAGCAGGATTTGTTCGTGCGGGCCAGCAGCGCGCAGAAAGGATTCTCGTTGCGGTGGCCGGCGAGCGGAAACTGGAATGTCTCCACCGGACGCAGGCCGAGCGGGAGGCCGGTGGCGTCCCCAAACGCCTTTTCGTACTCGCGCCAGATGTGCGAGGCCTTGAGGTGTTCGACGATGCTTTTGCTCCGTGATTGTGGCGATAGGGTCTCGTTCGACATGGACTGTGCGCGCCCGCCACCATCCACCCAATCAGGGCCGCGGCGCAAACGAAAACACCATTTCGCCCCGGTTTGCGCGGCGAAAAGGCGCCCTTGGCCCCGCCCGCGGCCCGGGCGGACCGTCCCGCCGGGATTGCAGAAACCAGCTGCCCGGATCCCGGCACGGGCCATGATGCGGGCGACAATGGTTGCCAAGTGCAGGCTGGCCGGCCGGAGGGCGGACAGCGGAAGCGTGCAAGCCCCCCGCGGCCGCCCGCGGGGAGCTGCGCACTTAGTCCTCAATCACGTGAACCACGAGAGGATTCCCCAATCGTGTTCACCAACCGCCCGGGGTTGAATCCGGACGGAATCTGCATCAATTGACGCCCCTCGCTCGCGGCTGCACCGTCCCCGCGAACCGGGGGACTCCAAGCACCGAAACACCTTCGGATTTGGGGTAACCAAAGAACCACGGTGATGGTGTACTCCAAACCCCGGAACTATGCTTCGCACCGCTTGCCAATTGTTGGGCGTATATTGTTCCAACCTCCGCAAAACTTGCCCGGCCGCGGGCCTAACCGGACGCTGTCCCGGCGACGGCGCCTCCCTGCCCGCTTTTTGGCAAGATTTGCGGAGCACACCGGCCCGCCGGCTGCTAGGATAGCGGCATGAACACCATCCTCGTCCCTGTCGATTTTTCCGAGGAAACCCCCGAGGTCATTGAATGCGCCGCGATGGTGGCCCGCCGCAACCGCAGCGAGCTCGTCCTGATGCATGTCTCGCCCGGCGCAAGGGAAACCTCCCTCGGCGGGTGCACCTCGGAGGAGGAAGACGCGGCGGTCGCCAACCTCGAGCGGCTGGAGCGCTATCTGCGCGATGAAGGATTGCAGGTGTCCACCGCCATCCGCACGGGCGAGCCGGCCCGGGAGATCGTCGAATTTGGCGGCAGCATCAAGGCCGACTGCATCATCATGGGCCGGCACGATCATGCCGCCTCCACGACCGCGGCCAAGAGCCCGATCACGAGCTACGTCGAACAGCAAGCTCCCTGCACCGTCGTCGCGGTGCCGTGAGTGCGGCGCCGGCCGGCGCAAATGCCGCCCCGGGGCCATCGCGGCAGCTCATCGCCCGCCCGCGGCCAGCGCCGGTTGACTACTCACCGCCCAGGGCCAGCAGTTCGCGCACGGCGGCGGTCACGGGCATGCTGCCCTCCAGAATGGCCCGCTCCCAGGCCGGGCGCCGGGCCGCCACCCGTGGCTCGCGGAAAAAACGCTCGCGCAGCGCGTCCTCGATCATGGACTGCGCCCAGGCCAGATTCTGTCGGCGGCGGCGTTCCAGCAGGGCGCCATTCGCGCGCGTGATCTGGAGGAACTCCTCGACCGCGGTCCATAAACCGGGCACGCCCTCGCCGGTGCGCGCCGAGCACGCCAGGGCGCGGGCCGCCCATCCGGGCGTCGGCGGCGCGAGATAGTGCAGGGAGTCCTGGAGCATGCGCCGGGTGACCTCCGCGGGGGTGACGTTGAGACCGTCGGCCTTGGTCACGCACACCGCGTCGGCCAGCTCCAGCGAACCGCGCTTCATGCCCTGCAGGTCGTCGCCGCCGCCCGTGATCGTGAGCAGCAGCAGGAAATCCACCATCGAGCGCACGGCGATCTCGCTCTGCCCCACCCCGACGGTCTCCACGAGGATGACCTCATAGCCCGCCGCCTCGCACACGAGGATGGTCTCGCGGGTCTTGCGGGCGACCCCGCCGAGCGCGCCCCCGCTGGGCGACGGCCGGATGAAGGCATTGGCCTCGCGGGCCAGCTGTTCCATCCGCGTCTTGTCGCCGAGAATGCTGCCCCGGCTGACGCTGCTGCTCGGATCGACCGCCAGCACGGCGACCTTCTTGCCCTGCCGGCAAAGCCAGGTGCCGAAGACCTCGATGAGCGAACTTTTGCCCGCTCCCGGCACGCCGGTGATGCCAAGGCGCACGGACCGGCCGGTGTGCGGCAGCAGCCGGGCAAGCACACCCTGGGCCTCCGCAATCCGGGCGGTGGCGTCGCTTTCCACCAGCGTGATGGTCTGCGCCAGGAGTGAACGGTCCCCGCGCAGCACGCCCCCGGCGTAATCCTCCGGCACCAGCGGCCGGCGGCGCGGTGGGCGCGGCGCCCGGGCCGGATTCGCGGCCGCGGCCCCAGCGGAGACGATGCGGACTGCAAACTCGGGGCCCGCGTTCTCGGGCCGCCAGTCGGGATGCTTGGACACGGGTTTCGCCATTGGCTGCAACCGGAAAGATGGGCCCTGCGTCTTTCAACGCAACCTGTCATTGTGAACTTGAATGGTCTGGCATCGCGACCGGTCGCGATGCTTGCCTTCCCGCTTCGACCCGGTAGGCTTCCCCTCAAGCCGGCCGGACCGCTCTTCTTTTGGTGTTCAATCTACCCCCAGAATCCAACCTCTCCGCGGCTCTGCGCCAAATCTTGCGCCGGTTCCTGGCGTGCAGCCTGTTGGGCGGATGGTGGCTTCTGCCGGGCGGGCAGGCGGCCGAAGCCCCGGGCGCGCCGGCGCACTCGCTGACGGTCAGCGCCGCCACGGACAATTTTCCCTACAGCTATGCGGATGCTTCTGGCGCGCTGACCGGCTTCGCCGTCGACGTGTTTGATGCCGTGGCGAGGCGTATGGACCTTAGTTTCCACCGCGTGCCCATGCCGGCGATGGAGGATCTCCGCCGTTTCAGCACCGGTGAATTCGACGTCGGGCAGTGGCACCCGCACATTCCGGGCCGCGATTCCGACGCGGAATATTCGGTCCCGATCCTTGTGGTGCAGGGCGCGCTCTTCGTGCGCAAGGGCGATCATCGTTTTGCCTCGCTCGCCGACGTGCGCCAGCAGCACGCCCGGGTGGCCACGCCGACGCAGGGTCAGATCTATGCGCTGGCTCAGGGGCTGGATCCCGCCCGCGTGACCATGGCCGCCAGCCCGGAGTGCCTGCGGCTCCTGGCCGACGGCAAAGTCGATGTCATCCTGCTCACCCGGATCACCGGCCTGGCGCAGGCTCACCATCTCGGCATCACCAACGTCGAACCCGTCGGTCCCTCGCTTCAGGGACTGACCGTGCGCTATTGCTTCGCCGCGCACCAGGGCGGCGCCGAACTGATCGCCAAGCTCAATGAGGGGCTCGCCGTTCTTTTCCAGACGGGCGAATATGAGCGCATCTACCAGAAGTGGTTTTCCAGGTACGAACCGGCGGTGTTTCCGCGCGAGCAGGTGATTGCTTTCGTCGCCGTCCTGCTGGCCCTCGCGCTGGTGGGCATGCTCTGGGCGCTGGCCCGGCAGCGGCAGCTCCGTCGCCGGATCGCGCGCCAGGCGGAGGAACTTGATGAAAGCCGCGGCATTCTCGCCGAGGCGCAGAGTTTCGCGCGGCTGGGATACTGGAAACACGTGTTCGGCGAACCGCCGGATGCGACTTGGTCGGAGGAAACCTTTCGCATCTTTGAGCGCAATCCGCAGCAGGGGGTGCCGGACTTGGACGCGATGATCGCGTACGCCGTCGCGGCTGACCGGGGGCGCTGGCGGGCGGCCATGGACGACCTGCGGGACAACGGCCGAGCCTACGATCTGCACCTGACCATTGAGCCGCGGCCCGATCTGGAGCGAACCATCCACATTCGCGCCCGGCCGGCGAACGATCACACTGGCCGCCGCACCGGAATCTTCGGCACCGTGCAGGACGTCACGGCCTGGCACTCGGCCGAGGAAGCCCTGCGCCAATCCGAGCAGCTTCTGCGGGCCCTTTTCGAGAACCTTCCCCTGGCGCTTGGGGTCATGGAGCGGGCCCGCGGCGAATGGCTGGTGGTCTCGCTCAATCCCGCCGCCGTCCGCCATTTCGCCCTGCCGGTTGAACCACCGGCCGGCCGCCCCCTCGCCCAGCTCGGGCTCGCCCCCGAATGGTTGCAGTACTGGTCGCGGCTGTTTACCCGCTGCGTCGACGAGGGTCAGCCGTTCAATCTGGATCTCACCCGCGAGGAGCAACAGCGCGCCTTCGCCATTGCGTTGGTTCCACTCGGCCAGTCCGCCGGGCGGGCCCGCTGCTGCTTCCTGATGGAGGACGTTTCCGAGCGCCGGCAAAAGGACGCCGAGATTTCCCAGGGCCGCCGCCTGCGGGCGATCGGCGAGCTCGTCGGAGGCATTGCGCACGAATTCAACAACCTCCTGACGCCCATCCTGCTGAATTCCGACCTGCTCCAGACCGAGTGGGCGCACGTGCCCGCGCTGCACCAGGAGCTGAAGATGATTGCCGACGCCGCCCGCCGCTCGGCCGAACTCACCCGCCGGCTCCTGGCCTTCGGCCGGAAAAGCGATCAGCAGTCCGAACTGCTCGATCTCCGCGCGGTCGTGGAGACCAACGCCGAGTTGGTGCGCCACGCGTTTGACCGGCGCATTCGGATCGAAGCCACGGTGCCGGCGGATCTGCCGCCGCTCTACCTCAACAGCGCCGACCTCCACCAGATCCTGCTGAACCTGCTGGTCAACGCCCGTGACACACTCGTTGAGAAACTCGCCCACCCGCCCGCTGGTGACTGGGCGCCGTGGATCCACATCGAGGCGGCATTCCGGCCGGTGGGTTCGGTGGCGCCATTTGAACCGGAAAAACACCCAACTCCCACCGGTTGGGTGAAACTTACCGTGCGCGACAACGGGCGCGGCATGTCCCCGGCGGTGCGCGAGCGGATTTTCGAGCCATTCTACACGACCAAGCAGGTCGGCCAGGGCACCGGACTCGGCCTCGCGACGGTCTGGCACCTGGTCCTCGGATTCGGCGGCCGCGTCAATGTCGAGTCCGTGCCGGATGAAGGGTCGGCCTTCCATGTCTTCCTGCCTTTCCGCGACCTTCCTTCCGTGGCCGCTCCGGCGGCCCCGTCCGGTTCCGTCGTCACCGCCGGGCCGGCCCGGTCGTTCCGGCTGCTTGTGGTCGAGGACGAGGAGGCGGTTGCCAGCCTGATCTCCGCCCTGCTGCGACGCCAGGGTCACCAGGTCACGCTCGCCGTCAACGGACTCGACGGCTGGGAGCGCCTTTCCGCCACCCCGGACGCCTTCGACGGCGTGATCATGGACCTCAACATGCCCGGTTTGAACGGCCAGGAACTGGCCCGCCGTGCCCGCTCCCTGGCCTATGATCGGCCCCTCGTCGCGGTCAGCGGCAGGGTCACGGAGGAAGATCGCGCCGAACTCGCGCGCCTGGGGGTCAGGACAATCCTGCAGAAGCCCTTTACGCTGGAGGAACTGCGAACCGCGCTGACCGCGGCTTTTGCCGATCTGCCATCGTCGCGATGACTCCGCGCCAGGATCAGCGGGTTCTCGCGGGGGTGGGTCCCTTGAAGAGAATTCGCTTTAAGCCTCCCCATGGTTGGGTTTATTGGAAACCGGGCGGAGAATCGCCTCCGCCGCCGGCAGAATCCTCCTTTCAAACGGTCCAGTGATTGTTCGGCTGCTACCTGTACTCGGCCTCCTGGCGATCGCTCCGCACGCGTCCGCCCAGAATGCCTTTGTCGCCTATGAAGATGGCCAGGTGCGGCTGGTGAAGGAGGTTCGCAACGGCCATCCGGAGATCGACGTGGACGGCAAACTGCAGCGAGGCTACGGCGGGAGGTTTGCCCTCATGAAGACGCCGTTCTATCTGCCCGGTCTGGTCACCCTCCCCAAGTTTATCGTCAAGAGCCATCACCTGGAGATGATTCAATCCGGGGCCCGCCTGAACTATGAACTGCGGATCGAGGGCCGCGCGATAGCGGACGTCACGCTCAAGCACTGTTTCTTCGTCCTTGAACTGACGTCCTGGAGGGGCTCGAACGTCGTTTTCGCCGAGCTACCGGATCTGGAGGCAGGCAAGGAGAAGGACTTTGAACTTTATTTCACGCTGCAGATCCCCCTCGAAGAGGGGAAATACCGGGTGCATGTCTTCTCCGACGGCGCTGAGCTGCTGAACTCCAGGATGCCGGCGGCCTACCTCGCCACGCAGAGACAAAAGACGGACGATTATTTGAGCGGCCGGAAGACGGAATTTGCCGCCGTACCTGCCCACATGGTCCGGGCCGTCTATCCCGCCGGACTCTCGGCAAACGTGCTGGAGGGCCAGGTCAAGGTGAGCTGCCGGATCAACCTGCGGGGCCAGGTGGTGTCGGCGGAGGTCGTCGAATGCAGCCATCCAGCCTTCTCCGAGCCGGCGTTAGCCGCGGTGCGCCAGTGGGAATTCGATCCCGCCGTGAAGGACCGCCAACTCATGGAGTCGACGGAAGTCGTTTCCCTTCGCATTAAACCTCCCGAGCCGAAGCGCTGACCGCCCGACGCTCAGGGGTGGCCCAGCCGCTCCCCGAGCAGCCGCATGATCTCGCGGCCCGCCACGGGCAGTTTGGACCCCGGGCCAAAGATGGCGGCGACGCCTGCGGCTTGGAGCTGGGCATAGTCCTGCTGCGGAATAACGCCGCCGCAGACGACCATGATGTCGGGTCGGCCGAGGGCCTTGAGTTCCGCGATAAGCTGGGGCAGCAGGGTCTTGTGGCCGGCCGCGAGGGAACTCATGCCGACGACATGCACATCGTTTTCCACCGCCTGCCGCGCCGCCTCNNCCGCGGTCGTGGCCGTCCTGGCCCAGCTTGGCGATGTAGATCCGGGGGCGGCGGCCCTCCCGCGCAGCGAACGCGTCGGCTAACGCCCGGATTTCCTCAATCTCGGGGCTGGCGCCAAATTCGGAACGGTACACGCCGGCGATTGTACGGATAACCGCCTGGTGACGTCCAAACACTTTTTCCATCGCATCCGAGATCTCGCCGAGCGTGGCGCGGGCCTGCGCGGCAGTCACCGCCAGCTCGAGCAGATTGCCCGAACCGTCGCGGGCCGCGGCAGTGAGCGCCTCCAGCGCCCGCTGCACGGCGGTTTGGTCGCGGGCCGCCCTAAGTTCCTTGAGGCGCTGGATCTGGGCGTCGCGCACCGCGGAGTTGTCCACCTCCAGAATGTCCATGGGCGGTTCGTGCTCGAGCACGGCCTGGTTGACGCCGATGATGATCTCCCGGCCGGAATCGATGGCGGCCTGGCGCCGGGCGGCGGCTTCCTCGATGCGCATCTTGGGCAGCCCGGTCTCGATGGCCTTGGCCATCCCGCCGAGCGACTCGATTTCGGCAAAATGCTGGCGGGCCCGCTTGAGGAGTCCGTCCGTGAGGTACTCGACGTAGTAGGATCCGGCCCACGGATCGACCGTCCGGCAGATGCCGGTCTCCTGCTGGAGGTAAAGCTGGGTGTTGCGGGCGATGCGGGCGGAAAAATCGGTGGGCAGCGCCATCGCCTCGTCGAGCGAGTTGGTATGGAGCGACTGCGTCTGGCCGCCGGCCGCGGCCAGCGCCTCGAGGCAGGTGCGGGCGACGTTGTTGAAGGGGTCCTGCGCGGTCAGGCTCCAGCCCGAGGTTTGGGAATGGGTGCGCAGCGCGAGCGACTTCGGCTTCTTCGGGTTGAACTGGGCAACCATTTCCGACCACAGCACGCGCGCGGCGCGCAGCTTGGCAACTTCCATGAAGAAGTTCTTGCCGATGCCCCAGAAAAAACTCAGGCGGGGGGCGAACGAATCAATGTCGATGCCGGCCTTCACTCCGGTGCGCAGGTATTCGAGTCCGTCGGCGAGTGTGTACGCCAGCTCGAGGTCAGCGGTGGCGCCCGCCTCCTGCATGTGGTAGCCCGAAATCGAAATACAGTTGAACTTGGGCATGTGCTGCGCGCAGTAGGCAAAAATGTCCGCGATGATGCGCATCGAAGGCCCCGGGGGGTAGATATAGGTGTTGCGCACCATGAATTCCTTCAGGATATCGTTCTGAATCGTGCCCGCCAGCTCCGGGAGCTTCGCGCCCTGCTCCAGCGCCGCAGCGATGTAGAACGCCATGATCGGAATCACCGCGCCGTTCATCGTCATCGAAACCGAGACATCCCGCAGCGGAATACTGTCGAACAGCTGCTTCATATCCAGGATCGAGTCGATGGCCACGCCGGCCTTGCCGACGTCGCCCACGACCCGCGGATGGTCGGAGTCGTAGCCGCGGTGCGTGGGGAGGTCGAATGCGACCGAGAGGCCCATCTGGCCGGCCGCGAGATTGCGACGGTAGAAGGCGTTGCTTTCGGCGGCGGTCGAGAAGCCGGCGTACTGGCGCACGGTCCACGGACGCGACACGTACATCGTCGGGTACGGTCCGCGCAGGAACGACGGAAAGCCGGGCATCGAATCGAGCGGCTGCTCGATCGCGGCGAGGTCCGCCGGCGCGCACACCGGCGGAACGGCGATCTGCTCGCCGGTCATCCACGAGGGCGCGGCCGCGGCGGGGCGGGCCGGCGCCGTGGGAGGCGCGGGTTCGTCGAAGGCAATCTGGGTGAAATCGGGATGGGCGGTCATGAGAGGACACCGGCAAGGCGTTGCAGCTCGGCGAGGGTCGCCCGGACATTGGAGCGGACGTGGATGAATTCGCTGAAGCCGGCGGCGCGGAATTCCGGCTCGCATTCCGCCGGGTGGCCGGCCAGCACGACGGTTAGCGCCGGCTTGCCCGCCTTGATGCGCCGGGCGAAGGCGGGCGCCAGTTCGGGATAGGTTTCGTCCGTGGAGCAAAGGACAGCCACCGCCGCGCCCGAGGCAATGGCGGCATCAGCCGCCTCCTCGGCGGTGGTGAAGCTCTTCCGGCCGTCGATCTCGAAACCGCCGACCGCGAAGAAACCGGTGGAGAAATCGGCCCGGCCCTTGTGCTGCCTGACCGGGCCCATCTTCGCGAGGAAAACCCGGGCGCGTTGGCCGGTCCGCGCAAGATACTCGTCGCCGGCCCGCCGCAAGGCTTCAAAGCCCTCGGCGCCGCGGAACGGCCGGAGCGCCGTCACCGTCGGACCGGAATCGCGCTTTTGCGTCCAGGCAATGCGCAGGGTGGGCAGCGTGGTGCGCTTGCCAGCAGCCGCGACCAGCGCGGAGAAGCTCTTGATCGGTTTCGGAACGGATCGGCGCCTCGTCCCGGCCGGGGCGGCGGCCGCGGGCACGGGCCGGGGTTCTTCGCGGAGGTTGGGCTGCACCGTGACGCCGAGGATCGGCCGGCGGCGGGTGTCGACCAGTGCCTGCCTGTCCGCCGCGGCTTTGGCGACCAGGCCCTGCGGATAACCCGCGAGCACGGCCTTCACCATTCCACCCTGTCGCTCGATCTCCTGGAAAAGCGCCCACGCCCGGCGGGCGAGCTGATCGGTCAACACTTCGACGTACCAGGATCCGCCGGCCGGGTCGACCTGGTGCTCGAGGCAGAATTCCTTGGCCAGGATCTCGTGAAGATTGCGCGACAGGCGCTCCCCGAGCTCGGTCGCATTGCCCGTGACTTCGTCGAACGGGCGGATGTCGATCGCCTCGGCGCAGCCCACAACCGCCGAGAACGCCTGCGTCGTGATGCGGAGCAAGTTGACGTGAGGGTCGTAGAGTGTCTTGTCCCAAGTGGCCGTGCGCGCGGCGAGAAAGACGTTTTGCGCATCGCCGTCGGCCCCGAACCCCCCGGCTGTCTTGGCCCAGAGGATGCGAGCCGCCCGCAGCTTGGCCGCCTCCATGAAAAAATCCACCCCGACGGCAAACCCCAGCTGGGCACGCGCCGCGATCTGCGCCGGGGTGATCCCGCGGTCAATCAGCTGCCGCCAGTACTCGGCGCCGGTAGCGATCGCGAACGCCAGCTCTTGGACGGCGGTGGCACCGGATTCGTGCCAGATTTCCGCGCCGATCCCCACGGTGCGGCCGGAAGAACCGACCCGATCGGCCTCTTTCACACCCTCAGCCAGATCGTCAAAACAGCTGCTCAGCGGCATCGGGAGCGAACCGTGGCTCAACAGCCAGCCCACGGGATCTGCCGGCACCGAAGCGGCCGCGGCCGGCCTCGATGAAGTCAGGGCCAAGGCCAGCGCCGGCAGGGGTGAAAACTCGATCCCCGCTGCTCCGGTGCGGGCCTCCCAACGCCACGCCGGCCCCCCCGCCCTCCGCGATTCGCGCAGGCCGGACGCCGCGCCATGGACGGCGTCGAGAGCCAGCGCCGAACAGTCGTCCCGGCGATAGAGCGGCTGCACGTCAATGCCTTCCGCGGTGCGGGTCACGAGTTTCTTCTCAATCGACCCGCCTTTGAGTTCCTGCTCCACGGCTCTACGCCAGTCTTCATAAGTCGCTGATGGCGAATAAAGAGCGGATTTCGTTGTTTCAACCGAAGTTGTCATGGATAAGAGGGACCGCAGATGGCGGTTGCCCGGCATGGGCGCTTTGCATCAAGCTGGACGATCATCTTGGCAACGCTGAACCACCGAAAGACCAAACGATGACGGTACTTTGCCAAAATATGCGCAGAGCTAATCTCCACCGTACGACATACTGTTCCGTTCCAGAGCTGTATCTATAAGAAATGATTAAGCAAATCGATCACCTTGGCATCGCGGTTCGCTCGCTCGATGAGACCGTGCCTGTCTACGAGAAGGCGCTTGGACTGCGCTGTGAACACCGCGAGGAGGTCCCCTCGCAGAAGGTTCGCACGGCGTTTTTCGACGTCGGCGGTGTTCATCTCGAGTTACTGGAGCCGACGGCCCCCGAGAGCCCGATCGCAAAATTCCTGGCGGACCGGGGCGAAGGCATCCACCACCTCGCCTTCCGAACCGACGATATCACCGGTCAACTCGAGCAGGCCGCCGGCGCCGGTGTGCGCCTCATCAACGAGAAGCCATTTGACGGCGCGGCCGGCAAGCTGGTCGCCTTCCTGCATCCCAAATCGACGCACGGGGTGCTGACAGAATTGTGCGCCTCAAAGCCGGTCTAGGCCGGTCTCACCGTCACTCCTGGTGTCGCCACGAGCCGTCGGATCACCCTCGGAAGATTCTCCATGCCCATCTCAAAATCACTGCTCGACGAACTTGAGGAAAGGCGCCAGGCGGCCTATGCCGCGGGCGGCGCGGAAAAGCTCGCTGAACGCCGCAGGAAAGGCCTCCTGACCGCCCGCGACCGTCTGACCGTCCTTTTCCAGGAAGACACGTTCATGGAATGGGGCTTGCACGCCCAGCATGACTGCCACCACTTCGGGCTGGAGGGCAAGCCCATGCCCGGCGACGGCGTCATCACCGGTGTTGGCTACGTCGACGGACGGCCGGTGGCGGCCTTCAGTCAGGATTTCACCGTCGGCGGCGGCGCGCTCGGCCGCATCCACTCAAAGAAGATCTGCAACATCATGGATTATGCGCAGAAGGCCGGCATTCCGCTGATCGGCATCAACGACTCGGGCGGNNGGCGGCGCGCGCATCCAGGAAGGCGACGACTCGCTTTCCGGCTATGGCCAGGTGTTCTTCCGCAACGTCGAGCTCTCCGGCCTCGTGCCGCAGATCTCCGTCATCGCCGGCCCGTGTGCGGGCGGCGCGGCCTATTCGCCCGCCCTGACCGACTTCATCATCATGACGCGGAAGAACGCCAGCATGTTCATCTGCGGCCCCGAGGTCATCAAGGCGGCCACCGGCCAGAGCGCCACGATGGAGGAGATTGGCGGCGCCGCGGCCAATGCCTCGGTAAGCGGCAACGTGCATTTCATTGCCGATGATGACGCTGCCGCCCTGCAGGTCGCCCGCAAGCTGCTTTCCTTCCTGCCCTCCAACAACATTGCGGATCCGCCGCACTGTCCCACCCCGCTCGTGGACATGTCGCCGGATCCGGCGATGAACCAGCTCATCCCGGAGAATCCGAAGGCGCCATTTGACGTCCACGACGTCATTGCCCGGCTGGTTGACGCCGGCGATTTCCTTGAGGTGCATCGCGATTTCGCGAAGAACCTTGTAGTGGGTTTCGGCCGCGTCCAGGGCGTGGTCGCCGGATTCGTCGCGAACAATCCGGCCCAGAAGGCCGGTACGCTTGACATCGACTCATCCGACAAGGGCGCCCGGTTCATTCGCTTTTGCAACGTCTTCAACATCCCGATTGTCACGCTGGTCGACGTCCCCGGGTTTCTGCCCGGGATCGCGCAGGAGCGCGGCGGCATCATCCGGCACGGCGCGAAGATGCTTTTCGCCTACGCCGCCTCCACCGTGCCGAAGCTGACATTCATCCTTCGTAAGGCCTACGGCGGCGCTTATCTCGCCATGTGCAGCCGCGACATGGGGGCGGATGTCGTCTATGCCTGGCCCTCGGCGGAGATTGCCGTCATGGGGGCCGAGGGTGCGGTCAAGGTACTCTTCAAGCGCGAGATCGCCGCCGCCAGCGATCCCAAGGCGAAAGAGAGGGAGCTCGCGGCCGAATACCATCAGAGATTTGCCTCGCCTTACGAGGCCGCCAGCAAGGCGATGATCACCGATATCATCGAGCCGGCACAAACGCGCGGCGTGCTCGCGATGACGCTCCGCAACACCCTTTCGAAGCGCGAGACGCGCCCCCCGAAAAAGCACGGCAATATTCCCCTGTAATTGCGCCGTTTCTCTTCTTCCGCATTCATGACGAAGAATCTGAAAGTCACCGTTGATGGCAAAGTGTACGCAGTGACGGTTGAAATGCCCGAGGACGGCCCCGTGGCCGGACTGCCGCCCGCGATTGCCCCGGCCGCTCCGCTCGCTGCCTCCGCGACGGTGCCGGCGCCCGTGATCGCTCCCACGCCGGCCAGGCCGGCCGCACCCGCGACCACCGGACCCGGCGAAATCAGCAGCCCGCTGGCCGGAAAGGTCGTGTCGGTCGAAGTAAAACCCGGCCAGGACATCGCCGAGGGCCAGCAGGTCATGACCCTCGAGGCCATGAAAATGAACACCTATATTTACGCCCCGAAGGCGGGCAAGGTCTCCACCGTGCTGGTCAACGCCGGCGACGCCGTCGAGGAAGGCGCCGTGCTGATGGCCATCGCCTGACACCGCCCATTCTGGTCTCCCTCCCGATATGAATTTCCAAACCGTGGGGACACTCCTTCTGCTGGGTGCACTGGTCTACCTCTGGCTGACCGTCAACCGCCTCAGCCAGGCCGTGCGTCTTCTTGAGCAGCGCGCCCTCCCGCCTGCTACCGCCAGACCGGCGCCGGCCTTCGCGGCACCGCCGGTGGAAGAGGTGATCGATGCCGGCATCCTCGCCGCCATTGCTGCCGCGGTGGCCGTGGTGGTCCGGCACCCGCACCACATCATTGCGGTGCAGCCCGACGCCGGAGCCCAGCACGCCTGGTCGGCCGAAGGCCGCCGCGAAATCTATCATTCTCACCGCGTCCGCTGAGGAATCTCGCCGCCATGTCTTCCGCCCCCGCCGCAATTCAAGAGCTCGATGTCTGCGCCATCGACGGCTGGACGCTCCACGAATTCGCCGAGGTCACGTCGACCAGTTCTCTCGCCGCGCATCTGCCGGCGTGGTCGGCCGTGTCTGCCACGGTGCAGACTGCCGGTCGCGGCCGCACCGGGCGCCGCTGGGTGTCCGATGAAGGCGGTGTGTGGCTTTCCGCGGTGGTGCCCACACCGGGTGACCCTGCGCTCTGGGCGCTCTTGCCGCTGGCCGCGGGCCGGGCGGTGCTCGACGCCGCGCGCGATCTCGGGGTCGAGGGAGTGCGCCTGCGCTGGCCCAATGACATCCTCGTGGGCCGGCGCAAGCTGGCCGGCATCATGGTGGACCGGTTCTCCGCCGAGGCCGCCGTGGTGGGCATCGGCCTGAATGTCAGCAACCAACCCGCGACGGTTGACGAGGCCCTGGCCACCGAAGTCACCCGGCTGGCCGACCTGCTGCCGGCAGCGCCTGCCCGCGCCGGGCTGCTCGTGCGGCTCCTGGCAGGGTTAACCCGCGAACACCACCGCCTGGAGGTCGGCGACGTCGCCGGCTTGTGCCGCGACCTCAACGCGGCCTGGGTTTACCGCCACGTGCACGTGACGCTGGCGTCCGGGCAAGGGGCCATCAACGGTCATTTCGAAGGCATCGATTCCCACGGCAGCCTGCTCCTGCGCGGCGCCGTTGGTGAATGGCGCGTGCTGCCCGCGCATCAGGTCGAACTTTTCCGCGAAATCTTCTGAACCACACCTCGCCCATGACGGCCCCCGCCCCCATCAAACCCCCACGCGCCCGCTTCCCCGTTCTGACAGCCGACGAAGCGGCGACCCTCATCCAACATGGCCAGACAGTGGGCTTCAGCGGTTTTACCGCTGCCGGCGCCACCAAGGTCATTCCCAAGGCCATCGCGCGCCGCGCCATCGCGGAGCATGAAGCCGGCCGGCCGTTTCAAATCGGCGTGGTCACCGGCGCCTCCACCGGCCCTTCGTTGGACGGGGAACTGGCCCGCGCCAACGCCATTGCCTGGCGCACGCCGTACCAGTCCGACCCAGATCTGCGCAAGCGCATCAACGCCGGCGAGACCCGTTTTTTCGACATGCATCTGAGCATGCTGCCGCAGAATGTGCGGTACGGTTTTCTCGGCAAGTTCTCCTGGGCCATTCTCGAGGCGGCCGACGTCAACAGCGACGGGGCCATCGTCCTCACCTCCTCGGTCGGGGCCACGCCCACGTTCTGCCGCGTGGCGGACAAGATCCTCATCGAGCTCAACCGTTACCATCCGGCCTCGTTGTTCGGCATGCACGACATCTACGAGCCGGAGAATCCGCCGAATCGCTGCGCGCTTCCCATCTACACGCCTTCCGACCGCGCCGGCCGGCCCTTCATCAAGGTCGACCCCAGCAAGATCGCCGGCATCGTCGAGACCAACCTCCCCGATGAAACCGGCTCGTTTGACCCGCCCAGCGAGATCACCCGCCGCATCGGTCGGAATGTTGCGGAGTTTCTCGCCGCCGAGCTGAAGCGCGGCACGATGAGCTCGGGCCTGCTGCCGCTGCAGTCGGGGGTGGGCGACGTCGCCAACGCCGTGCTCGGCGCACTCGGCGATCATCCCGACATTCCCCCGTTCGAGATGTACACCGAGGTTATCCAGGACTCGGTCATCGACCTCATCAACCGGGGCAAGGTCAAGTTTGCCAGCAGCACCTCCCTCACCGTCAGCCAGCCCGTGCTCGCCTCGATCTACGCCAGCCTCTCGGACTACCGCCACCGCCTGCTCCTGCGGCCGCAGGAGATCTCGAACCAGCCCGAGATCATCCGCCGGCTCGGGCTGATCTCGATCAACACCGCCATCGAGACCGATCTTTTCGGCAACGTGAACAGCACCCACATCATGGGCCGCAATATCATGAACGGGATCGGCGGCTCGGGTGATTTCACGCGCAACGCCTTCATCTCGATCTTCACCTGCCCCTCGACCCAGAAGGGCGGCAAGATCAGCACCATCGTGCCGCTGGTCAGTCACACCGACCATAGCGAGCACTCCGTGCAGGTCGTCGTGACCGAGAACGGCGTGGCGGACCTGCGGGGCAAGGACCCGTACGAGCGCGCTCAGTTGATCATCGAGAACTGCGCCCACCCTGAATTCCATGACAGCCTTTGCCGTTACTTTGAAATGGCTAAGGGGGGGCATACTCCGCAGACTCTCGCCACGGTTTTCCGCATGCATGAGCAATACCTGAAACGGGGTGACATGCGCGGCGTCGATTGGTCCTCCTGATCCGGTGATCCCGGTTTCGCATCCAGCCATCATCATGAAAATCCACCTCTATCTCTCCCTCAATCCGGAGGCGCTGATCGCCTCCCACCTGGCGCCGGAGGAATTCGGCGCCTACCTCGCCGTCGGCACCCAGAAATACTCGCGCGGCCAGGCGATGTTCTTCGAGGTCGACCCGGACATCCACAGCGCCTACCCGCCCTTCCAGGGAATCGCGGCCCGCTGCCAGCCGCATCTTGACGGCTCCCCTCGCCGTTCAACCTATCTGGCGATCTATCGGGTGCTCGAGCATGTGCCGGTCGCTGCCCTGGGGCAGCTCCACCTGGTCACCCATGACGGCCGGGTGCTCGCCCTCAATTCCGCCCCCGTGACGTCGACCGTGGACCGTTGCTTCCACCTCTATCAGGAGTTCTGCCCGGTTACCCCGCGCGTCGTCAGCACGCTCGATCCGGCCGAATTCTGCGCGCGCCTCACCGACGCCACCCAGCCCGTCAATGTCCCGCGGATCGCCTTTGCCGAGCTCACCCTCGGCCGGCTGGCCACGGACATCGACTCGTCCGATGTCGGCAACCTGCCCTACTCCGGTCTGCAGCACCTGCGCGAATGCCTGCGCGAACTCAACCGCAAGCCGGGCAAACCGACGAAGGTGACCGTCCGCAACGTCCGCGACGACGTGCTCTACCGCACCATCCAGGGCGGCTTCTACGTCGGTCAGGGTCACGAGGTGAAGTTCTACCCGATGCCCGCACCGACTGAGCTCGACTCGGCGCACCACGAATGGTGGCACTCGGCGCAAGCCTCCTTCGGCAGCTGATCCAACCACAACCTACCCCGCTTTTTTCACGAAATAACAACATGTTCACCACACTCGTCAACTGGGTGCGCCATCGTCGCACCACTACAATTTATCTGGCCGCGATGGCGGTCCTGTTCGGAGCCGCGTTCTTCGCGCGGCCCCTCTTCGGGCAGACCCCCGGCTCGGAGGTGCCGGTCGCGCCCAACGGGGAGCACGTCTTCAAGTTCTTCGCGCTCTTCAGCGATCCGAAGTACACCCAGCTCGAGCTCATCGCGTTGATGGTCGTGCTCGCGATTGCCGTCGCCGGCCTGCTCTATGCCCTGTTTCTCGCCAAACAGGTGAAGGCGGCCGACCAGGGCACGCCGCGCATGCAGGCCATCGCTGCCGCCGTCCGCGAGGGCGCCGACGCCTACCTGGCGGCGCAATTCCGCAAGATCGGGCCGCTTATCCTCATCATCACCGTCATCCTCTATTTCACCACGCAGAGCGACCTGGGAGCCTTCAAGTTCGGCCGCGCCGGCGCGTTCGCCGTCGGTGCCGTGTTCAGCTGGCTGGTCGGCTTCGTGGGCATGCGCCTGGCCACCACGGGCAATCTGCGCGTGGCCGCGGCCGCCCGCCACTCCTACGGCGAGGCCATGCAGCTCGGTTACCGCACCGGCACCGTC
>PMBT01000098.1:0-854 GCA_003153035.1 Opitutia bacterium
GGCTGCGGGAGGTGATACAGATCGTCGAAGCTCTCCGGAATGGTGAGGATGAAGAACCGGCCCTTCGTCAGGCCCCGCACCTGCAGCAGCAGGGAGTAACGGTTGTTGTCCTTGTAAACGCCCTGGGCGATTTCTTCCGCGTCCACCAGGCCGTAGGCCAGCTCCGGAATCGGAATATCGCTGTCCGAGAAGTACATGCTCGACGGTTCAGAATCCATGACTTCCCGATAGGTGAATTTGTTCACGGGAACCGTCCTCCCGGTAAATTCCGCCTCGACGACCTTCTCGATGCCCTTGCCTTGCAGTGCCATGTACAGACCAGAGGTGACGATGACCGTCTTGTCGTCGTTCAGCTGCTTCCAGATTTTGCTGACGAGACCTGAGTCGGACTTCGCTGCTTCCGTCAGGAGAATCGTCCCGGCCTTATCCGGGAATTCCGGAAAGATGTCCATCGGCACGCCGATCATGCCAAAGTAATGGTGCAGGTACATTTCGCCGGAGGCGTTGTAGGGCTTATAGGTGGCGACGCCGTAAGGTTCGCCCAGCTTGCCGAGGAACGCGTCCACCTTCTCGCAGGTGTCGCCCGCCGCCGCCGCCAGGATGCTGGTGATCTTCGAGGTTCCATCCGCCTGGCGCAGCGTCTCGAGCAAGTTGCCGTAGCACCAGTGGGTGACCCCCTTCGGTTTGGCGAACAACGTGTCTTCGATCTGCTCGGTGTACCGGTTGAATCTCTGGAGATCACCGGGATCGAACCATCCACCGCCAAATTTGCCCGGCTTGATGTGCTCGAAGTAGCGCATGATGGCGTAGCTCTGGTACGGCTGAAGGTGCATGTTGCTGTTTTCCCCGTCGCG
>PMBT01000098.1:873-25955 GCA_003153035.1 Opitutia bacterium
TCGGTCCAGCTCAGGTCGCCCTTGGCCTTCTGGCACAGCTCGCAGCGGCAATTGAAGATCCACAGATCGTCGAAAATAATTTCATCGAAGAGGCCGGCCGTGTAGGCCACGATCTTGCGGAACTGCTCGCGATCGTCCGGGTTCGTGTAGCAGAAGCCAGTGAGGCGGTCGCCGGGCCGACCCGGTTTCGTGCACATCAGTCCCCCGGAAGTCTTGATGCCCTTGCTCGTGAAGAACTCCTTGACCTTCCGCACATCCGCTTCCGCCGTTTGCTGGCCGTCCCGGTAGGTTTCAAGCCATACTTTGTTCACCTTGAGGGAATGGCTGATGACGTTCCAGCTCTCCTCCATCCACTGGGGGTTGGAGGCCATGCGGCGCATATCCGCCAACTCCACGAAGAGCGCGAAGTCGAAGTTCTGGTAGCTGTTTTTGCCGGCCGCGACCGGGGCGTCGGCCGAACCGGCCGCGAACGCGGAAACGCGCCCGAGCGCCAGCATCGCCAGGCCCAGGAATCCGAGGCTCACCACCGAGTGTGCGACCAGTTTGGTCCGCAGGCGTTCTTTCATTGGAAACATCCTTTCATGGTCTGGACTTTATTTGTAGCGGTAGAGTTTCACGCGTTGGACGCCGTAATTGTCGGCCCGGAAGCGTAGTGCCTTCCATTCGGGCGTTTCGTCGCCGTTCAGCCGGCGGCCGGGAACCCATCGCCCGCCTTCATAGGCGCCTTCATCGACCGTACCCAGGCCCACGCTGGTGGAGGGATCGTCGGCGGCAGTGAAAAAGACGTTCATGCTCCGGCCCGCGATCACGAAGTCATCCGGCCCGGCCGCGATGAACAGACCGGCGACGCAATCGGGGGCCGGGCTGGCAGTGGCCGGACCGAACGAGCGGCCCGAGTACCGCGCCTCAATCTGGTAGTTCCCGAGTCGGACCATCTGCGGCTTGCCGTCGCGTTCCAGCAGAACGGCGGTCATCGTGCCTTTGCCCTGGTGCTCCAGAATCAGCGGCGCAAGCTGCGCGAGGAATTCGTAACCGCGGGCGAATTCCGTCTCCCCGCCAGCGGAACGGTCGATCCCGAATGGCGAATAGCCGATGGCGTCGTGCTTGCCGAAGGCGTAGATCGCGTTGGCCACGCCGCGCGCCTCTGCGTGGCACTCAGGGATGAAGAGCGGATTGCCGGCGCGCGTGAATCGCGCACACAGCTCCTCGAACTCCGGCACGTAGAGATCGGGGGCCAGGATGTCCACCGCGGGCGCGCCGGCCTGCCAGACATTGATCACTTGCGGCACCGGGCCGCCGCACGGATAGGTGCCCGGCCAGGCGTGGTCGCGCTGCTGCAGCCACGCGTTCACATACATCGGGATGTTGTATTCCGCCTTCCCCGCCTCGGCCACTTTGCCGACGTAGCGGGCGTAATGCCACGCCATGAAAATCTCGTCCGCCGGCCAGTACAGATTCCGCCAGGCGGTTTCGTGCTCCTCCTGGGTCATCGGCGGGGTCAACGTGCGCACGGGAATTTCTTTGCGCGCGGGTTTGCCGGGTCCGAATACCTCCGTCCAGGTACCGGCCGTCTTGAAACCGTTGGCCGCCCACACGTCGCGAAATTCCGACACGAGCGCGTCCTTGTGTTGCTGCAGATGGTCCATCAACTCCTTCGGCACGGGTCCCGCAAACGCCTGGTTCGCCGTCGGACTGTAGTCGCGGGAATCCTCGAGGAGGCCGACTTCGTTTTCCACCTGGATCATGAGGACGGTATGCTTGGTGCCGTCCACCTCGCGCAAATGCCGCATGAACGCGGCGAAGGCGCGGGCATCGGCGTCGCGGTTGGCGCCGCTCAAAGGGGTCAGGGTGTTCAGGCTCTTGCCCTGCTCATTCTGGACGAGCGGGAATCGCGTCTGGTGGGTTTTGACCCAGAGCGGCTGATAGGTCGATTTGCCGTTCTTCCAGCTTCCGAACCACAGGACCACCAGGTGCAGGTTGTTCGCGTGCGCTCCCTCGATCACGCCGTCCACGATTTTGAAATCGAATTTGCCCTCCTCCGGCTCGATCAATTCCCAGCTCACCGTGGCGAGCACGGTGTTGAGGTGCGTCGCCCCGAGGCGCGGCCAAAGCGGCTTCAGGTAGTCGAGGCTGGACGCGCTGGAATTGTTCAGCTCCCCGCCCAGGACGAGGAAGGGTTTGCCGTCCACGATCAACTGCCTGGCGGTGCCCTGTTGCTGGAGGACAGGCGGAGACACCACCGGCTTGGTCTGCGCCGCCACCCCCGCCACCGTAATCGCGAGGCCGACAGCAAAAATAAGGGAATACCGATGTTTCATGGTGGGGAAGGTCGCAACGCGACCGAGTTGGTTGGGACTAGGGGACACTTGCCGGCAATTCCGGCGAAGTGGCGGTGAACGTGGATTTTCCCGGCTGTTGCGAGAAGCAAGCGCAAGATGACGTCTCGGTGTGTTGAGGTGTCATGCCGGCGGAGACATTCCGGCTCCGCGCGTTTGCCTTGGGTCGCCCGGCTGACCAGGGCGTCGCATCCTCCAGGAAGCTCTGAGCGGGGTTCGCATGCCGCGCTTGGAGCATCCCGGCGCGTCCGGCCTGCCGCAACAGAAATTTCCGTGGGCGGCGGGCGGGTGTCATCAAACCGCATGTGCGTTGGCGTGATGCGCGGTTGCTGACACGAGGCATACATTGGCGGCAATCCCCGACCGATTGAAGATTGCGAAACGTCGGTGGCGGCCATTCGATCTTCCGGTTCGACCTTTCTCCAACTCCTCGAGTCACGCACCCCGGGGTGGCTCTTCCGTTGATTTGGTTCAGCCCGGGAATCCTCCCTTGTCATGAACAACCGCGCCCCGTCCGCATCGTTGCTGCACGCCCTCAGGCTTAGTCTGCTGCTTGGCTTCCCGTTCACTACCCCGGCTGTCGCCGCGCAGGTGTCCGGCCCGCGGGAGATCATTCCTTTCGACGCCAGCTGGCGTTTCCACCTCGGAGACGAGCCCCGGGCTGCGCAGCCCGCCTTCGACGACACTTCCTGGCGGTTGCTCGACGTGCCCCACGACTGGAGCATTGAAGGCGCCCTCAACCCGCCTCCGGACGGAGAGAAAGATGGTGGCTTTTTCTCGCACGGGATCGGGTGGTACCGGAAGAATTTCGCACTTCCCGCTTCTACCTCTGGCAGGAAGGTCGTCATCGAGTTTGACGGGGTATACATGAACAGCGAGGTCTGGATTAACGGCCAGTTCCTCGGCCGTCGGCCCTATGGGTTCATCGGGTTCCGCTACGATCTCACCGAGTTTCTGAAAACCGACGGCACCCCCAACGTTCTGGCTGTGCGGGTGGACGATTCGCTCGAGCCGTCCCTTCGCTGGTATGCCGGTTCAGGAATCTACCGGCACGTTCGCTTGATCGCCACCAGTTACACGCACTTCCGGCTTGATGGAGGCATCCGCATCACCACGCCGGAGATTGCGCCGGAGCAGGCCATCGTCGAGACCGACGCCATCATCGACGCGCATTTCTTTTCGGAGGAGGAGCGGCAGGCCTGGCTCAAGGACAGCTGGCACGTGAAGCCCGTGACCCGCGACGTCGTCATGCGCAGCACGGTGCTGGCCCCTGATGGGACAGTAGTCGCGAGTGCCGAGGCCAAGCTCTCTCTCGAGAGCATGCGTCCCGGCCAGCGCGCCACGCAGCGGGTCATCGTGCCGCAGCCCCGGCTCTGGTCCGACCGCACACCGGAACTCTACCGGTTGCGCCACACGCTGGAACTCGACGGTCGCACCCTCGACGAGTCAACCACGACCTTCGGCATCCGCCGGCTCGAGTTCGATCCCGACCGCGGGCTGTTCGTCAACGGACAGCCGACCAAGCTCAAGGGCGTCTGCCTGCACCAGGATGCGGGCTCGTTCGGCAACGCCGTCCCGATCGCCGTCTGGGCCTGGCGCCTCGCCCGCCTGAAGGAGATGGGCTGCAACGCCATCCGCCCCAGCCATCACCCGTTCGCGCCCGAGTTCTACGACCTATGCGATCAACTCGGCTTCTATGTCTTCGACGAGGCATTCGACGAGTGGACGCGCGACTGGCCGTACAACTACACCGAAAACCCGCGCGGCAAATCGAAATACGGCTATCACCTTTACTTCGATCAGTGGCACGCGACCGATCTTCGCGCCATGCTGCGCCGCGATCGCAACCATCCGAGCGTGGTCCTCTACAGCATCGGCAACGAAGTCCCCAACCAGCTCGACGCCGATGGCTGGAAGATTGCGAAAGAGCTCGTGGCGATCTGCCACGACGAGGACCCGACGCGCCCCGTTACCTCTGCTTGCGATCAGTCGCATGTCTCATCGCGCAACGGCTTCATGGACACGCTTGACCTCGCCGGCTACAATTACATCGACCGTCTGTACGCCGAGCGCACCTATGCGCCCGAGCGCGAACGCTTCCCGCACCGCCTCTGCCTCGGCACCGAGACCAGCAACCAGGTCCATAACTGGCTTGGCGTGCGCAACCACGACTACGTCATCGGCGAGTTCATCTGGACGGGGATCGATTACCTTGGGGAGGCGCATCAGTTTCCCCGCCGCGGCTCGGATTCCGGTTTCCTCGACCTCGCCGGCGGCAGGAAGCCCGAGTTCTACCGTCGCTCCGCCTACTGGCGCAACGACCCGGTGCTGCAGCTCTCCGTGACCACCGGGGAGAAACCCGAGTTCGCGTGGCGACCCGCGCCGGCCTTCGTCAAGTGGAACTGGCCGGTCGGCGCCGAGCTCACCGTCCGCGCCGTGACCAATGGCGACGAGGTCGAGCTGTTTCTCAATGATCGGTCGCTGGGGCGTCATGCCGTCTCCCACGATGTCTATGCGAGTAACTGGACGGTGCCCTATACCCCGGGCGTGCTCTCGGCCGTCGCTTATCGCGCCGGCCAGAAAGTCGCCACCAGTGAGATCCTCACGGCGGGTGTCCCGGCGCGCCTCCAGATCACCCCGCTGGCGATTCCCGTCGCCAGCGACCTCTCGGTCTATGAAATCACCGTGGTTGATGCGGCCGGCCTGACCGTGACAGACGCGAACCCCGCCGTGAAGGTGGACGTCGCGGGCGCCGGGCGCCTCATCGGCCTCGACACCGGCGATCTCAACTACGGCGGCCGGTTCAAGGTGGACACCCGCGATGCCTACCAGGGACGGCTCCTCGCCACAGTTCAATCAACCGCGCCGGCCGGCGAGATCCATCTGACTGTTTCGGCCCCAAAGCTGCCGGCGGCCACACTCACTGCGTTCGCGAACTCCTCCAGCGGAAAATAACCGGGGAAGATCCGGACGTGGGATCGTCGCACGCGAGCCGATGCCTACCGGCCAGCCCGGGCTCCGAGCGCATAGGCGAAATGGTATTCGCCCGAGCCGGTTTCCACGATTACCGCATCGTCGTCCGGCGCCGCGTGGGTGATCCCCTCGGCGCCAGCCAGCGGCCGGCCGCTCTCGGTGACAGCCGCCACGGTGGTCGCATGCGGCAGCCGCACCGTCGCGTGCGTATTCGGCGGCACGCGCACGGCCAGTGCAAACTGGTCGCCGGCGACGGTCCACGCCGAGGCCACCTCGCCGTATTGCGTGTCAAGGCTCGCGCTCACCGACGTGAGTCTTCCGCCGGGTTGCGGGCGGATCAGAACGTGCTTGTAACCGGGTTGCGCCGGATCGAGGTCGATGCCGGCGACGACGCTGTAGAGCCAATCGCCGACCGCGCCGTAAGCGTAGTGATTGTAGGAGTTCATGCCGGGATCCTGAAACGTGCCGTCCGGCTTGATGCCGTCCCAGCGTTCCCAGATCGTCGTCGCGCCCTGCTTCACCGGATAGAGCCAGGAGGGATAGGTGTCCTGATTCAGCAGCGCGTAAGCGGTGTCAAGTTGACCGTAATCGCTGAGGACGCGGCAGAGATAAGGGGTGCCGAGAAATCCTGTCGTCAGATGATTCTGGAAAGCCTTGACGTCCGCCGCGAGCCGGCGGGCCGCCTCCGCCCGTTGGCCCGCGGCCAGCAGGTTGAACTGCAGGGCCAGCACATAGGCCGTTTGCGTGGCCTCGCCAACGCGGCCGGCGGGCGTGACAAACTCGCGGCTGAAGGCGGTTTTGATTCTTTCAAACAACGCCGCATAGGCGCGAGCATCGTCGTCCCGGCCGAGCACTGCCGAGGTCCGGGCGAGGAGGTCGGTCGAGTGGGCGTAGAATGCGGTGGCAATCAGGTCCTTGCCCGTCGTCGCACCGGGGAAGCCCGGGTCCGTCGTGGCGTAGCTCAACCAGTCGCCGAAATGGTGACCTGTGTTCCACAGGTCGTCCGGGGCGCGCGCGCGGATGAATTCCACCCACGCCTTCATGCTGGCATACTGCGTCTCGAGAATGCGCGTATCGCCGTAGACGAGATGGATCGTCCACGGCGCGATCGTGGCGACATCGCCCCACCCGGAGGAACTGTCGGTCGACTGGCCCCGCGCGACGACATCGGGAATGACGACCGGCACCGCGCCATTGTCTTTCTGATCGGCCGCCAGATCGCGCAACCACTTCGTGAAAAAGCCCGCGACGTCCATGTTAAAGGCGGCGGTGCGCGCAAACGCCTGCGCGTCGCCCGTCCAGCCCAGGCGCTCGTCCCGTTGCGGGCAGTCGGTCGGCACGTCGAGAAAGTTCCCCTTCTGGCCCCACACGATATTGTGTTGCAGTTGGTTGAGCAACGGGTTCGAGCTTTCCCAATGACCGGTGGGTCTGAGGTCGGAGTGAACAACGACGCCCGTCAACCGATCGAGCGTCAGTTCGCCAGGATAACCCTGCACCGCGACGTAACGGAAGCCCTGGAACGTGAAATGAGGCTCGTAGGTTTCCTCGGCGCCGCCCTTGAGCGTGTACTCAACCTTCTGGAGGGCGCCGCGGAGATTGGCCGTGTAGAAATTGCCGGCCTTGTCGAGCACCTCGGCGTGGCGCAGCGTCACTGTCGCGCCGGCCTCGCCGCGCACTTTCAGGCGCACCCAGCCGACCATATTCTGCCCGAAGTCGACAACCGTCTCGCCGGCCGGCGTGCGCAGGATGGCGACCGGCTTGATCTCCTCGAGCTTGCGCACGGGCGGACCGGGCGGCGCGACGAGGATCTGCTGGCTGTGCTCCAGCACCCGCACCCCTGCCCAGGCGCGGTCGTCATAGTCCGCAAGGCTCCAGCCGGCTTTCTCGAGACGGGCGTCATACCGTTCGCCCAGGTAAATTTCCGAAAGCAAAATCGGTCCGGTCGATGCTTTCCAGGAGGCATCGGAGCTGACGGTCTGCATGCGACCGTCGGCATAGACGATCCGCAACTGCGCGAGCACGGCGAGTCGGTCGCCGTACTGATTGCGCTTCAGGTCCCAGGTCAGCGGACCGCGATACCAGCCGTTGCCGAGGGTGATGCCCAAGGCGTTGCCCCCGTCCTGCAATAGCGCCGTGACGTCGTAGGTCTGATACTGGAGCCGCTGGTCGTAACTGGTCCACCCGGGTGTGAAAAGCTCGTCGCCGACCCGCCGGCCGTTGAGCTCCGCTTGGTAAAGCCCGAGGCTGGTCACGTAGAGCCGGGCGGTCCGCACCGCCCCGTCGACGCCAAAAGTCCTTCGCAACATCGGCGGAGGGTTCGATTTCGTCGGATCCTCATCCCACGCCGGGGTGATCCACGAGGCCGCCGACCAGTCGGATGGCTGCAACAGACCCATTTCCCAATAAGCTGGCTGGCTCCAGGCTGAGACGCGACCAACTCCGTTCCAGGTGCGCACGCGCCAGTGACAGCGTTGTCCGGATCGCAACGTTGGGCCGGCGTAGGCAACCTGCACCGATCGATCCGAGTCGACGCGGCCCGAGTCCCAAATCAAATCGCGACCGGCCAGCAGGGCGTCGGGCGTTGCGGCGACCTGGACCTGATAGGCCGTCTGAACCGTTCCACGCTGCTCCGAACGAAGCCGCCAGGTCAACCGGGGCTGGGCGACGTCAAGGCCGACAGGATTGACCTGATACTCGGTGCCCACGACATCGGTGGTGTGCGCGGCGATTTCGCCGGCCGCCGCGGGCAGACGCACGGCCAGCGCTGAAACCAGCACGAACACCGTGCAGCAGCCCATCCGGCTGGGAAGAAATCGACCGGCGAGGGAGCGGAAGCAATCAGGCGCGACGGGAATATTCATGGGAGAAACCGAAGGCCACGCGGTCATTTTGCGGGTTGGGGCGTTGCTCACAGCCCGACGCTGACGCCGCCGCAGTGATCCCTGACCCGCATCCAAAGAACCGATTCCGCCGATCACCTGCAAGCTTTCCGCAGAAGATCCGTGGCCGCCGCGGCGCTCGCCCCGTCCCTGAATCCGGGCGCGCGCGGCGTCAAGCTGTAAGCTCTAGGAGCTGAACAGGAAGCCGTAAGTGGTAAGCATTAAGTCGGCCGCGGGCAGGATCAACCCATGCCATGGCGTACACGACGCCAGCAGCTGCAGCGCGTTTCTTCACGCGATAGATTTGACAGTGACAGAGCCCAAACGGAATGACTGCGGGAAGGTTTCCTTTTTCATACGTCTGCATATTGGCGTAGTCCAACCGCGGTGGTGAGGCTTCGTCCCGATTCGCGCCAGGCTCATCAGCCAGGTTTCGGCGGGGAACCTCAAGCCGGCAGCCGTCCTTTGAGATTCTTGGCGGCGAACGAACCGGGTTCGGCGATCAGTTGGCGGGCGGCTTGCACCTACACGCAGGGGAGTGATAATAATGAAAAGGCCCACCGCAATGGGTGGGCCTTGCTCTTACCGAGCCGCCTCGGCCGGCAGCGAATGAACTCCCGTCAGCGGAATCGATAGGTGATCGAAAAGCGCGCGTTCAGCGGCGTGCCGGGCACCAGGACAGAGGAACTGCGTGCGGCAAAAATGTATTTTGTGTTCAGCAGATTGTCGACGTTGACCTGGTAGGTGAAGCGTTTGGTTTCGTAGGTCAGGGACGCATCCAACAGCGTGCGGGCCGGCAGGAAACCGAAGCAGACGTCGCTGCCGCTATTGTCGTCGATCGCCCGCTTGCTCATATAATTCACGCCGAGGCCGAGGGAGAAACCCTTGAGTTTCTCGTCCGTGAACAGGTAACGACCCCACATGGAGAAAGTGTGCTGGGCGACGTTATTGACCGGGAGATCCTTGTGCGCCCGGCCGTCGTAGGGTTGGACGATCAAATTCCATGGCGCCGCCAGGGCGATGTGCGCTTTGAAGTTCGCGAACGAACCGAAAACGGCGAAGTTCTTGTTGAATTTGTAGGAATAGTCGCCGTCAATGCCGCGCGAGGTTTCACCGCCGACGAGCACAAACGTCCCATCCTGCGGGAAGCTCGGCACGGTGTTGTTGAACTGGACGACGTTGAAGTAGCTAACGTTGACGCTGAGGCGATCATCGAACCACACCGACTTGATTCCCGCCTCCTTCTGCTTGCCTTGGCTGGCCGGGTTCAGGACATTGGCGCCATTGAATCCGGTGGCGGCAAAGTTGCTGTTCTCGCCGTAAAAGAGCGAAATGTCCTTCACCGGTTTCACCACGAGGCCAAACTGCACCAGGTTCTTGTAGAGTTCCTGGTCTGGGGCGAAGCTCGTGCTCGTCGCACCGGTCGTCTGGTTAAAATTGACCGCCGTCTGCGACGAGGCGAACCGGCTGCGCGATACGCCGAAATTGGCGATCACCCGGTTATTGAGGAAGCTGGCGGTGTCGAGGGCATAGATCTTGGCGAAGGTCTGCGCGACGTCGAGGACCTGCGACGGGGTCTGATTGAAATTCACGCCGACCAGATTAGCCGAAGAAGTCAGGGACGCGTAGTTGAACGGATCGAGCTTGTTGATAATGGCATTGTTGCCGGACTTGTCGTAAAAGCGGGTTCGCTGCGGGTAATCGAGGGCGTCGGCGCCGACGAGAAGCTTGTGCGAGATCGGGCCGGTATCGAAGTTGAAGGCGTAGTCGTTCTGCACCTCGCGCCGTCCATAGTGAATGCCATCGACAGCGGTGAGGTTGCGGGTGAGCAGCGTGCCCGGGGTGTAGGAAGCCGGAATGACGTAGCCGGGAATGCCGGTTACCGTGACGGTCGCGCCGGTCGCGGGATTAACGACCGTCTGGGTGGTGTTATTCGTCGCGTTGAAGATGGCTTCGACCTTCCGCTGGTCGTCCTTGGAGTCGAACGCGGCGAGGCGGATGTTTAACCAGTCGGCCGGCCGGGTGGTGAACTGGCCCCACAGGCGATAGAAGCTGTCGGTCCGCCAGACTTGGGGCGTGTCGCCGCTGATGTTCCAGGTTCTGGGCACATCCATCATCTTGCCGGTCCGACCGTCAAGCGGCAGGCCGTTGTAGGAGGAATAGTGGCTGTCGAACGTTTCGAATTTGACCCACGCTTCGGTGTCTTTGCTGAACCGATAGGCCAGCATGGGCAGGATCGAGCTCCGGTTCTCGTATTGGTAATCGAAGTAACCCTTGGAGTCCTGGCGCGCGATGAGCAAACGGTAGCTGAGTTTACTTCCCGGGGCCACCGGGCCGCCGATATCGAGGTCGGCGCGGTTGGCATCCCACATGCCGATCTGGACCGAGACGGAGCCCACATCGTAGTCGGTGGGAGTCTTGGAGATCTTATTGATCACACCGCCGACGGTGGAGGCTTGGTTGGCCACAAATATGGCCGCCGGGCCTTTAATGATTTCCACGTGATCAACGAGATTGAGGTCGGTGTTCTTGTCGGTCGAGGTGAGGAAGCCGTCCACGAAATCGCCCTCGCCCACGAATCCGCGAATCATATAGCGGTCGACTGACCAGGTGATCGTACCGGTCTGCGCGCCGCCGACATATAAGAGGGATTTGGAGAGGATGGTCGGGCTGGCATTATCGATGAAGGACTTATTCAACACCGTGATGGATTGCGCGATGTCCGGCAGGTCGATGGCCACCCGCGAGGTGCTGAGGGCCTGTTTGCCGGTATAACTTGCGTCTCTTTCCGAAGAAACGGTGAACTGCGGCAGGGCGATGGTTTCCTCGGTGGTGGCCGGGGACTTCGAAGAGGAATCAGGCGGTGCCGTCTGCGCATTCAGGGGGGCCGGGGCGATGGCCACGAATAGCGAGGCGACGAGGCCGAGCAGGGTCTTGTGCGGTTTCATTTTTTTGTCATCTTGGTTTGCGGGGGGAGGCGACGGAATCGCCGGTGGGCGAATCCGATCCACCGCGAGCGCGCCCGTCCTTTCGTCCTGCACGACGAACAATTCCGTGCCAGAGACCAGGTGAGCGAGCGCCTCTCGCGGCGCATAGTTGCCTTTGAGCGCATTCGTGCGCACCCCCTCCACCTTGTCCGCAGAATAGACGAACTGCGTGTCGGCCTGCTCGGCGAAGATCCGAAGGGTCGATTCGGCAGTTGCGGCGGGGATGTCGAAAGCGCGCGTGGCGCCCCCGGCGACCGTCGGTGTCGGAGTTCCCCGAGCGGTTCCTGCCAGGACGATGACAACGCCAAGCATACGGCGTGGCCATGACAGCGGGGAGCCGCGAAATCGGGGTAACATTCTCGGGCATTCGTGGGTGTTAGGCGGTGCACAGAACACGCCCTACACCTCACAAGACTCAGTTTTTCAAATTTCCGTTACGATCTGGTGTGGAATTCTTGTCAACTGATTCGGCGCGAACCGCAAGCCGAGACCACCCGCGCCTGCCGCGCCGGCTGAACCGCGCGCTAGGGCGCCGCGCGCAGCAGGATCCGGTTGTCGTCTTGACGTTCGGCGATCAGATTCACGGTGGCGGGCAAAAGCCGAAGAAACCCATCGATATTGTCGGCGCGAAAAACGCCGGACAAGGTGCGGTTGCGCAGCGCGGGATCGGCCAGCACCAGGCGGCAGGAGTTGCGATGGTTGAACGCGGCCACGACCTGGTCCAGCGGGGTGCGGTCGAAAACGAGCTGCGTGCCCTGCCAGGCTAGAGTCTCATCGATCTGACTCCGGGACGGCGTGTCGATCGTAATGGGAATCGTGGCATCCGCCGCCATCTTGACGAAAGCGCGTTCGCCTGCGTTCAAATCCCGCCCGGACGGAGCCAAATCGGGGGACTCTTCCGGTTGGGGTTGGGGCACCGAGGTCGGCGCTGATTCCCCCAGCCGCACCTTGCCCTCGGTCACGAGAACCTCGACGAAATCTGCCGCCAGGCGAATGTTGAAGGCAGTGCCGGTGGCGCGAACCGTGATCGTCCCGACCGAAACGATGAACGGGCGGGCCGGATCCTTGGCCACCGTGAAGTGGGCCTCGCCTTTCACGAGTTTGATTCGGCGCTCGGAGGGGGTGAAGTCTGTCTCGATGCGGCTGTCGCCGTTTAGCTCCGCCACGGAACCATCCGGGAGGGGCGCGCGACGCGCCGTGCTGGGCAGCACGCGGTAAACCTCCGGTGCCGAGACGATTGGGCCGGGAGACCGCACGGCCCGCGGAATTTGCCCTAGCGTGAGAGCGATAACGATCACCGCGGCCGCCGCGAGGCCCGCCGCCGCATACCAAATTCGCCGGCGCGCCTGCCGGGCCTTGGCCCGCACGCTAACCGCCTCAGCCACGGCGGCTAGCTCCGGCACCCGACCGATCTCATCGAGTTTTTGCCAGCTGCCGCTGATCCGCTCGTATTCCGCGGCATGGCGTGGATCCGCCTGAAGCCATTCTGTCAGAACGGCTACCTGCTCCGGGGTCAGGCCACGATCTCGTCGCGCGACCCACTCCGCCGCAGCGTCTGCGACCGGGTCCGTTGACCAGGGTCTTCCGGATTCGCCCATCTCAGGGTTTCGCGTCATGTCTGGCGGTTTGGCGATCATCGTGGGTGCGCAGGTAGTCAGCGCAGCGGCGCACCCCTTTGGCGGCGAGCGACTCAACCGTATGCTCCGCAATGCCGAGCAGTTCGGCGATCTCCCTCTGGGAGAGGCCTTTGATCTTTCGGAGCAAAATCACTTCGCGGCAGCGTTGCGGGAGGGAATTGATGGCATCGTTCAGAAGCGTCAGTTCCTCACGGCGGCAGATCTGTTCGGGCAAGCTCTCATTATCTAACAAGACGGAGAGGGGGGCATTTTCCGTCATGGGCACGATCTCCGCATTGTTCTTCTGGCGCAAAAAATCGCGCACCGCATTGCGCGCGATGGCAAAGAGCAGGCCTTTCGTATTCCGGATCGGGCCCTTCTCCTTCGTTTTTAGCAAACGAAAGTAGGTTTCCTGGACAAAGTCATCCACATCAGTTTGCGACGGAAGCGAGCGGCTCAAATATGCCCGCAGCGGCCGCTCGCACGGCTGGACCTCTTCGGCTAGCCAACGAGTCTGCTCGGCGACGGACAATTGTTCGGACGGGCTCAAAGGACGAACTTACGCGTTCGGGGGCGAAAGGAATCGACCGTGGCACGACAAATCGCGCCATGATTGATGTCAATTACGATACTTGGCTCCAGGCATCCATCAACCCCGTTGCTCAAGAAACCATGATTGCGCGGCGGGGTCGGACATTGATCAATGGCGCCCCCTTTTGCGGAGTCACAAGGCACCTCCGCGTGCGGCGCGTAGCAACGTCAGGAGAGCCTGGCAAACGTCATTTCCGAGATTTGGCCCGGCTGCGACGATTTCGGCCAGCTCGGCCCATGCATTCCCCAAATCTGGGGCCAGTATTGGAGCTGATGCTAAATCAGCGCTTTCGCAAACACCCTTATACTCAACGCTGTCCCTGCCATATTCCGTAGGAGTTCGAGTCCCCCCCTGGGCACCACCCGCCTACGCTTTGCAGTGCAAAAGCTACGGCGAGGTGTCTCGCCGGAGCCTGGCGGGCGAAGGCGGACCCTCCGATGAAGAGCCATGAAATGTGCGGCCGACTCCTTCGGTGTTCCCCGCCGAGGCGGACTTTCGGCCAGGCCGGCTTCATCGGCGCGCCTCCAGTTTCTTCCGCGCAGCGGCGATTTCGCGATTTCGATCGGCACTCACCTCGACGTGATCGGCTCCTTCGCCTGGATGCGCGCGCAGGTCCCGCGTTTTTATTGTGGCGTCTGTCCGCGTTGCGGGCCCAAAGCCGGGCCGCTCAGGTCGTCGCGGTATTTCCCGACCCGCAGGTTGTCGCCCAGATCCTCGACTTCATAAATTTTCCCGCGCGCCTCAAGGAAGGGCTGGTGCAGCACCAACATCAATTGGCCGTCGAAGGAGTGAAACAGCATCCCGTGACCGCTGTCGTTGCGCACCAGGGGCGGCAGCTGTTCCCATGGCCCTATCAAGCCGCCGGATTTCGACCGGGCGAGCGTCTCCACGTACCCGTCGAGCCCGAAGCTGTTTTTCTCATAGCTCGACCACAGCATGAGCAGATGGCCGTCCTTCGTGCGGAATAGTTCCGGGCCGTCGGTCACGTAGAGACTCCCGCGGGCATTGGGCGCAGCCTGTTCGTCGAGCCAGGGCGCATCGGAACCCTTGAACAGAAAGATCGGATCGCCGGCCGCGGCGGAAAGGTCGGCTTTCAACGGCAGCGCCTCGATGGTGCCGTCCACTTTCTGCATCCACTCGTGCGCGTACACCATCCACGGCTGGCCGGCGGGGTCCACATAGAACGTGCCGTCGAGTATCATGAAATCCGGCGGCGCGACCGGGGCGTCTTTTCTTATCAGCGTGAAGGGGCCCTCGGGTGAATCGCTCAGGGCGATCATGGTGCTGCGCATGAGGTTGGGGCGGGCAGGGTTCGCCGTGGGCAGCGGCTTCCTGGGGTTGTGTAGCGTGGTGAAGAGGTAGTATTTCCCCTGATAAGCGTGCACCTCGGGCGCCCAGGCGCCTTGCCGCGGGTCTGCCCAGCTGTCGTCCGGACACACGAAGGCGATGAACGGCCCCTCCCAGCGGGCCAGATCCTTGCTCTTGTAAAAGAGCGTGCCGGAACGGTTCTGGCCGGTCATCCCGGGCGACGCGGACGAATAGAGAAAATACGTCTGCCGCGATTTGTCGGCGAGGATCCACGGATCGTGGACGTGAAAATCCGGGAGGCGCAGACCCGCGCGCGGGGTGGGCGCAGCGGATGGTGCCGGGCCCGGCGCCTGCCGCAGGTATTCCGGCGGAAGCTCCGGGTGCGCCGGGTCCATCGCCTTGAAGTCATCGACCACCAACCGGGCGAGCGCGGGGACGCTCCGCTTGATCTCTCCGACGATGAGCTTGGCGAGCAGATATCCGCCGTAGCCACTGAGGTGAGTCTGGTCGCTGAAGGCCTGATTGACGTCCGCGCCCAGGGCGGTCCACAGCTGCTTGCTCAGCGTCCACTGGTCGATGAGCAGGACGTTTTCGCGCGCGGCGACGTCCCGCATCGCGCGCGCCCACGGGCCCACGGAGTCACCGTTGGCGCGGCGCTCCATCGGCGTGACGAACACCGGCGTGGCGCCGCGCCGCCGCGTTTCCGCGATGAAAACCCGCAGATACGCGTCAAATGTCGTGCCCGGCTCGGTGTAGCTCTGCGGCCACTGGACTTTCGAGTCGTTGTGCCCGAATTGCACGAGGAAGAAATCGCCCGCCTTCATTTGGCTGAGCACCTTGTCGAGGCGATAGCCGGTGAGGAAACTCTTGCTCGTCTCGCCGCCTTCGGCGCTGTTGCAGACCGCGACCTCCGGTTTGAAGAACTGGCAGATTTGCGTCGGCCAGTTTCCCCCGGGCCCGCGGCGCGGATCGCCCACCGTGGAGTCGCCGGCAACGAAGATCGTCGGCACCGCGTCATCCTTCACGATCTCCATCGCGCCGAGACAGGGTCGGGAGCCGTTTAACTCGATGGTGAGCTTCTCGTCCCAACACCGCGCCTCGGCTTCGCCGGCCAGGAACATATGGACCTCCGAGCCGCCTGGGGCGTTCTTGGGCGGCGGCGGAAGCTGGGGCCGGCGCACGTTGGCATAGAAGGTCCGTGTGGTGAATTTCCCTGCCGCGGTAACAATGTCTGCCGCCATCAGATGACCGGCTTCGGTGCGAATGGTCGTGCGCGATTCGCTCTGGGCGTCGCCGAGCGTGACGGTGATCCGGTAATTCCCCTCGGGCGCCTTCACCGAGAAGAAAAACGGCGGCTCGGCGGTGGTGACAAATCCGCCGGCGAGCGGATCGGTACCGCCCCGAGCGGAGTCGAGGGGTTTCGAGCCGAAGTCGAAACCGTAGCCGAGCTCAGATGAATAGACGGTCTCCGGAGAAACGTGCACGTAACCGGCGCGCGGAGCGCCGGGACCGAAGTCGAATTTGAACTCAGCGTGCACCGGCGGCGGTGGCGGCAGCGGCCGGTCTTCCGGACGCTGGGCAGATGACGGGGCGGCGATCAAGAGCCAGAGACCGGCGACGAGGGGCAGGTGCGAACTGGTTCCATGGCTTCTATGGGTGGTCATCGGTGGAATCTTGGTGGATTATTGCCATTTCAACGCGGCGATTTGTTTGGATCGGCGAGCGTGCCGGAGGCGCCCGTGTCGGCAGGCAACGGGGCCGCGTTGTGGATCTCAACCGACCCGGCGAACTCGAGGGCGGCGACGGATACATTGGGATCGGGCGCAGAACCAGGCAGCGTCACTAACAGACCTTCTGCCGTCACCTGGGTGACTACTGCCGCGCCATCCGCCAGCATCCGGCCGGCACGCGCCGTTTGCTGGATGCCCGGCAGCAGGACATGGCCATTTGCCGGCCATTCCCAGACGTGGAGAAAAAGCGTCGTGCCGCCGCCGGGCTGCACACGTTGCGTGACGCGCCCCCACGGAAGCGGATCGGGATAAAGGCCGCCTCGGGTTGCGTAGATCGCCTCGCCGTTCACTTTCAGCCAGCGACCGATCGCGAGCAGGCGCTCGACTTCCGGTTGCGGTATCACTCCCTCAGCGGTCGGTCCGACGTTGAGGAGGTAGTTGCCGTCCTTGCTCGCGATGTCCGACAGATTACGGATGAGCAGCTGCGCTGATTTCCAGTCGGTGTCGTCCGAGCGGTAACCCCAGGAGCGGTTGATGGTCATGTTGACCTCCAGGGCCCGGCCCAGCATGGCACTGGCGGGAATGCGTTGTTCCGAAGTCCGAAAATCGCCCAGCACGCCGCCGCCGAGCCGGCTGTTGTGAATCAGATTCGGGTGCGACGTGACCAGGGCGAAGAACGGCCGCGCGCGCTCGGGCGTCATCTGGTACTCGGTGTCCCACCAGAGAATATCGGGGTGGAACTTCTCCACGAGTTCGCGGGCCTGGGGTAGCGAGATTTTGGCGAGGTATGCGTCGAAATCGCCCGTCTGCGCGTCATCCCAGGCGGTCCCGCGGCCCTTGCCGCCCCCGGGGTTGTTCCAGTCCTGGGACTGCGAGTAATAGACGCCGAACCAGAGGCCCCGCGAGCGCACGGCCGCGGCAAGGGGCTGGAGCAGATCGCGTTTCGCGCCGGACGCCTTGACCGCATTCCAGTCGGAAACGGCGGAATCAAAAAGCGCGAAGCCGTCGTGGTGCTTGGCGGTGATGACGACATATTTCACGCCGGCATCCACGGCGAGTTGCGCCCAAGCCTCCGGGTCGTACTTCGCCGCGGTGAAATCCCGCGCGAAGGCCCGGTAGGCGGCCGCCGGAATCTTCCCCTGGAACATGATCCATTCCGCGCCGGTCGGTTTGCCCTGCCAGAAACCCGCGGGAACGGCATAAACGCCCCAGTGGATGAAGAGGCCGAACCGCGCCTCGCGAAACCAGCGCAGGCGCGCCTCCGTTCGTTCCGGCGACTCATCGCGGACTACGGCGGGCAACGCGGGCAGCCCGGCGGCGGGCGGAGCCATCAGAATCGCCGGAGTCTGCGCCGGCGAAGCCGCGGTGGCGGCGACCGTGAGTGAGGAGAGGGCGAGGAGTAAACACAGCCGAATTCTCATGGGGTTCTGTCGGCCAAGATATCATAGCCTGCCCAAACTGCACGTGCTTCGAGTTCTGACAGATCGAATTGCCTAAGATGGCCTGCCAGCAGCCCAGGCGGCTTTGTTCTGACCGCTAACAGCTGGACGCCGGGTGCAGCCAGCGCCAACTTTCTTGGCGCGCCTGGCCGGGTTCGACTCCAGGCACCCCAGGAACATCATGCGTCGTCTCTCGTTCTCATCCCTCGGCCGGCAGCTGCGCCGGTTCCCGTTCCTGCTCATCGCGCTCACCGCCTGCGCGGCCGAGCCGGGGAAATTCCAGCCGCCCGCCTCGCCGCGCTCCACCTGGAACTTCAATCCGGGCTGGAAGTTCCTCCGCCAGGATGCGCCCGGAGCTGAGCAACCGGATTTCGACGATTCCGCGTGGAGCCCAGTTAGCACGCCGCACACCTGGAACGATGTCGACACCTACCGCGCCTTCATCGGCCACAGCGGAGGCGAGCGCACCCCGGAGTTTTATGCCGGCGTCGGTTGGTATCGGAAGCACTTCAAACTCCCCGCCAGCGCGAAAGACGGGAAGGTCTTCCTCGAATTCGAGGGCCTGAAGCAGGCGGGCCGCTTCTTCGTCAACGGACAGCCAGCCGGGAGAATCGAGAACGGCATCACCGCCTGCGGCCTCGATCTTACCGACCTGGTCAAATTCGGCGACGAGGACAACGTCCTCGCCGTCAAGGTGGACAACTCCGACCGCTACGTCGAGGAGGCCACTGGGGTGGGCTTTCAGTGGATGGGCCGCGCCTTCAACCCGAACTTCGGCGGCATCAACCACAATGTGTGGCTGCACCTCACCGGGAGAATCTACCAGACACTGCCGCTCTTCAACAATCTCCAGACCACCGGCGCCGATGTTTACGCCAATCACTTCGACATCAAAGACCGCACGGCCGACGTGCATGTCGAGGCGCAGGTGCGCAACGAATCCGGCGATTTTGCGGCGATCGCGCTTTCGACCGTGATCGTGGATGCCGACGGGATCGAGCGGGCGCGTTTCGAGAGCGAGAAATCCGACCTCGTCAACGGCCAGTCGGAAACCTTCACGACTTCCGGCCCGCTCGCCGCCGCGCATTTCTGGGACGTGAACGACCCTTATCTCTACGACGTGTATTCGATCCTCTCGGTGGGTGACCGGGTGGTGGACGTGAGCAAGATCCGCACCGGCTTCCGCAAGATCGAGTTCAAGGGCGGGGCGGGCACGGGCGGCGTGTGGCTCAACGACCGTTTTCTCTGGCTCACCGGTTTCGCGCAGCGTTCGGTCAACGACTGGGCCGGGCTCGGGCAGGCTTACCCGGATTGGATGCATGACTGGAACGCGCAGCTCGTGCGCGCCTTCCATTCGAATTACCTTCGCTGGATGCATATTGCGCCCGGCGCGGCCGACGTGCGGGCCTGCGACAAAGCCGGCATCGTCGAGATCTGCCCGGCGGGCGACAAGGAGGGCGATCCGGTCAACGACAAGCGACTAACACCCGAAGTTGCGGCGCGCCAGTGGGAGCAGCGCGCCGAAGTCATGCGCGCCACGCTGATCTCCTATCGCAACAGCCCGAGCATTTTCGCCTGGGAGGCCGGCAATCAGGTGATCACGCCGCCGCACATGCAGCAGATGGTCGCGTTGCGGAAGGAGTGGGATCCGTCGAGCGGACGGCTGATGGGCGTGCGCCATGGCGACGACAACGCGGCGGCGGCGGCGATCACCTCCATCGCCGAATACTACCTGGTGATGATCGGGCAGGCGCCGCAAACCGACCGGCTGACCGGCGACGTCATCTTCCGCGGCTACAGCGCCCCGCGTCGCGACCGTGCGCCGCTGATCGAGACGGAGGATTTTCGCGACGAGGCTCCGCGGGGCATCTGGGACGACTCTTCGCCGCCGCACTTCGGCTTCAGGCCCAAGGGCCAGCCCGGGCGTGACGGCGACACCTGGCACTGGAATTCCGAGACGTTCGCGCTCGCCGCGACCACGCGCTATCACGCCTACATGCTCAACCGGATCGACAATCACGATCCGGCGCACTCGAAGTGGTCCGGCTACGCCTCGATCTATTTCTCCGACTCCAACGCGGACGGACGCCAGGAGGCGAGCGAGGTTCTTCGTGTCAGCGGCAAGGTGGACGCCGTGCGGCTGCCCAAGGAGATCTATTACGTGACGCGGGTCATGCAGAACGAGCAGCCGGACCTGCACATCATCGGCCACTGGACCTATCCCGCTGGCACGAAGAAGGCCGTTTATGTCGCCGCCAACCATTGCGACGCGGTCGAGCTTTCCGTCAACGGCGAGTCGAAGGGCGTGGTGAAACAGCCGTTCGTGTTCGTTGATGACTACACTGGCGTTGGCCGGAAGAACGTGGGTGAGACTGGCGGCGACACCGGGTACATCTATGCTTTCCCCGACATCGCATTCACGCCCGGCGTGCTCAAGGCGGTCGCCATGAAAGACGGCCAGGTGGTCGCCCAGGAAGAAATCAAGACCGCGGGTGAAGCCGCGGCGATCAAGCTCACGCCGCATACCGGCCCGGGCGGCCTGCAGGCCAGCGGCAGCGACGTGGCGTTCTTTGATTTCGAGGTGGTAGATGCCCAGGGCAACCGCTGCCCGACTGACGAAGGCCGGGTGGATTTCGCGGTGACCGGGCCGGCCGTCTGGCGCGGCGGTCTGAACAGCGCGAAACTCAATTCGACCAACAATCTCTACCTCGACACCGAATGCGGCATCAACCGGGTCGCCATTCGCTCAACGCTCACTCCGGGCACGATCACGCTGACCGCGACCCGCGGGGGTCTCGCTCCAGCCACGGTGAAAGTTGAAGCGCGGGCGATGAAGATCATTGCGGGCCTGGCCCCGGTCGAATCGCCAGAGCCGGCCGTTCCCGCTGCGGCGAATGCCGACCACCCCTGAAACGGCGGCCGAGAAACGACCGCCGGCGCTTACTCCGGCGCTTTGTCGGAGTAGTGGCGGGCAAGCCAGGTCTTTGGCACGGGGATGACGCAAATGTTCAGAGCGCGACCATTCTCGGACAGCATCGCGGACTGGATCTCGATCCGCGTGCTGTCGGCGCTGAAGGTCGGGTGCTGGTGATCCGCGGCGGTCGTCTTGTGGCCGTTGTCGGAAAGCAGGATCATCTCGCCGCTGTGTCGGTCGATCAGCCAGGTGCGATATTGGAAATCGTCGGCGACCGCCCAGCGGCCGTCGGGCGATCCGTTGACATGCCAAATGGAGCGGCCGGGATCTCCAAACGGCACCTGGCCGACCAAGCGAATCTCTCGCGTGCGGAGATTGACGATCCCCACGCCGGTCGGCTTGTCGCCGCCGCCCGCCGGACCCCAGGCGTTCACCGGGACCGGGGAGTTCGGCTCGACCAGCTGGCCTGCGATCTTCGGTCTGCGGAGCGCGATGATCGCGATCGCCACTTCGTCCTTGGTGATCACGGCTTCGTGCGTGATCCACTCGTAGTCCGCCTCCGGATAAAGCGGACGCAAGCCGGTGCCGTCGGCCATGACCGTCCACGTGCGCTGCGGCGCCTTGCCGCCGGTCTCCCAGCAGAACACGATCTCGCCCGGCACCCAAGGATTCGTCTGCACATGACCGATCTGAAACGGGACGGTGACGATCAAATTCACCTCGCCCGTCTGGAGATTCATGCTGGCCAGACCGGTCGGGCCAGCGCCCATTCCACGCGGACCGAAAGGCGCGGCAGGTTTCTGGCCTTCCGGCAGATGTTTCGAAACCTCGTCGCCACTTACGCGGAAATAAATGAAATTCTCGTTCGCATCCAGGCCCATGTTGCCATCCGCAAACATGCCCTCCGGCGTCGTGCCGCAGACGCGTTCGTAATTCGAGGCCGGCTTGATCGTGCCCGCTTCACTGTCGGCGAAGACTTTGGCGAGATCGATCTCAACGATTTGAAACGGGCCGCGCGGTCGGTTGAAACCACCGCGGCGCTCGCCACGCGCGTCAGGGGCGGCCGCAGCCCCGGGCGCCCCGGCTGGCGTGGTGCCGGGCGCCGCGACCGCCTGGGATGACGGCGCCGCCGCCGGCGCGGCACTGGGCGACACGGTGCCCGCGGGCGCGCTGCTGCCGCCTTGGCCGCGGCCCGCGGCATTCACGTCGCGCATGATGTAGAGTTTCATCGAGAGGCGCGCGTTGCAGAGCATGCCCATGTAACCCTTGTCGGTCACCTGCACGATCACACCGCTTGCTTCGTTCACGGCCATCGCCTGGCCGGGCACGCGGTTGGAACGGAAGACCAGCCACTTGCCGTCCGCCGTCCACTGCGGGTGGGTCTGGTAAATCTTGGAATCGCCCGCTGGCATGCTGGTCAGAAATGAGAGCGGGACTCCCGTCACCGGATCCGGGACGATCTTCTTTTCCGAGGGGAAACGCGTGCCGATCTGGGCGAAGAGCGAAAGCGGAGACAGGCTCGCACCGCCTGCGATCAGCGCGATGGCGCAGAGGATTTTGATTTTCATGGAGTGAGGGGAGGGCCCGATGAGCGCACGGTGACAAACGATTCAAGAACATTACCCGACAAACGTTTGTGCGGCAACACGAGAGGGGAGGACGCGGTCGGGGAATGGAAACGTCAATCTCGGCGGAATCAGACAGTCCGGCCAGCGCTCCCGCCAGTCTCCCGAAACAAACAATTGGCGCCCACGAATCCGTCTTCAGTGACGAAACTAAGGCCCGCGGCCCCTCCGCGATCCGGGTTTCGGTCCGCGAGGAACCTCGCCCGCCAAGGGGAATCTGCGGTATGCGAGAATCCCTGGCGGTCTGCGCGGCGCAAATTTTTCTGCCTCAATCGGCATTTATGCTCATAATGGGGTTCGCCTGGCCATTTCATCCATTCACCCCGATCTCCCATTCCGATGAGCCGCCCGTCTTTTCCCGGTTTCCATCCGCGCCTCGGGCTGGCACTATTACTCCTAACCGCCGGCGCGGTTCTGGCATGCGGCCGGCTGCAGCCCGGGCCGACCATCGAGGATATCCAGCGAGCCATGACGTGGTTCCTCAAGAAGACGTACGCGAAAGACTATGCCTTTCCCGGGGGCAACAATTTCTTCGTCCCCGGCCAGGACGCCCGGCGAGTGGTCGAGCAGAACGGAGCGACTATGACCGCGCCACCTTTCCTATATGCGATCTCCAAACGCACCACGAAGACGACCGATGGTGAGCAGTGGTACTGCTACGAGTTTACCGCCACCGGGCACCTGGAGGCGGGCGACGTGACTTTCCGCGGCGAGGTGGCCCTGGTGAAAAGGGGAAACCTCTGGTTCTTCCGCCGCGAGAAGTGAGCGGCGGGGGAGCCGCCCATGCCCACGCGGGGCGCTGGGCGATGACGATCATCGCCCAACTCCACCCCAATAGCGGATGGTGATGGTGGCCGGAAGCTCCTCGATGCGGATCTCGTTCGGTTCCCCTGGAACCCAGCGTCCGTCCCCCGAGACCGATTCGATCTTCTCGGCCAGGGGAGACTTCAGGACAATCTTGCCGAAAGGAATCGCGAGATCGCCACGGAGACTCACCACCACATTCCGTCCCGTCCCGGCGTCGGCATAGTCGTCGAAATCCACATGCATCCACATCACGAACTTACCGGTCGTGTCGTTGAAGATGGTGTTAAATCCCGCGTTGAAGGACATCAAAACCTTCGCTGCGGTCTTTGCGCCTTCTGTTCCCGCGGGCAATTCTGCTTCATGCGCCTGCGAGCCGGGCCAAGTCAATTGGCGCTTCCAACCCAAGGCGCCTGGGCCAGCTGCTACGCT
The DNA here is from genome assembly GCA_003153035.1 of Opitutia bacterium. Taxonomy (GTDB): domain Bacteria; phylum Verrucomicrobiota; class Verrucomicrobiia; order Opitutales; family Opitutaceae; genus Fen-1467. The sequence goes on from PMBT01000098.1 coordinate 24,509, forward strand.
AGCGGGGCGGCTGGCTCCGGATCACCCCCTTGACACAGACGAGTGTCTTGGCGCCCAGAACCCATTCCTGGGCTATTTCTGCGGGCGCGTGGTTTTCAGCTGGGCGATTTCTTTCTCGGCTTTTTCTAGTTTCGCCTGCAATGCCGCGGAGTTGCCCCGGCTCGCATCCAACTGGGTCTGGAGCTCGGCTGCGCCGGCCTTGGTCTTGTCCACCAGGCTATTGAGCTGATTTGCCTTGGCCTTCGCTCCATCGGCTTGGGCCTGCAGCTTGGCCGAGTCTGCCTTGGCCCCATCCACCTGCGCCTGCATCGCTGCCGTAGCGGATCCATCCTGTTCGATCCGATTCTGGCTTTCCACGATGGTGATGTTCCGCGCGCCCACCTTGATCCAGAGGACCACAACAAAAATGAAAAGGATGCCGGCCAACGCCCCAAGACCGATCGTCAAGAGGGACGATTTTGCCGGAGTGGGGGCCGGAGCCTCCGTCTTAACCTCGCCGGAGTCACGAGTGGCCGTTTTGCCGGGACTGCAGACCGTGGCGTCGGTTTTCGCGGGGCTGGAAACAGGAGTTTCAGGCACAATATCATAAATCTACACCAAATCCCCTCCGGGGGACATGGTGTGTAACCCGGTCCCTTGCCACCAGTGGGTGGCGGCCACCTGATACCCGCCGAGACGGTTCTCCGCGCCTCGTCCATGAGGACGGCATGCGACGATTTGGAGTCTTCTCTTCATCGGCAGAGCCTTACCGTCACGTAGTTCCAGTCTGCAACTGGCGAAGTTGCCGGTCAGAAACCGCCGGCCACCTTTGATTGTCGCACCAGCCGCAGTAGGAGGCCTCCGGGATGGCATATAGGGTAAAACCCCATAGGACCCGCACCGCCTTTCGCCTACATTTTCGCTTCGACGACGCTCGTGCTGCGAAAAAGAAAAGCACCACGGGCGGTCTTCCCTCCCGATGCGCCGTCGCGTTCCTCTCCTTGCCGCCAGTCTCGTAGCTGCTTTCATCGCGGCGATCGCGGCGCTGCCGTGGTGGCTGAAACCGGTGCTTGTGCAGGTGGGACGCCCGTGGGGAGCGCACTTCGGCGCTTATGAACGGATCGGCTACACGCGCTTTGCGTTGCGCGATGTCGAGGTGCGCCAGCCGGGCGTGCGGGTGATGGTGGCGCGCGTCGAGGCGGACACGCCGCTTGTCTGGCTTTGGCGCCGCTGGACCAGGCGGCCGGGCGAAACTCGCGCGGACCGCTGGACTGTGACTGTGGAGCGCGAAAACCGGAGCACGGTCGCACCAGCGACGCCGATGGAGGGCGGCTGGATTCCGCTGCGCGCAAGGTTGATGGGCATCGCCACAGGGCTCGATCGCTGGCTGCCTCGGGCGAAGGTTGGTGCCGGCATGGTGCGCTGGCCGGGCGGCGGCCTCTCGCTGGCGTCGGCGACGTGGACGGGG